>JAEZDF010000097.1 GCA_023429685.1 Bacillota bacterium
GATTGCAAGAATCACCAGCGAAAAAATGCGAAATATTCGCTCGCCTCTTGTTTCTAATTTGCCCATTGTATTCTCTCCTTTAGAACAAAGCGCTGTCGGCTTCGATTTTGCGCACAATCCAGTTGGCACCTACCACCAGCACAAAGCCCACCACCGACTGGAACAGACCCGCAGCACTGGACATTCCGATGTTTCCGTAGTTCATCAGACCCCGGTAGACGTAGGTGTCGATGGTCTGCGTTACGTTAAACAGGGCGCCAGAGTTCATAGGCACCTGATAAAACAGACCAAAGTCAGAAGCGAACAGTCGTCCCACGCTCATGAGCGTTAACATAATGATGGTGGGTTTTAGTTGGGGTAGTGTGATGTTCATAATCTGCCTAAACTTACCCGCGCCATCCAATCGAGCTGCCTCGTACAGCCCCTTGTCGATGCCCGAGATACTGGCGATATAGATGATGGAAGAATATCCTGCCGATTTCCACATCTGCACCAGCACCAAAATGAAGGGCCAATGCTTGGCCTCTGTATACCAGTTCACGCTATCTTTACCTAGTGCGCTTAAGATAGTTTTGTTTACAAGACCTGTTTCGGGATTCAGGAACGCATACACAAGGTATGCCACCACCACCATGGAGATCAGATTGGGTAAGATTAGCCCGGACTGAAATAACTTAGAGCAGAAGTATTTACTTACTTCGTTCATCAAGATGGCAATAAGCACTGCAACTATCGCACCCAAAATAATAAAAGTCACATTATAGAGCACTGTGTTTCGAATCATGACCCAAGCTTCTTTGGTTTGGAATAAGAACTTGAAGTTGTTAAGCCCTGCCCATTCGCTGCCAAAGATGCCCTTGGAGTAATCAACCTGCTTAAAGGCAATGAAGATACCCATCATGGGGATGTAATTGTTAATCAGTAAGTAAACAAGCCCCGGCACGGCAATCAACAGCAGCGTCAGGTTCTTTTTGCCTGCGCGGCGCTTAGCGCTTTGACTGTGTGTCGGTCGTTTCGCAACTGTGTTTATCATAATGGTTCTCCTAAAGCAAAATGAGGCTGACCGTTCAACCTCATTTTGCATGTTGTATGGTTATTTGTTGGCTGCTACCCAAGCATCAAGCTGTGCCTGTTTTTCTGCAATTACCTTATTGATACCCGCATCCTCGAGCGCTTTTACAAACTGAGGGATGGCTTCGTCCGGCGAAACGCTGCCGCATACAAGCCCGGGATAATACTGGTTAATTACGTTAGAGATAGCGGTGAGTTCGTTAACTACATTAGCGGCATCGAAGTTGAAGCCGTAGAAGGGCGATCTCTCTGCTGTATTGTTCATCTCAAGTGCAGCGTTCTTGTCCTCATACTGCTCTTCGCTGGTCATTACCCACTGCAGACGCTCGGAACCGATAACGCCGTTACACAGATATGCGGTATAAGGTACGGTGTTTGCGTCCATACCCTCGGGGAACGCCACAACATGGTCGCTTACCTTTACATAGTCGGTGCCTTCAATACCATACAGGATGGTGTTAATGACAAATTCGTCGGTATAGACAATGTCAAGCAGCTTAACGGCCGCATCGGGCACCTTGCTGGTAGAGGAAACGCACATAGAAAGTCCGCTGGTTTTGGTGTCCATATAAGCGGGAGCGATCCACTTGGAGCCAAAATCTTGTGTTCCAACGAGCATGTTAAACACGCTGTCGTCACTCTGAGATTTAATGCCGGAATAGGATGCCCAGCTGCTGAACATACGACCCGCTGCTGCATACTCGGCGGCAACGGTAGTGGAGGTCGCCATATCCTGAGGAACGTAGCCTGCGAGATACCAATCGCGCATAAGCTGACAATATTCCTTGAAGATGTCGGTGTTAAAGAAGTTTACAACGGTGCTGTCGTCACCCACGGCTACAGCGGCATAGTTGGATTCGCCGAGACGATCAACCTTTTTCTCGCCTGCCCACAGAAGGGAAACGTAGGAGTCCTGCATGTTGGTGGGTGCAAAGGGATAAACATCGGGGTATAGCTCTTTTACCTTAGCGTAAACCGGTGTAAGGTCGCGTACCGAGTTGATATCATCGATGCTGTGGCCGGTTGCTTCTAGCATTGCTTTGTTATAAGAAAGGGTGGGGGTAATAACAACCGCTTTGTTGATCGGTACACCATACACGCCGCCCTTTTGTGACACCACGCCAAACGCGTCCTCACCAAAATCACGGTTAAGCGCTTCGGTCAGACCCTTGCCGTACTGCTCGAGCTGGGTGCTGATATCCATGCACATGTTCTGAGCAATGTACGTCTGGAGATCAAGCGGAATGAACAGATCCATCTGGGTACCGCTCTGCATCGCCAGCTTAATCTTGTTGTCGTAATCCGCTGGGCTAAACAGGCGAAGATCCAGTGCTACGTTGGCATCGGGATAGGTTTTTGCGATATGCTCGTTGATGGCATTGGACACCCGAGTATAATCATCGGGGATGTTATTGAAGGTTATCAGATACATAACAACGGTTTCCACATCTGCTGTGGGTTTGGATGGCGTATTGCCTTCGCTGCTGCTCTGTGCCGGGGTTGCACACCCAGACAGTGCCGATAAGCACAGGACCAGGGCCAGTAGCAATGACAAAAACTTTAACTTTTTCATAGTATTCCTCCTTCATTCTGTCCCCGCCGTTTAGCGGGAATCTGCTAACCTTATTATAAAAGAAGGATTGCCCCTGGTGCTTTTGATTATCCGCAGTGAGTTTTCTATTTACCGTAATTGTTGCCCCCATTAACAAAAACACAGGCGAGCCGGATGCCCGGGCGCGATATTCATAACTGTTTTTTATACTGGCTGGGCGAAAGACCTGTGCTCTTTTTAAACAGGGTGGAAAAATACGAAAAGTTATCAAACCCAACAGCACCCGCAATTTCGCTGATGTTCATTTCTCCCTCTGTCAACAGCTGCTTTGCTTTGTGGATCTTTCGCTCGTTTACATAGTCCTTTAAAAAGTAGCCGGTTTCTGCTTTGAAAAGCTTTGCCACATAGTCGGGGGATAGATACACGTGCCGGGCAATGTCTTCTCGGCTTAGCTCCGAACCAGAATTTTCTTCGACAAAGCGTTTTATCTTTTCCACAATCGTTTCGCTTTTTCGCGCCTGTGCAATGGTCTCCACCGTCTTTTGGGTGGCAAAGCTTGCCCATTTGAGCAGATCAAAAAGAGAGTTTTCACAGGTGCGTTCCAACTGCTTTGCACCTTCCTCTAAAAACAGCTCATGCGCAAGGATATTCTCTTTGTAAAGGCAGGAAAAAACAACCTGCATATAGTCCTGATGTGCGCTGTGCAGCGTTTGAGCAGAAAGCAACCCTTTGTCGTTTGCCTTTTCCAAGGTTTTGCGCAGCTGATTAACCGCCTCAATTGCATTGCCCTGCCCCAATAGCTCCTGTACACGCTCCACATCCAGCGCGTCGGGGGTGCCAAGCACCGCAACCTGCTCTGTCAGCGTTACTACAGCAATGCTGCGCGCAACGTTGTTTTCGTCGGTCTGCTCCCATATGCGACGTTGCGAAGACAGCTCGTTAATTGCACATTCAGGTCCAACATATACAATGGCACCACACTGCAGATAGCTCTGATAGGCCTTTGACAGGCTCTCACAACGCGTGAGGATGTGTTCGCTTTTATCGTCTACCGCAGCGGTGATATAGATGCGGCCATTGTGGCTGTAATCGAACACCCTAGGGTTGTTGGGTGCTCCAAATAGAATATCGCTCGCAATGTTCCCCGCTGCGTAGCGAAAGGTAGTAATATCCCAGTGCTGCTCGGTTATCTGCGCTTCCATGACCGAACACAGTACCAGTCGGTATATCCCCTCCAGATTGATGTTTGCCTTTCGATGCTCTTCATAAGTTCTACTGTTTTGGAGGGTTACCATTGCATCTGAAAACAACAATTCGCGCCACAGCGCGTTTTCCACGCGGGTTCTATTGTCTAACCACAACTCGCCAAGCTCGCTGCGTCGCTTTAACTCCCGACGGTAAAGAATCTTTTCCACCACCTGGGTAAGCGCATTCTGCAAAACAGCAAAATCCAGCGGCTTGGTAATGTACGCATCGGCTTTAAACTGAAGCGCTTTGGTGGCATAGCCAAAATCGGCATGGCAGGTAAGAAAGATAAATTCGATGTCGTAGCCTTGCTCCCTCACCCATTCAATAAGCTGAATGCCAGAATATTTGGGCATTTCTATATCGCAAATAACAATATCGATCTCGTGCTGCTTAATTAAGCTTTTGGCAGCCACCACATTATAAGCAACATAAACAAACTGCAGCTGTAGCGGCATTTTATCAAGCGAAGTAGAAATCGCCTGCGTGGTTGGAATGTCATCATCCACAATCAGAATATTCATCATTTTGACCATACCTTTCTGGCTCCGGGTGCCGCGGGAGGCACAAAACGCCATGAAAAAGAGCGGTGTCGCTCTGCCGCAGAAGAAGCCTTGCTTCTACGCTAATTGATATCGTTAGTCGTCTTCTCTCGTTAACGCTTTTTATTGCGGCACGGGCAGCGGGATATAGATATCTACCTGCGCGCCACCCTGCTCGTTGTTGGAGAGCCCAAGCAGACCTTCGCGTCCATAGGTAAGCGCCAAGGTTTTGGAGATGTTTGCAATACCTACGCTCTCCATCTCCCCGGGCGAGCCTTGTAGCAATGAAGCCGGAAATCCACAGCCGGTGTCCTCAATTGTAATGAGTGCAAACGTCTCATCGTCCTTTTGTATCTTTTGTGCGCGAATAAATACCGATATCCCACTCTCTCCGTCAAACGCATGTTTAAAGATATTTTCAACAAAGCTTTGAAACAAAAGCTTCTGTACCGGGATCTCTGCTACGCCCGGTTCGACCGAGTGGTAATAAAAAATACGGTTGGGATGGCGAATCTGCTGCAGCTTTATGAAATCCACCGCATGCTGTACCTCGCTTGCTATGGTAGCCTGATGCTGATTATCGGTAAATAAATAACGCAGATACGCGCTGAGTGCCGCAACAAACTGCTGAATCTGCTCATTCTTTCCATTCATAGAAAGGCTTGAAATGGTGGTAATTGCATTGAGGTAAAAATGTGGACGCAGCTGCATCTGCAGATATTTCAGTTCCGCGTTCTTTCGTTCCAACGTTTCCTCGTAGGTTTGAATCTTCAGGTCCTTGATTTCTTCGGTCATGCTGTTGAAGGAGCCGATGAGCGCGGCGAACTCCCGCGCCTCGGTCGCATCAATTGGGATTTGATAATCAATGTTGCCGCTCTCAATCTGCGCGGTGGCAGCCATCAACTTTTTGACCGAACGCACGATCTTTCGGTTTAGATACCGGCTAGACGCAATAACCGTAAAGAGCGCCGGCACCCCCATGAAGATAAGGATGAACTGCATCGTTTGAACGCCCCTGTAAATGTCCTTGCGCGCAATGGCGCAGGAAAGCCGCAGCCCATAGCCGGGTAGTGACTCTGTAAACACGGCGTGCTCGGCATAAATATTGGACACCAATTCGTTGCTGTTTTCGATTGCCAAACCAATTGGAAAGTCGCCTTTGTTTTCTGTGGCAAGTACGGCACCGCTCTCATCGGTAAGCATATAAACCGAGCGATTCTCCCCCATTTCACCGGGCTGTGCTAAAAATTTATCGAGTGCGACCAAGACCCCAATATCAGCATGACCGATGCTGTAATTTTGCATCAAATAGTACGACCCTGCCATCTGCACAATGTGCCAGGAGCCTAACGCCGCATCGTTTTGCAGCGGCGTGTTACTGCGAAAGTAATCCTCTATTTCAAACTTTTGCGACCATGCTACCCCGCTGTTGTAGCGAAACAGATAGATGTTTTCTTCCTTATAGGCAAAATACAAACAGGAGATATCGGTGTTGCCAGCGGCTTTTTTTGTAAGGATGTCTGCCATGTCCATGGATGAGATATACTTTTTAAAGTCACCGCTGCCCTGAAATGCATTTACCTTGCCAAGATTGTCTAAAGCCAGCTCGTTGAGTGTGGCTGTAGCGGAAGAAAACACTGCGCGTATTTGTTGAATGCGAACACTCATAACGCGGCGCTGCTGCTCCTCCACATTTTCTGTCGCGATGCGGTAGGAATAAATATTGTAATACAGCAGCAGCAAGATCATCACCGCCAAAATAGAGGCAATGACGGCGCTGATTTTAAAAACAATGGAATCGGTGTGTTGAAAAATCCGACGCAAAATTCGCATCTTATCCTCCCGCTTTATTGCATTTTTCGTTCTCTTTCTCATAAGTATATCGGTTTGCGGCACATCTGTAAACTGCAGCCGAACCATCTTTGGTGCAAGGGACTGTATGTAAAATAAATAGTTTAGTCCATTTCTGCTTACCGATAAGCCTTAATCAGATTTATTAACTATAGTTTCCACTTATACTATACATAACCGCCGTCAGCTCAGGCTATTAAAAACGATGATAATTGCTTTGTTTTGGAGACATTTTCTATTGCGCCATAGAAAATAACCGCTTTTCCGACAAACCAACACCTATTTGCGGCAACACACGGGCTCGCATCAATCATTGATGCGAGCCCGTGTGTTGCAAAAAAGGCTTTCGCCTTTTTAGGTGAGAGCCTTCTTTCATCGTATAGTTATCCTCAATTATCGTATCGATTGGGGGAAGCAAAACACATTCCTATAATCGTAACTGCATTTTACGCGACGAAGCCTTGCAATGTTCTCTCCGTAATACTCACTCGCATAATCCGTTAAGCAGTTGTAAGGGAAATTCACAAATGCGCCGTCGGTTATGCTTCTGAGGTACCTGTACCTCTCATAAACCCAATGCCTGTTGCCACATGCGTATTGGTTGTCTTCCCATACCGACTGTATCGCCATGATATAAGCTGCGTTTCTATAATAAAAAGCGGTGTCACCGGGGGCGACCTCCCGAACCTTACCCCCCAAGGCGTATAGGCTCACCGCGGCAGTAACGGAGCCTTCCGCCCTTTGGTCAATCAGCTCCACGATGTTTTTTATCTCTGGCATACTGTACTGCCTGTTTACAAACCCATTGGCATTTTGAAACTTTTCAGAAGACGGATACGATTGTTCTATGATTTGAATCGCCTGAAGGAAGGTCAACTCCTCGAGCGAAACCGTACCGCCGGGTATTACCGCAAAGGGCTGTAAAATCTGCCCCGCCTCCGCAACTGAGCCATAGAATATTCCTAAGCAATAAATACCCCTGCCTTCTATGGAGGAATTATAGAGACCCGCTCTCATGGTGATTCGCTCGTCGAGACCGACCAACCACCGCTGCCAAATATCAATGAACTGCTCCATCTCAGAGTTGGAGGCATTGGGATATTCAATCTGCACCAGCGTTACGTTGTCGGTTTGGGGAGGAAGACGAAACGTCAGTTCGGTCACCACACCAAAGTTACCTCCGCCGGCACCTTTGCATGCCCAAAAAAGGTCGGGATTGCATTGTCGGTTTGCTCCAATTATCCTTCCCGCACAGTCCACAATCTCAATCTCCTCTAAGCTGTCACATCCCAGACCCAGATATCGGCAGGATAGACCCCACCCGCCTCCCAACGCAAATCCGCTTATCGCCACCGTTGGGCAAATCCCACCCGGGAATGGGTAGCCCCTAGAAGATACGGTACTGTATATCTGCTCGTTGAGTGCCCCCGGCTGTATACGCACCAGACCCGCCTGTTCGTCAAGCTGAATTGCGTCCATCTCGCTTACGTCGATGACAAGTACGCCGTTTCCATTCGAGTAGCCCTCATAATTATGCCCGCCGCTGCGTATGCGCAATGGGATGCCGTTTCTTGTTGACCAGTTGATTGCATTGGATACGTCGTTTGTATTTGCGCAATAGTTAATCGTTTTTGGAAATTTTTGTATCGCTCTATTCCAACCCTGCCTGTCTTTATTATATAAAGGGTCGCACGGTGTGACAATTCTGCCGCTTAACCCGTGAAATAAAGTGGTATTCACATAAAACTCTCCTCGATTTTTAACACATTCATTCTCCTGCGCTGAAAAATTCCCAGAAACTCTCCCCCCTTCTATCAGCAGCTTATCCGCCTAACATGTGCATCTCGCTTTTGTTTATTATGAGTGCCGGAGTAATTGTTGTCCTCATACGGCTTCCGGATTTCGTCACTATGGCTAATTGCTATTTCATAGTATGACGCGACCGCAGCGAAGGTGCGTGAATTCAACCTATTTCGACACCCGCCATGCCGGTCTTCAGGTAGAAATCTTACTGTTTCTTTGCTACAATGAGAGAAAAGAAAAGCTCAGACTTTGCTGTGTTATGTAAACCAATTGGCGCAAGCAAAGTCAAGAAACATGGTTCCATTGCCTGTATACTTATGATGAAAGGGGAGAATCACGTGCATGATCTCGAAGCCGCGAAAGCGGCACAGCGGATGCAGGATTACATTGCTAAGCACATCAACGACCGAATTACACTAAAGCAGTTGGGCACTGCGGCAGGATATTCGCCATGGCATGCCGCTAAGCTGTTTAAGGAAGCAACACAGATTGCGCCGTTTGAGTATATTCGCAGCCTGCGTTTGACCAACGCCGCTTTGATGCTGAGAGACCGGGATGTTAAGGTGCTTGATGTGGCGCTGGATTTTGTTTTTGACTCGCATGAGGGGTTTACGCGGGCGTTTTCTAAGGCGTTTGGTATCTCCCCAAAGCGGTACAGCAAATACACGCCGCCTATCAAGCTGTTTTTGCCGCAGAGTGCGCTGAATCTCTACCGAATCTACAACAAAGGAGCTGTTAGTGTGAGCGAAAATCAGAGCACAAAATCCATCTTTGTTCAGGTGGTGGAACGTCCCGCACGAAAAGTGCTGTTAAAGCGCGGAATACAGGCAACCGAGTATTTTGCCTACTGCGAGGAGGTGGGCTGCGACGTGTGGTCGGTGTTATCCAGTGTAAAAGAGGCGCTGTATGAGCCGATTGGCATGTGGCTGCCCGACCATCTGATTGCCAAGGGAACCTCTCGGTATGTTCAGGGGGTTGAGGTTGGGCTTGATTACAGCAACAAGATTCCCGATGGATATGAACTGGTGGAGCTGCCACCCTGCACCATGATGATTTTTCAGGGTGAGCCATATGAGGATTCGACGTTTATGGAGTCAATCGGCGAGGTAGCTCAGCACATCGACCGCTTTGACCCGACGCTGTATGGCTACAAGTGGGCACCCAATCTCGCACCGCGTTTTCAGCTTGCGCCAATGGGCTACCGCGGCTATATTGAAGCAAGACCGGTTGCTCCCATAGAATAACGAGGCGAAAAAACTCCAGTCAAAACCTCCGGCTAAGCCGGAGGCATGAAAAGCCCTAGAAGGGCATAATACAGACAATACCCCTAAAGGGGTTCCGAAAGGTCTGCCACCCGCATTGCTTTTTCGGGCAACCCCTAAAGGGGTATTGTTTTATGCCTTGGTATTCTTACTACCCGTAAACGGGTCTGTATACTCCTTTAAACTCATTTGATCCGAAAGCTCATCCTCCTCCAATTGCTTTTTGATATACTCCTGTATTTGCTTCTTATTCCGCCCTACTGTATCTACGTAATATC
>JAEZDF010000120.1 GCA_023429685.1 Bacillota bacterium
AGATCATGGAGCTGTTTATGAAAAACCCCAACACCGCGATGGAGCGTCAGGAGATACTCGCCAAGGTGTGGGGTGACGAATACTTTGGTGACGTAAAGATTGTGGATGTGAACATCCGCAGGTTGCGCATGAAGATTGAAGACGAGCCGTCGAGCCCCAAACACATCCTTACGGTGTGGGGCTACGGCTATAAGTGGACCGCGTAGGTCATCGTGTCAGCACAGACAAGGAAAGGGGGGAGAATGACAGGGGATGAAAAGCATTACAAAGCGCTGGCTTTTTAACAACCTCGGGGTAATTCTCGCCATTCTTGTCGTTATCGAGATTGTGTTTGGAATCGGCATCCGCAGCTATTACTACATCAGCGTCAAGCAGGCGCTCGATACGCAGGCAAACACGGTGCTAAACGTACTCACCAAGGCGTCTGAATCTGCAGGGGTGGATGTGGACGCCGAGATTCGCAGCACGGTGGAAAACTTTGAGCACAAGGACAGAATGGAGCTAATGGCAATCAGCGCAAACGGTCGCGTTGCCATTACATCGAGCGGCTTTCGCTCAGAGGAACACGTCGCCATGCCCGATTACGAGGAGGCGGTGCAGTCCTCCTCCCGCTATGGGACGTTTACCGGTGTATTACCGGGCGGCGAGCCGTTTATGGCGGTGACCGTGATGGTGCCCGATTCGGCGAGGTACTACCACGCGCTGCGCTACGTTGTCTCGCTTGAGCTTGTCAACGCGCAGATACTGATGATTGTGGCGGTCTTAACCCTAATTGGCATCGCCATCATCTTCTTTGTCGTATTTACAAGCTCCTACTTTATTAAGTCTATCGTCATACCCGTCGGCGAGGTGGGCGCGACCGCCCGCAGAATTGCGGCGGGCGACTTTAACGTGCGCCTAAAAAAGAAGTACGACGACGAGATCGGCGAGTTGTGTGACATTATTAACTATATGGCTGGAGAGCTTTCGGCGACCGAGCGGATTAAAAACGACTTTATCTCCTCCGTCTCCCACGAGTTGCGTACCCCCCTTACCGCCATTAAAGGATGGGCAGAGACCCTAGAGGGCAGTGCGCCCGACGAAACCCAGATGCGCGAAAAGGGTATGCGGGTTATCGTAAACGAAACCGAACGGTTGTCTGGCATGGTAGAGGAGCTGCTTGATTTTTCCCGCATGCAGAGCGGCAGGCTGACGCTTGCGAAAACAAGGCTGGATATCTTGGCGGAGCTTGGCGAGGCGGTGCTGATGTTTACCCAGCGCGCACAGCGCGAGGGCGTGTCCTTCCACTACATAGAGCCCGAATCGTTAAGCCCCGTACTGGGCGACCGCAACCGGCTAAGGCAGGTGTTTGTCAACATCATCGACAACGCGCTGAAGTACTCCGACAGCGGCGACAACATCACCATAACAGCGCGGGAAAGCGTACAGCAAAAGGAGATCTATATCACCATCAGCGATACGGGCGTTGGCATCAGCGCCGAGGATCTGCCAAAGGTAAAAACGAAGTTTTACAAGGGCGCTTCCTCCCGCCGCGGCTCTGGTATCGGGCTTGCGGTCGCGGATGAGATCGTCGCGATGCACGGCGGCAGCCTATCTATTACAAGCGAAAAGGGCAGGGGAACCGCAGTTACCATCATGCTGCCGGTTGCCAAAAACGGCGAGGCGGGTTAAGTCCGTCCCCAAAACCCGAACATACGAGTCACCGAAAGGATACAATAAGCTTATGAGCAAACAACAATGCGGCACGAAAAAGAAAACGACCATCGGCGGTCAGGCACTCATTGAGGGCGTTATGATGCGGGGCGTTTCGCTTACCGCCATGGCATCCCGTCTGCCTACCGGCGAGATTGACGTAGAAACCTGGCCCACCGAGAGCGAGAAAAAAGGCAAATGGTTTCGCAAAACACCGTTTATACGCGGCATCTTTAACCTGGTGGACTCCCTGCGCCTTGGCTACAAGTGCCTGATGAAGTCCGCCGAAAAGGTGGGCTTTGAGGACGAAGAGCCTTCGAAGTTTGAGAAGAAATTACAGGAGAAGCTGGGCGACAAGTTCATGGGCGTTGTCACTGGCTTTGCGGGCGTACTCGCGGTTATTCTGTCGGTGGGGCTGTTTATGCTGCTGCCGGTGTATCTGGTTAAGCTCATAGAGTACCTCGCGGGCGACCTCGGCGGATGGAAGACCATCATCGAGGGCGTGGTAAAGATCGTTATCTTTGTCGCCTACCTTGCGGCAATTGGAAAGATGAAGGATATTCAGCGTGTGTTCCAGTACCATGGCGGCGAGCACAAGAGCATCGCGTGCTACGAGGCGGGTGCAGAGCTGACGGTGGAAAACGCAAGGGGCTATACCCGTTTTCATCCCCGCTGCGGAACCAGCTTCCTTTTGATTGTACTCATTATCAGCATCCTCGTGTTTTCGGTGCTGCCGTGGGGCAACGGTCTTCTGCGGGTGGTGTACAAGCTTGCGCTAATGCCCGTTGTAGTCGGCATCGCGTACGAGATCATCAAGCTTGCGGGACGCCACTGCGACAACATTGTTATGCGCATCATCTCAGCCCCTGGGCTTTTACTGCAACGCCTGACCACCCGTGAGCCGGACGACAGCCAGCTCGAGGTGGCGCTTGCCTCCTTAAAGGCGGTGCTCCCCCACGAGGGCGAGGACGACAACTGGTAAGCCGTAGTCCGTTACGGTTTTTATATGAAGCTTCAGTAGCTGTCTATGCACAGCGTATTAAGGAATGTTATAGCCATGACGACAAAAAGGATAATTGAAAGCGTAAAAAAGGAGCTTGCCGCGGATGGAATAGAAAACCCGCAGCGTGAGGCGCGCTTTTTGGTAGAGGGAATCTGCCGTGTTTCGCGTAGCGGAATGTTTTTACACAGTGAGATGCTGCTGACCGACACGGAGCAGGAGCAGATTGCCGAGGCGGTGCAAAAGCGTCTGGTGGGCTGGCCGCTGCAATACCTGATTGGCGAGTGGGAGTTTTACGGCTACCCCGTTTACGTGGGGGAGGGCGTGCTAATCCCGCGCCCCGAAACCGAGCTGCTGGTGCGCGAGGCACTTACTGTTCTGGGGATGCTGCAAAAAAACAACCCCTCGGTCGCAGACCTATGCAGCGGCAGCGGCTGCATCGCCGTCGCCATAGCGCGGGAATACCCCGATGCGCGGGTTACGGCGGTGGAAAAGTACGACGACGCATACGGGTACTTAGAGCGCAACATACAAAAAAACGAGACACAAAACGTACTGCCGGTAAAGGCGGATGTGCTGGGTCCCCTTGCACAAAGCCTTGCGGGGATGTTCGACGTGATTGTAAGCAACCCGCCCTACATAAAAACAACCGATATGAAGACCCTGCAGCGCGAGGTTCGGTTTGAGCCGTCCGAGGCGCTGGACGGCAGGCAGGACGGTTTGCATTTTTATAGGGAGATTACAAAACAGTGGAAATCCTGCCTTGTGCCCGGCGGAACGCTGCTGTATGAAATTGGGCACGACCAAGGCGAGAGCGTTGCAGCGATACTGATGGAAAACGGCTTTACCGATATCCAGGTAAAGCAGGACTACAACCACCTTGACCGCATTGTGTGCGGCACATGGAACTGACCGTGTTATGGTACAGTACATGTGGTATTGTTAAGATAATACAGTAGTCTCGCGCGTTAACGATGGCGCAGGGGTTTGGGTAAAATGGATATCAACAGGTGCGCAGGGCAGAGATAAACCGTCCCCGCGCGGGGCATAACGGGAGGAGTAACACACAATGGACAAGAAAAAGGCTTTGGATACGGCACTGGCACAGATCGAAAAGCAGTTTGGCAAGGGCGCGGTGATGAAGCTGGGAGAAAACTCGTCGCTTAACGTCGAGGCAATCTCCACCGGCTCCATCTCACTAGACCTTGCGCTTGGCATCG
>JAEZDF010000103.1 GCA_023429685.1 Bacillota bacterium
TGCAGAGTATCGATACCTTAGATAAAGCCTCCAGCGTGCCCGTTCGTTTGATTACCGCGTGACGCAGGGCAAGGCGACGCTCCCCCATGCGCACCACGGCGGTCTCGGCGGCGGTAAGCGGAATCAGTGTTAAGGAACATACCATTGCGGCAAGGATATCGCTAAGCGCCCCAAACGGGGTGTGGCTTAACGCTGAGTAAACGACAACCGCAACGACACACAAAAGCGCTGCGCCGATCATCACGGTTCCCATCTGCTCAAAAAAACTGCCCCTTTGCGTATACGACTCGCGCTCCCCGTACATTGAGGCAATCAGCTTGCCAAGCTCGGTCTGCATCCCCGTGGCGGTTACCACCGCGCGCCCACTGCCCGATATCACATCGCAGCCCATATGTACCATGTTAATACGGTCGGCGGTGGGGGTTTTGGGGGGCAAAAGCACATCCGCGCGCTTTAACCCGGGCATCGTGCGTCCCGTAAGAACCGATTCGTCGCAGCGAAGACCGCTGCATTCAACGAGCCTCGCATCGGCGGAGATGCGGTCGCCCACCCGCAGAAGGATCAGATCCCCCGGCACAAGCTGCGAGGAATCCACGCGGCTGGTCACCCCGCCGCGTATCACCTGGGCGGTGGGTACCGAAAGCTCGTTAAACCGCTTAAGCGAACGGTCGGCGCGGTATGCAAGAAACGCGCGCAAAAAAACACTGCATAGCGAAAAGAGAGCGGTAAGCACTGCCCATGTCCAGTGCAGTCTGCCCATACAGGTAAGCACAAACGAAAACAAAAGCACAAGCAGCGCATTGACGCTTAAAAAGCTCATCAGTGCCTTTATAATATATTGTGGGTAGGTAAGGCGGCAGGGCGAGGATAGCACGTTTTCCCCGTGCTTTTGCCGAAGTATGGTGCAGCGATAATCCACAAGTCCGCTGCGTTCTCCTGTTCCGTAGGTCTTGCATAGCTGCCGGATGTCCACACTATGCCAGTTCATCGCGTCCCTCCCCACTCCCGCGGATGCTTATGTATATACGCATCTCTGGATGTGCAATAATTTGTAAAATATGATTGGGGCAAGTTTACATGTTGCGGAAAATAATATATAATAACAAGGGTCTTTGCATGGTGTAATACCCAAAGATTTCTACCATTTAGTATATCTCGCCGACCGCATGATTGCAAGCAAAGGTTAAAAAGCGGTTGTTTTGTCGGCGGGTGTCGATACAACCCTTTTTCGGATACAATACCCAAAGCAATAATTACGAGGTGTGCTGCAGGCGCACGCCCACTACATTTTGATATATTGGAGAAGAACGCAATGGATGTTATGAAGCTGTACGAGCATTGGAGCACGCAGGAGCTGTCCGACCCAGACCTTGCGAGGGAGCTGCGTGAAATAGGTGGCAGCGCGGCGGAGATCACCGACCGCTTTTATCGCGAGCTTGAGTTTGGCACGGGCGGTATTCGCGGCGTGCTGGGTGCGGGCACCAACCGTCTAAACGTTTATGTGGTGGGACGCGCCACACAGGGTATTGCAAACTGGCTTGGCGCCCGGTATCAAAACGCGTCGGTAGCCATCGCCTACGACTCCCGAAACAAGAGTGAGCTGTTTGCGCGCCGTGCGGCAAGTGTTCTTGCGGCAAATGGTATAAAGGCGTATCTTTACCCCGACCTTGCGCCTACCCCCATGCTCTCGTTTGCGGTGCGCAAGCTCGGCTGTCAGGCGGGCATTATGGTTACGGCATCTCACAACCCCGCCAAGTACAACGGCTTTAAGGTGTACGACCAGTCCGGCTGTCAAATAGGCCCCGAGATAGCCGACGTGGTGCTGGAGGAGATTGGCAAGGTAGAATACTTTACGGGCGTAAAAACCGTCGAGTTTGACCGCGCTGTGTCAGACGGCACGGCGGTGCTGATCGGCAATGAGGTATATGAGGACTACTACCGCTGCGTGCTTGCCCAGCAGCTCAACCCCGGGCTGTGCGAAGGGGCAAACTTTAAGCTGGTGTTTACGCCGTTAAACGGCGCGGGCAACAAGCCGGTGCGCGAGGTGCTTTCCCGCATCGGCATCACGGGCGTCAATGTCGTGCCGGAGCAGGAGAACCCGGATGGCAACTTTACCACCTGCCCCTACCCGAACCCCGAGATGCGTGAGGCACTGACACTGGGGCTT
This sequence comes from Bacillota bacterium, assembly GCA_023429685.1. Lineage (GTDB taxonomy): Bacteria > Bacillota > Clostridia > Oscillospirales > Ruminococcaceae > Acetanaerobacterium. The sequence goes on from JAEZDF010000103.1 coordinate 2,168, forward strand.
GCCCTGTGCGAGGAACTGGGTGCCGATATGCTGCTTGCGACCGACCCCGATTGCGACCGTGTGGGCATCGCCGTTAAGGGCGAAAACGGCATGGAGCTGCTTACCGGCAACGAGGTGGGTGCGCTGCTGCTCGAGTACATCTGCAAAATACGCGTTGACAAAGGGATTATGCCGCAAAACCCCGTTGCGGTGAAGTCGATCGTAAGCACCGAGCTTGCCGCCGCCATTGCCGCAAAGTACGGCGTAGAGCTGCGGGATGTGCTCACCGGCTTTAAGTTCATCGGCGAGCAGATTGCGCTGCTTGAAAAGGATGGCGAGTCGGAGCGGTTTATCTTTGGCTTTGAGGAGAGCTACGGCTACCTTGCGGGCACCTATGTGCGCGACAAGGACGCGGTGGTGGCATCGATGCTCATCTGCGAGATGGCGGCTTACTATAAAACAAAGGGCAAAACCCTCCTTGATGTGCGCCGCGAGATGTACGACACCTACGGACGCTACGTCAACTTTATACAGAACTTTGAGTTTGAGGGCAAAAGCGGCATGGAGCGCATGAGCGAGATTATGGACACCCTGCGCGGCAACCCGCCTGTAGAGATAAACGGGAACAAGGTTGTACGCATCACCGATTATCAAAGAAGCATCAACCGCGATATTGCGGCGGGCACCGAGCAGGAGATACTGCTGCCAAAATCCAACGTGCTTTCGCTCTTTCTTTCGGACGGCAGCTCGTTTGTGGTTCGCCCGTCGGGCACCGAGCCGAAGATTAAGGTGTACCACACCAACATCGGCGCGACGTTTGAACAGGCACAGCAGCGCAGCACGGCGCAGCAAAAAACCGTCACCGCCATACTGGGGCTGTGATTATACGCAAATACGAATAACGAAGCCGGTTTGTCGGCACAAGGTGATTTTGGCACTTGATTTTTCGTACCATTTGTGATAACATCTAATTTGCTATGTTGGGAACGGACACACCTCGTTTGTGGGCTGTGTTTGACCGATAGGCGCAGGGCAGAGGTTGCTTCGCCTTCTGCTATAAGCTGCGCGGGTCCTTTTTGAAGGGCGCAAGGTGCTGCGGGGCGGATGGGAGGGTTTTATTGTGAAGAACGGCATTCATCCTGAGTACAAAGCCACCACGATTACCTGTGCATGCGGTAACGTCATTGACACAGCATCGACCAAAGAGAATATCCGTGTGGAAATCTGCTCAAAGTGTCATCCCTTTTTCACCGGCAAGCAGAAGCTGGTGGATGCGGGCGGACGCGTTGATCGCTTCAATAAGCGTTTTGGTCGCGACGGTAAATAGTGCCACGAATTGGCTTTGGCATTGAGACGGTATTGTTTAGGCGGTGTTTTTGACACCGCCTAATTTGCTTACGTATTTTAAGTCGTATTAAACGACGGGTTGTGCGCAGACGGGTGGGTAGACATGCAGTATAAAACGATTCGCGCTGGGGCCAAAGACGAGTTTGTCGAGCAGCGCTCACGGTTCATCGGGCGCATTACGCCGGTTACGACAGAGGACGAGGCAACCACGTTTATCGGTAGCGTAAAGGCGCAGGAGCGCGACGCCCGCCATAACGTGTTTGCCTATGTGCTAAAAAACGGCGTGCGCCGCTGTTCGGACGACGGCGAGCCGTCGGGTACTGGCGGGGTTCCCGCGCTTGAGGTATTGGTGCGCGAGGGGCTTTGCGATGTCGCCGTAGTCATTACCCGTTACTTTGGCGGGATACTACTTGGCGCAGGCGGACTGGTTCGCGCCTATTCCCACGCCGCTAAGCTTGCGGTAGACGCCGCCGAGGCGGTTATCATAAGCGAGTGCCGGGTGCTCCGCCTTGAGATGGCGTACCCGTTTTACGGCGGGGTGCAGCGGGTTTTACCCCGTTACAACGCCCGCATGCAGGACAGCGACTTCGGCGCAGCGGTACGGCTGGATGTACTAATTCGCGCCGAACGAGTGCAGGCGTTTGCCGACGAGATTACCGAGCTTGGCGCGGGCAGTATCCCCGTTACCGAGCTTTCGACTGTTTTTAGCGAGCTAGAGTAAACTTTTTTTCAACAGATATCACTTTGTTTTGAAAAAATTAAAGGATTTCTCGCGTTTACTTAGTATAATAGGGTAAGAGCAATCTTCTTTGACATCTGTTTTATAAAACATAAGGCAAGAATACGGGGTGAAGAGATGACCATTCGCGAGCAAACCGAGCTGTTTGAGCTGCAAACGCTCTCGCCGCTAGCCGCTAAGGCGTGCCGTTCACGTGGGCGACAACACGCCGAGGCACACTGCGAGCTGCGAACGGTATATCAGCGAGACCGCGACCGTATTCTGCACTGCAATGCGTTTCGACGCCTGATGCAGAAGACGCAGATGCTGTTAAGCCCCGAGGGAGACCACTACCGAACGAGGCTGACACACACGCTGGAGGTTTCGCAGATTGCCCGTACCATTGCGCGCGGGCTTCGCTTGAACGAGGATCTGACCGAGGCGGTGGCACTCGGGCACGATTTGGGGCATACGCCGTTTGGTCACGCGGGCGAACGCGCCTTAAACGAGGTGTGTAGCACGGGCTACCGTCACTTTGAGCAGAGTGTGCGCGTGGTGGAGCGGCTGGAGAAGGACGGCGAAGGCTTAAACCTTACATATGAGGTGCGCAACGGCATTGCGTGCCACACCACCGGCGGCAATGCCGATACCTTAGAGGGGCAGGCGGTTCGCGTGGCGGACAAGATTGCCTACCTCAACCACGATATTGAGGATGCCATCCGCGCGGGAATATTAAGCGAGGAGAACATCCCTTGGCAGGTGCATGTGTCGCTCGGCAACAACAAAACGCAACGCATTACAACGCTGGTGCGTTCGGTCATCGGCGCAAGTCACGACCAGATTGAGATGGACGAGAAAACAGCGGATGCGTTTGCGCTTTTGCGCCGGTATATGTTCGACACCGTTTACATCGACCCTGTTGCAAAGGGCGAGGAGCATAAGGCGGAGCATATTGTTAAGGCGCTGTTTACCTTTTTTATGAAAAACCCAGAGCGTCTGCCGGAGAATTACAAGCGCATTTTAGAGGCAGACGGGCAGGAACGTGCGGTGTGCGACTATATCTCGGGCATGAGCGACCGTTACGCCACCGCGGTATACAACGATATTTTTATACCAAAACCGTGGAAAACGGCGCTGTATGACTAAAGCGGTGCACAAAAAGGAATAATGATACCGTGTGCGAACATTCTATGTAGTATATTCGGTGGAGAAAACCCTTGTTGTTATGCGGTTTTTATCCGTGTTGAGAATTATTAGAATGCAAAAGTGTTCGTGTAGCAACCCTTTTACAAAGTCATACGCCCGACATCTTACGGGGCGGCGGTGTTTTACCGCTGTGTTAGCAAGTGGCAATACAAGCAGGCGCGACAGGAAAGGGTGAAACGCTGTGGCAATATCCGAACGGTTTTTGGAAGAGCTCAAATACAAATCCGACGTCGTGCAGATGGTATCCTCCTATGTCACGCTTAAGCGCGCAGGTCGAAACCTTGTCGGGCTGTGCCCCTTTCACAACGAAAAATCCCCGTCGTTTACCGTGTATCCGGACAACCAGTCGTTTTATTGCTTCGGCTGCGGGGCGGGCGGCGATATCATCAGTTTTATTAAGCGAATAGAGAATTTGGAATATATTGAGGCGGTCAAGCTGCTTGCCGACAGGGCAGGCATGCACCTGCCCACCGACGATCAGGACGAGCGGGTACTCCGCCTGCGGGGTAAAATCCTTGAGATCAACCGCGAGGCCGCCCGCTTCTACTACCACATGCTCACCGGCGAACAGGGCAGAAACGCGCTTTCCTACCTGCGCGGGCGCGGTCTTGCAGACGCTACCATCACCCGCTTTGGGCTTGGTTATGCGCGCGAAAGCTGGGACGACCTGCTGCGCCATATGACGGCAAAGGGCTACAGCGAGGAAGAGCTGCTGGCAGCCAACCTGTGCGGGCGGGGCAAAAACAACGGTCTGTACGACCAGTTTAGAAACCGCATCATCTTTCCCATCATCGACCTGCGCGGCAACGTCGTTGCCTTTGGCGGGCGCGACTTAGGCGAGCGAGGGCCCAAATACCTCAACTCCTCCGACACGCCGGTGTTCAGTAAAAGCAGAACGCTGTACGCCCTGAACATTGCCAAGGGCACCAAAGAGAAGCGCATGATACTTGCAGAGGGGTACATGGACGTCGTCGCTATTCATCAAGGTGGGTTTGACAACGCCGTTGCGTCGCTGGGTACGGCACTTACCGCCGAGCACGCGCGGCTGCTCTCAAGCTATGTGGGGGAGGTCGTTATTGCCTACGACTCGGACGAGGCGGGGCAGAAGGCGACCAAACGCGCCATCAGCGTGCTGGAGCCCACCGGAATGCACATCAAGGTGCTTAAGATGGAGGGCGCAAAAGACCCTGATGAATTCATAAAAAAGTTTGGCTCGGCGCGGTTTCGCATGCTGCTCGACGGTTCGTCCAACGCCACCGAGTACGAGCTTGCAAAGACCAAGGCGCGGTACGATACCGACATCGCCGACGGCAGGGTAGGCTATCTGAAGGAAGCGTGTATGGTGTTGTCTGAGATAAAAAGCCCCGTGGAGCGCGAGGTATATGCGTCCCGTCTTGCCGAGGAGCTCGGCATACAACGGCAGGCCATCGACGAGCAGATTAAAGGCATACTCGAAAAACGAAGGCGTTCACAGGATAAAAAGCAGCGCCGCGACGTTCGGGTGATGAACCCCGTACAAAGCGGCATGGACACGATAAACCCCCAACGGCAGGCAAACCTAAAGGCGGCAATCGCCGAAGAAAGCCTGATTGCAATGCTAATGAAACACCCTGATTATCTCGAACTAATCGACATGACGGTTACCCCTGACAGCTTTGTGACCGACTTTAATCGGCTGGTGTTTGAGCGTGTGACAGAGCGCATCCGCGAGAGCGGGCAGTGCAGCCTGACCGCGTTGTCCGGACAGTTTACCGATGCGCAGATTTCCCGCATTGCATGGATTTTGGCGCAGTCCGCCATCAAGAATTTTTCCCGCGAGGACGCACAGCAAAACGCCGAGGCGCTCAAACGCTGCAAGTCGGAAAAAACCCCCGAACAGGTGGCGAAGCTAGCCGGAGCAGAGCTTGAGGAGTTTGTAAAGAGTTTAAACGCAAAAAAGCGCTGACATCGATAGCATATAAGAAATAATGAATCAGGGAATGTGTAAATAAGAGCCGCGGCAAGCGGCAGAATGGATGAAGCTATGAGTACGCAAGACAAAAAGAACCTGCTTACCGACCTCATTGAGCAGGGAAAAACGAAGGGGAAGCTCACGACCAAAGAGATTAACGACGTGCTTGAGGAGCTTGACTTTGACGTCGATCAGGTGGACAAGCTCTACGATGTGCTGGAGAGCAACAACGTAGAGATTGTAGAGGATTTTGCACCAACACTGGATTTTAACATCGACGTACAGGACGAAAATCTGGAGTACGCGCTTGCCTCCGAGGGTATTAGCATCGACGACCCCGTCAAGGTTTACCTCAAGGAGATCGGACGGGTGCCCCTGCTTTCCCCCGAGGAAGAGATAGAGCTTGCCACGCGCATGGGGCACGGCGACGACTACGCCCGCAAGCGCTTAAGCGAAGCAAACCTGCGCCTTGTGGTCAGCATCGCAAAGCGCTACGTCGGCAGAGGAATGCAGTTTCTTGATTTAATTCAAGAGGGCAACCTCGGTCTGATTAAGGCCGTTGAGAAGTTTGACCACACCAAGGGCTTTAAGTTCTCGACCTACGCCACCTGGTGGATTCGTCAGGCAATTACCCGTGCCATTGCCGACCAAGCAAGAACCATCCGCATCCCCGTTCATATGGTCGAGACCATTAACAAGGTAAAAAAGGTGACCAGCCAGCTGTTGCATAAAAACGGTCACGAGCCCACGGCGGAGGAGATTGCCACCGAGCTTGATATGCCCGCCGACAAGGTGCGCGAGATCATGCGCGTCGCGCAGGAGCCGGTCTCGCTCGAGACCCCAATCGGCGAGGAGGAGGACAGCCACCTCGGCGACTTTATCCCCGATGAGGACGCCCCGGCACCCGCCGAGGCAGCGTCGCACACCCTGCTCAAGGAGCAGCTTGGCGACGTGCTGCAGACTCTTACCCCCCGTGAGGAGAAGGTGCTTAAGCTGCGCTTTGGTCTGGAGGACGGACGCTCCCGCACGCTTGAAGAGGTGGGCAAGGAGTTTAACGTCACCCGCGAACGCATCCGTCAGATTGAGGCAAAGGCACTGCGCAAGCTGCGCCACCCCAGCCGCAGCAAAAAACTCAAGGATTTTCTTGATTAGGCTGCGTTTGACAGAACCGCGTTGCTTCGATATAATGAAAATATATAAAAATGGTATACTACAAATTGACGGATAAAGGAGAGAATACGCATGCATATGACACTCGAGGCCGATTACGCCGTGCGCATCGTGCACTGCCTGGTAAAAGACGGCGGGCGGATGGATGCAAAGCGAATCTCCGAACAATCGGGCGTTACCCTCCGTTTTGCGCTTAAAATTCTGCGTAAGCTGGTTGGCGGCGGCATTATCAAGTCCTTTAAGGGCACGCAGGGCGGGTACGAGCTTGCCAAGCCCGCAGGGCAGATCTCACTGCGCGATGTGATTGAGACGGTAGAGGGGCGCTATGCCATTAGCCGCTGTGAGTGCGACGAATACGAGTGCACCCATATGCCGGATGGACACTGTCCGTACCATTCCGTTTACGCAAAGATATCGGAAGAAGTCAGGGTGAAGCTCGACAAAATCAAGTTCGATTCCCCCTCTTTTTAGCCGCAACGGGCGACGGTTTTAAGACCTAAGATACGCCTAAGGGATATGAAATGAACAGACGCGGCATACATAACGGATATGTGACTGAGAATAAATACATGGCCTGATTATCATGCCATGTATTTTTGCTACCGAGTGCCAGTAATAAAAAAAGAGGCGATGCGTGTTGACACAGCTGCTGTTAAAGCTCTTCATCAAGGAAACACAAGGCGAGCCCGAAAAAGGGCTGCGCCAGCGCTACGGTACGCTCAGCGGGACGGTGGGCATCTGCACCAATATTGTGTTGGTAGCGGGTAAGCTTGCGGTCGGGCTTCTTTCAGGAAGTATCTCGATTATCGCCGACGCTGTCAACAACCTTTCGGATGCGGCGTCTTCTGTTGTTACGCTGGTGGGGTTTCGTATGGCGGCAAAGCCCGCCGACCGCGAGCATCCCTTCGGGCACGCGCGGTTTGAGTACCTGTCGGGGCTTGTGGTGTCGATTATGATTCTGCTCATCGGCGTAGAGCTGCTTAAATCGTCGGTGGATAAAATCATCCACCCCGAGCCGATTAACGCGTCTCTGACCACGGTTATCGTGCTTTTACTCAGTGTGCTGCTTAAGCTATGGCAGGGCAGCTTCTACCGTACGGTGGGTAAGCGCATCTCCTCTGCGGCGCTGATGGCGTCGGCGACCGACAGCATGAGCGATGTCATTTCCACCACGGCGGTGCTTGTTAGCACGGCAATTGCATGGCAGACGGGGCTGCAGCTAGATGCCTATATGGGGCTTGCGGTGGCGGTCTTTATTCTGTATTCCGGGATTAAGATGATCAAGGTTACGGTCGGTCCAATCCTCGGTGAAGCGCCGGACGAAACACTGGTGCGGGAGATAGAGGAGCGAATTAAAAGCTACGACGGGGTAATCGGCATGCACGATCTGATGGTGCACAACTACGGTCCCGGTAACAGCTTTGCGTCGGTGCATGTAGAGGTGGACGCCAAGGAGGATATCCTAAAGAGCCATGACCTGATTGACAACATCGAGCGCGAAATCAGCCGGGATCTGAGCATGCAACTCGTTATCCATCACGACCCCGTTGTCACCGACGACCCGGAGCTGAGCGAGCTGATGGCGTATGTGACCGGCGTTGTGGTGGGCATTGACCCGTGTCTAAACCTGCACGACTTTCGCATCGTCCGCGGACCGACCCACACAAACCTCATCTTTGATGTGGTGGTGCCCTGCGGCTGCGTCACCCCCCACGCGGAGCTTGCCGATAGGATTGCGGCGCAGATTAAGCGGCGCGACCCAAACCTGTATGCCGTTATTACGATAGACAGCAGCTACATCTCAAAAAACCTGCCCGCACGTTAGCTAGTACCCAAGGGGTGTTTGACAATATCATTCATGCTATAAAAGCAACAGGCGGGGAATAGCTCCCCGCCTGTATTTTTATACTATTAAACACGCCGAATGGGACAGGGTTTAAACATGAGGATGGTTAGTCTTTAGTCTGGAAAAGAATACTAATAGTTGCACTAAATGAAAATGGGATTGGGACATTAGATAGGTTTTACCATGTGCTAAATATGCCTTTCATGCTTTCAGTATAAAAAGATTATTGCAAAATATGTATCACATGGTATTATTGTAATATATTAGATTTTTGAGGTGATATTATGAGCTATTTGAATTATATTACTAAATTTTTAGACAAATATGATACTCCTAAAACTCGTTCTAGTTATAGACGCAAGCTTATGGTATTACATAGTTATCTGAGTAAAAAATATGATTTACATAAAGATTATGAATTTATAATTGAAAAAATAGAAAAGAATGAAATATTAAATAGTGCAAAATACTATTTTGACAATTTTCATATTGACTTTCAAATAACGGCTAAGAATTACCTTTCCATTTTAAATGAATACTTTAAATACCTTAGTTCGGATTATCATATTAAAAATGATAATTTTATCGATGTGACAATTTATGGAGAGTTACTTGATGAATTCAATATACTAACTAATAGTATGAAAGCAACAGACGGTTATTCTCCTATTACGTTAGAGGAATTTGAAAGTTTAAAGAATGAATGTAACAAAGTGATAATCTCTTATGATTTTCAAAAAAACAATAATTATTTAAAGTATTGTTCAGCTGTAATTTTAAAGCTTGTAATGTTGTTAGGACTAAAAAACAATGAATTAAACTTGATTAAGTTGGGTGCGTTTAATGAACAGAGTCGATCTCTTGTTATAAATGATTTTATATTGCATTTACCTGATTTATATGCTCAGCAACTTTTAGAATATAAAAAATTAAGAAGTACACTTAATAAGTGTGATAATCAATCACCTTTATTTGTTACAAAAAGCGGTAAAGATATTGGTGATAAAAATTCGGAAATAGGATGGATTATGCAGGATATATTCGCGCATCAACAAGTATCGGCTGTAGCCAAAAGAGCAATAGTTAATTTATTACAGACAAATTTACCAGTAGATTTTATTAGTGATTTGACAGGTTATTCTATGGTTATATGTCAAGAATGTTTGGAGACTTTACGTGAAGAAGGTGATTTTAAAGGACCAAAAGAAAAAAATAGAATTATTGATGCTGCTATACGTAGTATGGATGCTTTTGATTTAATAGATGAAACAAGTTATGGTGTATGAAGCATAGATAGTATTTACTATGTGTACTAAATAGGTGCTTAGCATACTTCCCCGAATCAGAAAAGAAATAAGCCTGCCGTTTGTCTCGGTAGGCTTATTTTATAGCTTTTTATGTTCTGTTTTGCAATTAAAAAATTATATAAAAATGAAACCGAGAGCATTGATATGTGGGTTTTGACGCAGCTTTTAACTGCACTTTTATCGGAAAAACGTATTACTCTTTATGATGAGCAAGCCGTTCTTTGCGGTAGGCAAGCGGACTAGTCCCCTTTATTCGGCGAAATACACGCGAAAAATACAACGGGTCGTCAAAACCCACCGAGCCCGCAACCTCGGTGACCGAAAGTGCGGTGGAAAGCAATACGCACGCCTTTGTGATGCGATACCGTGCCACATACTCGTTGGGGGAAAGGGACAGTTGCTTTACGAACACGCGGTATAGGTGACTACGGCTGATTCCCACATGGGCGGCGATATCATCTACCGTAATACGCCCGCCGTAGTTGCGCTCAATATAGCGCAGCGCATGCTCGGCGTAAGAATACCCCACCTCCGCCTCCTGGGGCGGCTTTTTTGCGCATTCTATCAGATATGCAAGAAACAGATACAGGTGCCCGCACATCCGCGCCTCATGGTGAGCGGTACCCCCCTGTGCGTTTACAATAGACTCCAAAAATAAATGGATCTGTTCCCGGTCAGAACATCGGAGTACAGGCTCCTCCTCGGTAAAGGGAGTAAGCCGCAGCAGATGCGGGGCATCGCTGCCATGAAAGCCGACCCAAAGGAACTCCCACGGGTCATGTTCGTTTGCGGTGTAAGATACAAGGCTGTTTGGCGCAATCAAAAAGGCTTCCCCGACAGATACACCGTGCTGTTTTCCGTCTATCATCAGCACACCGCACCCCGACACCACGTAGTGAATCAGGTAATGGTCGCGAACGGCGGGTCCCCATGTATAGGAGGGCGCGCACTGTTGACGTCCGGTGTTGTACACCGCAAGCCCAAGACCTTCACGCAGATGTGTTTGAAAGGATTGTTTAAACCTGCTTTGCTGGGCTATTGTGGCATCCCTCCTGTTTTGGATTGATTTAGCTGATATTGTTTTGTGAGGCGGGCAATACTGTTACTGCGACTTTTCTCATTATACGGCGGCAGCATGAGAAATACAATATCTGACGGAGGCTCCTGTTTTTATAAAGCAAAAAAGTTTTGAGCAAGAAACAATTCATTGATTGTTAAATATTTATTTATTTTACGTTGTGTTTTTTCAAGAAATATTATATAATGAATCTGATTTCGGTTATTTTTGAACCTCCAAAATAATCTGTAAATTGCTGCATGTTTTGCTTTTTTACCTCGTTTTTTGTTCCTTTCGGGCAGAACCCGTGAAATATAAAATGGTTAAGGAGATAGGGCATGGAAAAATTTGAATTTGCACTCACTGTAGTGCTGGTTGGAATGACAATCGTATTTTTGGCGCTCTTGGGGCTTACGCTGATTTTCATTCTGTACGGAAAGCTTCTCGGCGGTGTGAAAAAGGATGACAAGGGTTCCCCCTCTAAGGGTGTAAAAGTGCAAAACAACGCGCCCGCGCCCGTTGTGGAGCAGGGTATCGGTGATGACGTAATCGCCGCGATTTCAGCCGCGGTAGCCTATATGCTGGGCGGCAGCTCCTCGGGGTTTACCGTTCGCTCGGTTAAGCGTGCCGCACAGCCGCGCAAGGAATGGCGCATGGCGGGCATCCTTCAGAACACACGCCCCTTTTAAAACACACGAACTAAAAAATAGAAAACATTGTTTTGCAGCCATTCTGCAAACAGGTTTTTACAACCTTGAAAGGATGACCTACCATGTTTCAAGCTTTTATTCAAACAATTCAAGATATTTTATTGGCATCTGGGTTTGTAGCCATAACATGGCAAAGTGCGCTGATGTTGCTGGTTTCGTTTGTACTTATCTATCTTGCGATTGTGAAGCAATTCGAGCCATTGCTACTTCTACCCATCGCATTTGGTATGCTGCTGGCAAACCTTCCCCTTGCCGGTCTTGACATCAAGACCGCAGAGGAGCTGGCAAACGGCGCCGCGCGTGGGCTGCTTGACTACCTGTATATGGGTATTAAGCTTGGCATCTACCCGCCGCTCATCTTCCTTGGCATCGGCTGTATGACCGATTTTGGACCCCTGATTGCAAACCCCAAGAGCTTTTTGCTCGGTGCTGCCGCACAGCTAGGTATCTTTGTTACCTTCTTAGGCGCCATCGCATTGGACTTCACCCCTGCCGAGGCGGGCTCCATCGGCATTATCGGCGGCGCGGATGGTCCTACCGCCATCTGGCTGACCTCTAAGCTTGCGCCTCATCTGCTCGGTTCTATTGCGGTTGCTGCGTATTCGTATATGGCGCTGGTACCCATTATCCAGCCGCCTATCATGAGATTACTTACCACCAAAAAGGAGCGCGCCGTTGTAATGGAGCAGCTTCGCCCGGTTTCTAAGCTTGAAAAGGTGGTATTCCCCATACTCGTAACCGTTGTGGTTTCTTTGTTGCTGCCTGACGCGGCTCCGCTGGTGGGTATGCTGATGTTCGGCAACCTGCTTAAGGAGAGCGGCGTGGTTTCGCGTTTGGTGGATACTGCGCAGAATGCGATGATGAATATCATCACCATCTTCCTTGGTATTTCCGTGGGCGCTACCACAAAAGCGTCTACGTTCCTTTCCCCCGAAACCCTTAAGATTATTGTGCTCGGTTTGATTGCCTTCTGCATTGGCACAGCGGGCGGTGTGCTGCTCGGCAAGCTGATGTATGTCGTCACCAAGGGCAAGGTAAACCCCCTTATCGGTTCTGCCGGCGTTTCGGCGGTTCCCATGGCGGCCCGTGTTTCCCAAAAGGTGGGACAGGAGACAAGCCCCGCGAACTTCCTGCTCATGCATGCAATGGGTCCCAATGTAGCAGGCGTTATTGGTTCGGCAGTTGCGGCGGGTGTACTGCTCAATGTGCTGAAATGATTTCCCTCTGAAAAACAAGAATATCGGGCGGCTGACGGCAACGTCGGTCGCCCTTTTCGCGTGAGGAAAAGATTATGGGAAACGCGGTGCAGATGTGTTACAATAATACTAATTTGGCAAGGTGAATGAACAAGAAAAGGGGGCGGCGTAATGCTTAGGTTAGTTCTCGGGCGTTCGGGCAGCGGCAAAACACACCGCATCCGCGCGCTGATTTCACAGGCAGCACAGCAGGGCTACGAAAAGATCTACCTGCTGGTGCCCGAGCAGTTTTCGTTTGAGAGCGAACGCGCGTTATACAACGAACTGGGCGCGGAGAAAAGCCTGACCGTGGAGGTTTTAAGCTTTACCCGCCTTGCAAACCTCGTTTTTCGCGCATATGGCGGGCTAAGCAAGCATTATGTAGACGACTGCGCGCGCCGCATGCTTATGAGCATTGCGCTCGGCGAGCTACAGGATAGCCTTACCGTGTACAAACGCCACCACGCGGCACCCGCGTTTGTAAAGAACGTGCTCAGCGTCATTACCGAGTTTAAAAACGCTGCGGTCTCGCCTGACCTGCTGGCACAAGCGGGCAGAAGCGCGCAGAGCGAAGCACTTCGGGCAAAGACCGATGAGCTGGCTCTGATATACGGCGCGTATGAAGCACTGCTTGCTCGTGGCTATGCCGACCCGCTTGATGACCTGCCCGCCGCAAATCGCCTGCTCGACCACAACAACCTGTTTGCGGGCGCCGCCTTTTTTGTGGATGAGTTCAAGGGCTTTACGGCGGTGGAGCTGCAAACGCTGTCTTATGTGATACGCGGCGCGCGGGACTGCACGGTCGCGCTGTGTGCCGACTCGCTGTCCGACAAAGAGCAGGGCATGGGGCTGTTTTCGCCGGTTATCTCGGTGGCAAACACGCTGGTGCGCATCGCAAAAGAGCAGGGGGTGGCAGTGGCATCCCCAGAGCGGATGGAGCAGCCTCGTCGCTTTGTAAGCAAGGCGCTGTGTGAGGTGGAACGCCTTCTGTTTGACTTTGCCCCCCAACCCACAGTCTGCTCCGCCGACGGGGTGCGGGTTTTCAGCGCGCAGGGTCCTTACGAGGAGCTGGAGCTTGTCGGGGCGGAGATTGCCCGCCTGATACAGAGCAAACACCTGCGCTACCGCGACGTGGTGGTGATCGCGCGGGACATCACCTCATACCAGACGGCGCTCGAATCGGTTTTCCCGCGTTATGGCATCCCGTACTTTTTTGACCTAACGCAAACCATTGAGCGCGCGCCGATTATCGCCTATGCCCTGCATGCGCTCGAGTGCGCTGCAAACAACCTGCACACCGACAGCCTGCTCGCCCTGCTAAAAACGGGGCTTGCGGGGTTAGAGCCCATCGATATCGCGAGCCTTGAGAACTATGCCTACGTGTGGGATATCCGAGGCATGGCGTGGCGCGGCGTGTTTACCCAGAACCCCCGCGGCTTTGCCGACGAACTGACCGATGCCGACAAGCGGCACCTTGCCCACCTGAACACGCTGCGCGAGCAGGTTATCACACCCTTAGCGGCGCTTTCGGATGCCATCCGCGAGGCAAACGGCGGGCAGGTTGCACGCGCGCTGTATCGCTATCTACTCGACAGCGGCGCACACAAGGCCATCACCGAACAGATTGAACTGGCGCGTCAGCAGGGCAGGCACAACGACGCGCAGGAACAGGCGCGGGTATGGGATACCTTAATGAACATACTCGACAGTTTTGATGCGGTTTTGGGCGCGCAGGGCATGACGGCGCGTCGGGCACTGGAGCTGTTGCGACTGGCGGCAAACGCGTATGATATGGGCAGCATCCCGCAGACGCTCGACCAGGTACTGGTCGGCAGCGCGGAGCGCATCCGCGCCGAGTCTCCCAAGGCGGTGTTTGTTATCGGCGCAGTCGAAGGGGTGTTTCCGCTTATGCCACAGGGCGGAGGACTGCTTAGCGACAGTGAGCGCGAGGCGCTGATTGAGCAGGGCTTGCAGCTATCGGGCACGCGGGAGCGGCGCGCGGTGGAGGAACGGTTTATCGCATACAAGGCGCTCACCTCGGGCAGCGAGCTGCTTACCGTAAGCTACCCACGGCAGGGGGTAAAGGGGGACGCATTGTACCCTTCGGTCATCGTGCGCAGGCTAACACAGCTTTTTGATTGCCTTAGGGTGCAGGACGCGGCAAGCCTTGGCGAGGAGGCGTACATCGTAAACGGCTCCACGGCGCTTTCTGCGGCGGCGCGCCATGCGGGAGAAGACACCCCCTTTGCCGCCGCTCTGCACGAGATAATCGGGGACAAAAAGCGAAGCGACGCGTTAACACAAGACAAAACGCCGTTTGCGATAGCGGACGAAGGTGTTGCAAAAACGCTGTTTGGCGAGGAAGTGCTGCTTTCGCCCACGGGGCTTGAGACCTTTTACCGCTGCCGCTTTTCCTACTTTCTGCGCTACGGCATCCGCCTGAAAAAGCGCGAGAGGGCGAAGCTTTCGCCGCTGGAGGCAGGGTCGCTGATCCACTATGCCTTACAACAGCTTCTTGCGCAGCACAGCGTCGCACAGTTAAACGACATGACCACCGCAGCGCGCCGAAAGCTGATTCACGCCCTGCTGACCGACTACCTAAACACCCACATGGGCGGTAAAGAGGACAAGCCCGCGCGGTTTAACTATCTGTTCGGACGTCTTGCCCTCACCGTGGAACGGCTGATTGGGCAGCTAATTGCGGAGCTTTTGCATAGCGAGTTTGTGCCCGACGCGTTTGAGCTACCGATTAAGAAGGGCGAAGAGGTGGAGCCGGTTGCACTGGTTACCCCCACGGGTGCCCGCGTGATGGTACAGGGGCAGGTTGACCGCGTGGATGTGATGACCAAGAACGGCAAGCGGTATATCCGCGTGGTGGACTACAAGTCGGGGGCGAAGACGTTTAACCTGTCCGACGTATACTACGGGCTGAATATGCAGATGTTGCTTTACCTGTTTACCCTAAGCGCAAGCGGTCGGTACAAAGACAGCATCGCGGCAGGCGTGCTGTATATGCCGGCGCAAAACCCCGTAGCGGAGGTGCTGCGCGACACCGACGAGCGGGAGCTTAAGCAAAAGCAGACAGAGCAGCTGCGTATGAACGGTCTGCTAATCGACGACCCCGAGGTGCTGTTGGGTATGGAGAAGGAAGGCCGAGGCGTGTTTATCCCCGCAAAGGTGGTCGAAACCACCGCCGAGGACGGCACCAAGCAGTACGAGGTCGACAAACGCTCAAAAGTAGCAAGCCTTGAGAATATGGGCAGGCTGCATCGTCATATCAACCGTCTGGTGGAGGATATGGCAGGCGCGCTGCACGCGGGCGACATCGACGCGGTGCCGGTGCTGGGCACCGACTACACCCCGTGTAAGTATTGCGAGTTTTCGCATGTATGCGGTCACGAAGACGGGGATGCGGTCATAGAGATTGAGAACATCCCGAATGAAGCGCTGTTTGCGCGGATGGAGGTGGGGCAGAGTGGCACGTAACTGGACGCCGGAGCAACAAAGCGCAATCACCGCGCGGGGCGGCAGCCTGCTGGTTTCGGCGGCAGCGGGCAGCGGCAAGACGGCGGTGCTCGTCGAGCGCGTGATACGGCGCATCGAAGACCCGAACAGCCCTGTGCGCGCCGACCGACTGGTGGTCGCCACCTTCTCAAACGCGGCGGCGGCAGAGATCCGCGAGCGGGTGGAGGCTGCACTCGAAGAACGGCTTGCAGAGCGCCCCGACGATCTTGGGCTGCGTCGCCAGCAGATGCTGCTTGCCAAGGCGCACATCGGCACGATTCACGCGTTTTGCCTGGATTTAATTCGCGCAAACTTTCACGCGCTCTCGGTTCCCTGCGATTCTTCCATCGGGGACGAAAACGAGCTTGCTCAGATGAGATTTGACGCGTGCGACGAGATTATAGAGGAGGCGTACGCCGCGGGCGATG
>JAEZDF010000013.1 GCA_023429685.1 Bacillota bacterium
TCGTAAAAATCACCCAGGCGAAAGAACAGGATGTAGTCCTTATGCTGCTCCTTGATTGCCCGGTACTGCTGCATCATTGGTGACAGCTCTGCCACGTTGCCTGTCCCCTTTCCCCCGATGAAATAGCACAGATACACCAGTCGTTAAGAACTAGCTTTTCCTGCGCAAGACGCGTCGCTTTGCGTATTAGTGACAGCCGGAGCAGGACGAGCAGCTGCCGCCGCAGCTCTCAATCTGATCCGCCGTTTCGGGGTCCTGGCCGTTTAAGCTGGCGGACAGAATCTTGTTTACCATATCCACCACGGTATCAAACGCAAGCTTTGCATCGTTATATGCAAGCATAACGGGGTTCTCGGTCACCGTCTTGTGTAACGTGCGAATCTGCTCGTCTAGGGAAGCAAGCTTTGCGTCGTCGCGCGGCTCTTTGGAAAGCTCCTGATTCAGCGTCATCTTAAGCATGGTAAACTCCTGAATCTGCTGCTGTAGGTCGTCGCTTGCGTCTACCGCCTCGCGTGCCTTGTTCATTGCAATATAGCTTTCGTTTGCCTGTATCTGCTTGCCAAGATTTTTCGTTGTTTGAATGATGTTCTCCATGTGTTATCTCTCTTTCTGCCCGGTTGTTCGGGCTGTGCAGTTATTATTTATACTATTAGTTCGCCAACCAGCGACCAGTTTTGCGCATCGGTAACCGTGACATCTACAAATCGTCCCGTATACTCGGGCGGTGCTTTAAACTCGCAGGCGACGGCGTGCTCAGTTTTGCCCGTCAGCCACCCTTCGCCCGAACGCCCCTGCCCCTCCGCCAGAACACGTACCGTTTTTCCAATCTGCTCGCGGTAACGCTGTTTGCCGATTTCGGACTGCACCCGCAACAGCTCGGAAAACCACTCGGTTTTTTGCTTGTGCGGGATGGGGTCTTCAAGCTGTTCTGCCTTTGTACCCACGCGTTTGGAATAGATGAAGGTAAACAGTGCGTCGTAGCGCACCGTTTCTACCAGTGAGAGGGTCTGCTTAAAATCGTCATAGGTTTCGCCCGGAAAGCCCACAATAATGTCGCTGGTAAAGCTGACACCGTCAATGATGCTTTTGGCAAGGGCTATCTTATCAAGATACTGCTGTGCGGTATAGCCCCGGTTCATCATACGCAAAATACGGTCACTTGCGCACTGCACGGGAAGGTGGATATGCCGTTCCACCTTTTTACTATCGGCAATTGCGAAAAACAGCTCCTCGGTTGCGTCCTTCGGGTGGCTTGTCATAAAGCGGACGCGAAAATCGCCGTCGATGGCGTCTATCTCACGCACGAGCTGGGCAAACGACAGCTCGCCTTGTACCCCCTTGCCGTAGGAGTTTACATTCTGCCCAAGCAGGGTAATCTCCTTAAAGCCTTCACGAACCAGGGTGCGCGCCTCTTCAATGACCGCATTACTGTCCCGCGAACGCTCTCTTCCGCGCACATAGGGCACGACACAGTAGCTGCAGAAGTTGTTGCAGCCGTACATTACCGGCAGCCACGCCTTAAGCGACCCGCTGCGGCGAACGGGCAGACCCTCGGGCAGGTAGCCCTCCTGCTCGCCAATGTCTATTACGCGCTTACCGCTTGTCATACAGGAGTAAACCAGCTCCGGCAGCCTGTGGGAGGCGTAGGTACCAAACACAAGGTCGACAAACGGGTAATGGTTGCGTATCTTTTCACTCACGTGCTCCTGCTGCATCATACAGCCGCACACGCCGATAATCAGATCCGGCTTGCGACGCTTGTTGTGCTTTAGTGCGCCCACGTTGCCAAACACCCTATCCTCCGCATGCTCGCGCACCGCGCAGGTGTTGAAGATGATGATATCAGCAAGGTCGGGGTTGTCGGTAAAGCCGTAGCCCATGCGCGCAAGCTGACCATCCAGCTTTTCGCCGTCCGCGACGTTCTGCTGGCAGCCGTAGCTATGGGTTAATGCAAGGCGCTGTGTGCCCGTTTTATGAAAATGCTCTTCGTTTATATCAAAGACCCGTCGCGCAAAATCATCCTGACGCGCAAGCTCGGCAAGGTCAATACTCTGTGTAATCTGTTTACTCATGTTCGTTTAATTCCCATCCATAAGGTTCGTAGGCATTATTTAATTATACAAACATATTGCTGCTGCGTCAAATAATTATTGGCACCGGGTAGCGAAATCGGCAGCAAAAAGCAGCCCGCGACGGCGGGCTGCTTTTGTTATGGCAGCCATGGCTTTTAGCTCACGTTAACAATACAGGTTGCGGAGTATTTGCCGTCTTTGGTGGTTGCCGTTATGGTGGCAGTGCCCGCCTTTTTTGATATAATCTTACCGTTTGCGTCCACTGTGACGACAGCGGAACTGGAAGTGCTCCATCTAACATCGGTACCCGAAACCGCTGTCCCGTTTATAATCGCTACCAGAGTGTCGTCCGCACCAACGCTCATGCCAATTTCATCGATATTTAGTTCAATTGTGGTTTCTGCACTACCAGAGGACGGACTGGAAGAGGATGGATTGGAGGATGGGTTGGAGGATGGATTGGACGAAGACGACGAGGACGCCTCTTTTACTGTTATTGTCGCAACGGCACTCTTGCCCCTATCCTCGGTTTTTACGGTGATCTTGGCAGTACCTGCCTTGACACCCGTAACAATGCCGTTTGCGTCCACCGTGGCAACCGCCGTGTTGCTGCTTACCCACGTAAGGTTTTGATTGGTAGCGTCTGCGGGGGCTATCGTTGCGGCAAGCTGGGCAGTTTTGCCCACCTCCACCGTCAACTTGGTTTGGTCAAGCGTTACCCCTGTTACGTTAACGGTGGCGACCTTGCCGGTAGACTCGGTGCCCGTGGAGGAAGAACCGTATCGGCTTTCAAAGAAATCGATGATCGCCCGAACCGTGCCCTGTGCTGCTGCGGTCTGCCCGGCGGAGCTGACAAGCAGCTCGTACTCCGAGCGGTTGCTGACAAAGCCGTACTCGGTAAGCGTAGCGGGGAACGCGAAGTTGCGCGTCATGTAGAAGTAGGAGAATTTAGCGCCTCTGTTTGTAATACCCAGAGACGAAGAAACGCGCTTTGCCGCATAGCTTGCAAGCGGCTGTGAGAACGAGTTGAAGTAGTAGCTTTCGGTTCCCGTCGCACTCGAGCTGCCCGAGTTGCTGTGCAGGGATATCAACAGATGTGGCTCAAACGATAGCGAGGTTGCGATGCGCCCTTCAAGCGAAGAGCTGGATGGGGTTGGGTTGACCTGTACCGAAGCACCCAGATCTTGCAGGATGGCTTTGGTTTTTGCTGCAATGGCGCGGTTTATTTCACGCTCGTGCATATTCGGATAGAAGCCCAAAGCGCCCGGATCGGAATCGTTGTGACCGGGGTCAAGCACAATTCTGGCGCCGCTCAGCGTGTAGCCGTAGCTGTTGGACGCGCTCTGTATGGGCGCAGGGTTGTTAAACTTTAGGTTGAGTGTTGTTCCGTTATAGGAAGCCTGGTAGCCCATCAGACCGCCGTTTCTAATTCCAAGCGTCAGCGTAGAGCCCGACCAGGTCGCGCTGGAGAACAACGGGTTTTTGCTGAGTGACGCAAGGTTTGCAGGAATGGACGAGGTGTTTTTAAACGAGATCTTCATCTGCGAGTTTGACAGTGCAACCGTGTAGGGTACCTGCCAGCTCATGCTGAGCGAGACGGTTGTGTACCGCCCGTCGTTTGTCACGGCCAGTGCCGAGATCTTGTTGTCGGAAAGATCTTTCTCGTCAATAAACCTGATGTCTTGCGCATAGACGCGCACACCCGAGGACAGGATGTAGTATGTAAACGAGCTCTTGCCGTCGGAATAGTTGATGGCATCGCTGACCGCCTTATCGATGGTACCCTTGGGCAGCGGATGGTATTCGGGGTGAGAATAATCGTTGATGGTATTGGTGGGGAAGGTTTCGGCCTGCGTCGCGGTTACCTGAAGCTGTCTGCCGTTTCCGTCCGAGGTGTCGTAGGAGATTGCCTCGGCCACCTTAATGCTGGCGCCCGTTGCCGATTCCGAAAAGCCCTCGGCGCTTGCTGTGAACTTCACGGTACCCAGCGTCTGCGTCGAACTGGTACCCTCGGGCATCGTAAACGTGCCGATAAAACGGCGGTAGCTTGAATCCTTCTCATCCGAGTCTTCTAGGTTTGTATCCTCTTTTAGGGTAATGGTCTGACCGCCTAGGGTTGCCTTAACCGTTGCAGTGCTGTACGCAACGGCGGTTACCGTGAGCTGTGAGCCACCGATGGCGGACACCGAACCTGCGGGGTACACCTCTTTTAACACCTGCACATCACGCGTGATGGTGTAGGTGACTGTCTTTTCCTTATGCTTAAACTCAAAGGTATTAACCCCCGCAGAAAGCGTTGCCTCGTAGCCGACGTAACCGTTTTTATCCTGCTCGAGTTCCTGACCGTTCAGTGTAATGGGGAAGTTCGGGTCGCTCGCGCCCTGGAACGCGACGGTCTGCTCGGCTGTGGTATAGGTCTTTTTGGTAGGCTGCGTAATTGCAAGGTCCTTAAGGACATGCGCCTCCTGCACCTGATTGTTGAAGTATTTAATTAAAAGCTCGGTGCTATCCTTCGGGTCTGCCGCAAGTGCCTTAAGTGAGTTAAACGCACTGCCGCTGTATCCCGCAACCGTTTTAGCCTCCATCACCTGACGGGTAAGCTGGTCGGGACTGCTCCACCCCGCACTGTCGGTGCACGCTTTGGTGGCGGAATGCACCACATACATCGGGATACCGTTTTCCTGCGCAAGCTCGCCCCACCATGTGATGACGGCGGGAAACGGGACTGCACTGTCGGTCATCGAACCTGCCGCCTTGACCGATACAAAGTCGACATAGCCTTGTTCTATGTACTTCTTTACATCCGCGTGCCCATCATAAAGCATCTGATAGGTTGCTGACGTGTCGGAGCCCTGTTCATTTGTCTCCTTGTTCGCCCACACGCTGGTGGTGGAGATACCCACCTGCACATTGCGGTTTTCTTTGCGCACCGCCTCGGCTATCGACTTGATAACCGCCTCGGTATTCTGGTACATATAGTTCTCAAAGCCCATCGAAAGCCCGTACTCCGAATAGGCAGCATAGGAGTTTTCGGTGGTCTCGTTGAAATAATTCTCTATAATTACGCCGTCAACCTTGTAGCCCGCTACAATCTCCTTAACACCATTCATCATGATGTCGAGCGTGTCGCCGCTTATGTTATCCGCCGTGACTATCTTATCCCCCGACGGTACGCTGAGTGCCTCATACAAAACATAGACGTACAGCCCTTTTTGCTCCGCCTGCTTAGTCAGGTAATCGAGCGCGTCAAAATCGCCGACCTTGGAACGGAAGATATCCGATTTGTAGATAACCGTATCGTTATACCGCAGATCGACAACAACCGAGTTCATTCCCATCGAAACAGCGCTTTGAATGGCGGCATCGATCTCTCCCTGCACCGTCGCAGCGGAGGTTGTGCCGTTTAGGATGAAATCCTCTCCCGGAATCAGATAGACTGCACGAAGTTCATTCGGGCGGGAGAACATCGGTTCCGGCTCTGGCTCGGGCTCGGGTTCCGGCTCCGGTTCGGATTCTACCGACGGTTCGGATGGCTCGTCCGAAATCACCTTGCTGTCGTTTGCGTTGATAATGCTGGGCGGCAGCACGGAGGAACCGTCCATTGCAAATGCATACACGCCCGCAAACAGGGTGATAACTAAAAAGCTGATCCCCACAACTGCGCCTAAAATACGGTTTCGTTTTCTGGTTCTCGTCATTTTTACGTCCCCCTGTAATCGGTTGCGCCCAAGCGCGGATAGATTATATACTCAGCAAACTTCAAAACGAACCCGTTCGCACCGCACGTTTTTCGTGCGGCTGCGCACGGTTTCCGTGCGACGCACGCGAATGCGTGCGGTTAGTCAATAAATACGCCATAAGGCGTGCGGCAGGTATCGCCTACTTGAAAACAGAGACTGTTTTCAAGTTTATTGACTATAAGATAGAAATCAAATTATCAATCTCCTTGGCAACCCGCGAAGCGACCGAGGAAGCGGGATTTATCACGGAATCGTATCGATAAAGGGCAAAGCCGTCGTATTTGGAATAGGCTCTGGCAGAATCAACCTGTCGGCGCAGCATGGTAGTGGTAGACATCCATTCCTGCGAACCCGCGCCCGCCCACTGGTCTTCCGTACCGATTTTATACACCGCAAGCCCGGGATAGAGCTTGATGCCCTTTACGGTGATCATATCATTCCATGCCTTGAGCGTCTGCTCGTATGGGCAGGAAGCGTTTTCAAAGCCGTAGTAGAGCTGGGGCATGATATAGTCGATATAGCCTTCGTTTTTGCACCACGTCTTCACGTCGGCATAGAGTGTGGAGTAGTTTTGGTCGATGTTGCCGTTGGGGCTTACGCCGAACTGCACCGACGAATCAACCGATTTTATGGCGGAATAGGTTGCCGATATCAGCTTGTTCACGTTTTCCATGCGCCATGCACTGAGCGACTTACTGCCGCCGCCCACCTTGTACTCGCTGTAAGCGGTGCTGTCAAAGGAGGATGCGGTTGTAGGATAGAAGTAATCGTCAAAATGGACGCCGTCGATATCGTAGTTTGCGACAATCTCTGTGACCCCGTCTACAATCAGGTCACGTACCTGCTTGCGTGCCGGGTTAAAGAAGATGCCCTTTCCGTCTACTGCTATGGTATAGTCGTTACCTGCCGCGTTCCACTCGCGCGCGATGTGCCCGCTTGCGAGATTGGAATAGCTGGTTGATGTCAAGATACGATAGGGGTTTATCCATACATGAACCTCCAGCCCTCTTGCGCGGGCGCTGGAGACCATCAGTTCCAACGGGTCGTAGCCGGGGTCTTTGCCCTGTGTGCCGGTTAAAATCCGTGACCACGGAAAATAATCCGATTCGTACAGCGCGTCGGCAAACGGACGCACCTGCAATATCACCGCATTCATCTCACGGTCTGTTACGTTATCAAATGCCTTGTTAATGGCCGATTTTGCCGCCGACTGGCTCTTGCCCTTTAACATGGTCTCTAAATCAAGATAGGATATCCATACCGCGCGCAGCTCATCGGAGGGTGCTGCGGTATTTTTGCTCGGTTGCGCCACCGAGGATGTTTCCACGGAGGAAGCTGCCTTGGAAGACGAGCCTGAAGAGGACGTCGTCTTGGAGGATGTTGCTTTGGAGGACGCGCTATTAGAGGATGCCGCCTTGGAAGAAGACTGCGTATCCCCAGCCTTGGAAGAAGTGTTCCCGCTCAAATCGCTCGACTGCGCATCCGATGATAGTTCGCCGCTGTCGCTTTGGACAGGCAGGCTCTCGTTAAACGCCGGCTGCTCGGGGGCGTAGAGCCCAGACGAATCCCCGCCCTGTGAGGATGATGCGACATCAGAAGGGACAGAAGAAGGCGTCAACGACAAGTTGTAGGTGCAGGAGCAAAGCATAAGCACCGCCATCATTAAGAGAGAAATTCCGCTCGGTTTTTTCAAAAGAGATTCACCTTTCTTTCGGGCGTATACTTATACATATAATATATTACAACAGCTTTCCTAACAGGTCAATAGAATTCAACAAATTATTTAACATAAAATTGTCATTTCAACAATTATTTCTAAAAAAAAGCGTACAAACAAGCATCAAAAACTCAACAATCAGGCGGTTCTTAGCGAAATGAATGCCAGGTTCTCACTGGTTGACTTAATTCTGTACTGCAGTTTTATGTTAAATATGTAACCTATACAACAAAATAGTGCTCTTTGCACTTAAAAATACTTCACTCAAACAAAAAATGCCCCTGAATGTGTTTTTACATCCAGGGGCATCATGGTTATTGTCAAATAGACAGACTATTTCACCATGCCGGCAACTTCATCCGCGAAGTTATCCTGACGTTTCTCAAGCCCTTCGCCCTTTTCATAGCGAACGAATCCGGTAATGACGATCTTGCCGCCCAGCTCTTTGCCGGTATTCTCGGTGTACTGAGTAACCGTAAGGTCGCCGTTCTTAACAAAGGGCTGCTCGATGAGACAAACCTCTTTGTAGTACTTTGCAATACGGCCTAAAACCATCTTCTCGGCAATCGCAGCGGGCTTGCCTTCGTTAATCGCTTGGGCGGTGAGTATCTCCTTCTCCTTCTCTACCTCACCAGCGGGAACCGCTTCCTTATTGAGGTAGGTAGGGGTGGCTGCGGCTACCTGCATTGCAATGTCCTTGGCGTAAGCCTCAAACTCCGGCTTTGCAGCAACCTCTGGGGTGGTGTCAAACGTCACCATAACGCCAATTCTTCCGCTGCCATGAACATAGGTGGTTACAACACCCTCTGCTCTTGCAAAACGGCGAATCTTCATGTTCTCGCCGATGGTGAGAATCTTCTCACGCAGTACCTCTGCTATGGTTTCGCTACCACCTGCAACCTTGCACTCGGCAAGGGCGTCTACGTCTGCGGGGTTCTGCTCGAGAACGGTGTCCGCACAGGTTTTAACAAAATCGACAAAGCTGTCGTTCTTTGCAACAAAGTCGGTCTCGGCGTTAATCTCAATGACAACACCCACGTTCTTCGCCTCGTTAACCGCGGCGTAAACAAGACCTTCGGCGGCAATTCTGCCCGCCTTTTTGGTGGCGGCGGCAAGACCCTTTTCACGAAGAATCTCCATTGCCTTGTCCATATCTCCGTTGGAATCGCCCAGTGCCTTTTTGCAATCCATCATACCGCAGCCGGTTTTCTCACGCAGCAGCGCAACATCCTTTGCAGTAAAAGCCATAGTTACTACCATCCTTTCAATTCTACTCAATCTATTATCTAAAAGGAATGCCCGTGCAAACGAGCGCGGGCATTGTGTATTAGAAACTACTCAGCGTCTGCAGTCGCTGCTTCTTGTGCAGCCGCCTCTTCTGTCTCAGCGCCCTGTCTGCCCTCAAGCACAGCGCTTGCCATTGCACCCGAAATCAGTTTAACCGCACGGATTGCGTCATCGTTTCCGGGGATGATGTAGTCGATCTCGTCGGGGTCGCAGTTGGTGTCAACGATAGCAACGATCGGAATACCGAGCTTCTTCGCTTCTGCTACGGCAATCTTCTCCTTGCGGGGGTCAACGATGAACAGCGCGCCGGGCAGTCTGTCCATATTCTTAATACCGCCGAGGAACTTCTCGAGCTTCTCAATCTCAAGGTTGAGCTTGATAACCTCTTTCTTGGGCAGTGCATCGAAGGTGCCGTCTTCCTGCATCTTGCGAAGCTGGGTCAGACGACCGATGCGGCGGCGGATGGTTTTAAAGTTGGTGAGCATGCCGCCCAGCCAGCGGGCGTTAACAAAATGGATGCCTGCTCTCTCCGCCTCGTCGCGGATAGAGTCCTGCGCCTGCTTTTTGGTGCCGACAAACAGGATGGTGTGACCGCTTGCCACGGTGTCGCGAACAAAAGAATACGCCTCTTCGAGCTTTCTTACGGTCTTCTGCAGGTCGATGATGTAGATGCCGTTACGCTCGGTAAAGATGTACGGTGCCATCTTGGGGTTCCATCTTCTTGTCTGGTGACCGAAATGTACTCCGGCCTCAAGAAGCTGCTTCATGGATACTACTGCCATTAAATTGTTTCCTCCTGATTTTGGTTTTTTACCCGCCGTCCTACGCATCTTGCCACGACGCCGCAGTGTTTCATACGGCACCACCGTGTCAATTGTAGGGCGTGTGTATTATTGGACGCTTTATTGTACCATAGCATATCCTAAAATGCAAGATGTTATGCCAAGGTTTGCACAGTTAATTCTCAAAAATACTGAACTTGCGTTTTCCCTTCGGGCGCGCGGGGCACTCAAAGCTAACCAAAATCGTGTCCTCGCCCACAACCTTGATGTTTTCAAGACCGATGAACAGGTCGTCCTCCCGCCCAAACAGCCCAAACCATCGCGGTCTGCCGTAGATAATCAGCGCCAATACCTTTGCACAGCTTAAGTCTAGCTCGACATCACACACGCAGCCTAAGCGAGAACCGTCCTTGATGTTTACCACGTCCTTGTGTCGCAGGTCACTGACCGTCACGCGCACCATATCGACGCCTCCCAACCGGTCTGCTCAACAAAGCTAGGCTACTGCGCGAGCTCCGCGCAATAATACCCCGTTTTATTATATGCGGTAACCGCATCTAAAATGACCTCTGCCTCACTTTGACCGCGAAGCTTTGCAAGCATACCAAACAGCGAGGCAAATGAGGCGGACATCTCACGCTTGTGGTCAGCCACCGGCATCTCTGTATCGCCCAGCTCCGACTTAATGGCTTCCAGCGCATCCTCGTAGGGGGCAATTTCATCCACAAGACCCGCACTCAGAGCCTGCTTCGCGGTGTATACCCTGCCGTCTGCTATGGGGTAGACCGCGCCTTTTTGCATCTTGCGACCCGTTGCTACAACGTCGACAAACTGCTCGTATGCCTCGTCGACAATCGACTGGAATATCGCCTTCTGCTGCTCGGTCATCGGCTCATAGCTGCTGCCCATCGATTTGTTGTCTCCCGAAGTAAATGTGTTAGTGCGAACACCGTACTTCGCCAAAAATTCCGATAGATCAAGGAAGGTACCGTAAATAACCCCGATAGAACCGGTGAGGGTGTTGCGATTGCAGTACACCTTATCTGCCGCGCAGGCGATGTAATAGCCTCCCGACGCCGCGGTCTGTGCCATATATGCATATACGGGTCTGCCCGTTTCTTTATATTCGAGCAGCTTCAGATACACGTCATCGGTTTCGTAGATAGAGCCACCCGGGGTATTGATATAAAGCAAAATCGATTTGCTTGTTGGATCTTCGATTAGGCTTTCAATCGTATTGAGGGTATAGGTCTGGCTGTAAACTTGAGTGGACCATATGTCGGAAGAATCATCCGCCACAATGGTGCCTTCAATGTAAACAACGTCTAACCCTCCGCTGCCAATGCTGACGTCTGCCGCGTTAATAACGGCAAAGCCAATCGCTACAATAACTGCGATAACAACGATCGCCGCCAAGATAATGGCAATAATAATGGGGGCTTTGCTTTTCCCCTTCTGCTGTGGGGGAAGCGGTGGTTGTGGGGCGTTAAATCCGCCTACAGGGTTCAATATATCCCTCTCCTATCATGGTAAATATAAGGCTCGCCATTCGGCTACTATAGGCACCGAGAGGTATGGTCGAGCACCATAATTATACTCCTGCTAAAATAACAATACAATCTAATTAATTGAGTCGGTATTTGAATTATTACTCTCCTCCTGCCTTTTCCCTTTACCACCGGCGCGAGACGACGTTATCACATAGGTGATAGAAGCAACCCCAACTGCGCCTATGACAAGGCACACAATCTCCATGATGTCGTAATCTGTTGATGGTGCAGCTGTTTTCCTTTCGCTGTTCATTGCGTCATCCATCTCATACACAACTTCGTTTGTCGTCACCGGCTCTGTATCGTTTGTTACTGCTGTCTCCGCATCCAACACCTCATTGGTGATCTGGTCTTGATTAGCACCCTCGGTCTGCTGCTGCCGCCGAACACTCGGCAGCTGATATCCAAATCCATCGATATCCCCTACAACGATATTGTTTTCTGGTTGCGTCGAGGTAGCAGTATCCGCGGTGCGGCTGTTTGACGAACGACTTTCCGTACCGATAGAGGATGCTTGGCTTGAGGATGAAGGGGTTGACGAGGGTTGTTGATTGCTAAGAACTCTAACCGCATCGCCAAATAGGGTAATCCGTGACAGATAAACTGCAAACGCCTGATTGGTTGACGTCCTTTCTGTAAAAGTGGCATCGATATATGTTTGGGTGGGTCGATTCATTTCTACCTTTATATATCGATACCCCGCAGGCACCACCGTCTCCTGTTCGCAGTATGCGGTAATTGTATCAGTAGAAAGTGCCGTCCCCGTTTTAAACGTTACCAGTCGGGACCCAAGCGGTAGATAAGAAATGTTATCCTGCGACACGTAGATGTTTGCCCCAAGGTATGGATAATAGGTGGTATCCGGGTTAGCATGACTATTTAACGATAAAACATAATCATATATGGGTGACTTTTCGTGGTAATACATGGAATATAATTGGTTCTCATCCTGAACACACATGGTTTGGGTTGCACGGTCAACCCTCATTCGTTTTGTAATACCCGACAGAACACTCCTTGTTTGTCTGTAGTGACCGTTTGCCTCAGAATACGCGGCATAGATGCCAAACTTTGAATAAAACCCTACTCTCACGCTTTGTACACCCGAAGCATAGATGATAACGCCCCCCTCGTCGCTTTGTGGTGTAAGCATGTACATGGTGTCGTCGTCGATCTGTTCGATCTCAAGTTCGCGTCCGACATTTTCTTCAAACGGAATCAGATTATAAACCGAGCAATACGTGCTGGGCAGCGGCGCAGAAAAATCTTCGACATATGGCGCAGCAAATACAAAGACGTTCATAAGTTGAACAACCGCAAGCAAACAGATGCCGTTTTTGACGTATCTCATATTTTCTCTCCTAGTCTATATTATTGTATTTATGGTTTTTAATGTATAAATCATATCACACGCATTGTGGTTGTCAACAAATTTCGACATTTCCATGCATTATTGCACAATCTTTTCAAATACAACTATCCGATTAGTAAAATGCGCCATAATACGATTGATTTTTATATAATGTTCGGTTAAAATAGAACATAACAGAAATATACATAGTAATAGGCGAAACATTACCAAGTTCCATTTGGTTTCGGTGATGTTTCACGGTAAGGTACGCAATAAACTCGGCTTTCGTTCCAGTAACTATTTTGAGGTGCCGCTGATTTCTTATTTCATGTAAGACCTTTCTTCCCTACGCAGGCTCTGGATTATATCGTCTCGGCTGATACTATCCGTGATTAAGAAGGAGACTATAGTTTATGTTTAAAAAATCACTGATTGCAAAAATGCTTGTAATGATTTTCCTGCCTACCCTGCTTGTGGTCATTGGCAGCGGTATCGCGGTAACGGCTTTGGTTGTAAACCAGGTCGAAGAAACGATGAAAAACAGCGTTGTTTCGCAGACCGAACTGCTCGCCTCATATATTAGCGTAAACGGCGGGAATGAGGAAGCACTAAGTTGGGCAGCAACCGGTTCGGGCGACAGCAGCTATGCACTGTTGGACGCGGCAGGTAACATCATCTCCTCCACCGACACCGCCCTTGTGGGGAAAACCGCATCCGAGCTGTTTGCTGACAGCAGCTTTGATACCCTAGTTGCCGAAGAGGGCAAGCCTTCCCTACACGTTGTAAACTCTATCCCCACCATGTGCGTTATCACGACTGCCGGCGACGGATTTCGTGTGCTGACTACCATGCCGTTAACCTTGATAAGCGAAAAATCCGGCAGTGTATCCACGTTAATGATTCTCGTATTTGCCGCGCTGATTGTGGTGTTGTTTGCCGCAATCTTCTTGTGCACCTTCTTTATTGTAAGACCCATCAACAAGCTCAAGGAGGCGACGTTGCAGATTGCCGACGGCAACTTCTTTGTAACGGTGGACGTTCGCTCTAAAGATGAAGTGGGCGAGCTTGCAAAGGCGATAAAGAAAACGGTTCAGCGGCTGAGCAACTATGTTTTGTATATCGATGAGATTACCGAGGTTCTAACCTCGATTGCTGACGGAGACCTTACCTATTCGTTGCGCAACGAATATCTGGGCGAATTTGCTTCGATTAAAGAAGCACTGCTCAACATCTCGGAGTCGTTTAACAAGACGATGTCCAACATCAACAATGCTGCCGAACAAGTTTCGAGCGGAAGCATGCAGGTATCGGGCGCATCGCAGGCACTTTCTCAGGGTTCTACCCAACAGGCAAGTTCCGTCGAGGAGCTTTCGTCTACCATCAAGGATGTCAACTCTCAGGTTAAGCTCAACGCCGAGCATGCCAAAACCGCCAACAGCCTATCGCTTCAGACTGTGGATAACGTGGAGCGTTGCAGTGAGCTGATGCGCAACATGCTTGAATCGATGGAGCAGATTAACAACACCTCCTCGAACATTGCTAAGATTATCAAGGTTATTGACGATATCTCGTTCCAGACCAACATCCTTGCACTCAACGCCGCGGTCGAGGCGGCAAGAGCCGGAGCCGCAGGCAAGGGCTTTGCGGTAGTAGCTGATGAGGTTCGCAACCTTGCCACCAAGAGCGCCGAGGCAGCTAAGACCACAACTGAGCTGATTGAGTCCTCTATCAAGGCAGTGGAAAGCGGCGTGAAATTCGCAAAGAAAACAGCTACTTCGCTTGATCAGATTGTTAGTGACTGTAATGACTCCAGCAAATTGATTAGCGAAATAACCGTTGCAACCAACGACCAAGCAACTGCAGTAATGCAGATTACGCAGGGCGTGGATCAGATCTCCACCGTTGTGGAGACCAACTCCGCCACCGCCCAACAAACCGCCGCCGCCAGCGAAGAGCTTTCATCCCAGGCCGATATGCTCAAGCGCATGGTCAGCCGTTTCAAACTCAAGGGAGATAGCGGATTGAATAATGATGACGGCGATGACGAGTACCAGACAGACTTCGTGTCCATCCACAGCGGTCCCTCATCCGACGATGACGATTTTGCCTTTTCGACCGAAGGATAATGAAACGCAATTTGCACCTATTTCATTAACATTACATAAAAAAACAGCCCGCTGTACAGCGGGCTGTTTTTTGATTGCTTATACGGCAACGCTCAATGGAATAAATCCTGCAAGGAAATTACTCTGCCTCAAACATATCCTTCGCTACGCCGCATACGGGGCATACGAAATCGTCGGGGATATCGTCCCACTTGGTGCCGGGAGCAATACCGACGTCGGGAGCACCCTCCGCCTCATCATAGGTGTAACCACAAACGGAGCAAACATACTTAGCCATAATTGTTCCAACCTTTCTGATTTTAACCACCGCTGCTGAGCACGATATAATTCGCCGCCAAACAACAGTGGCTTAATATAATATATTTTAGCAATAGTATAGCTAATTTTATCCCCGATTACAACACCTTGCGCAAATATTGTCCCGTATACGACTGCTCGCAACGAGCAATTTTTTCCGGCGTACCGCATACAACCAGCTCGCCTCCCTTGTCTCCGCCCTCGGGCCCTAGGTCAATCACGTAGTCGGCGGTTTTAATTACATCAAGGTTGTGTTCAATAACGAGCACCGTATTGCCTGCCTCAACCAGCAGCTGCAGCACATCGATAAGCTTGTGTACGTCAGCGGTATGAAGCCCGGTGGTGGGCTCGTCAAGGATATAGATGGTTTTGCCCGTAGAGCGTTTTGATAGCTCTGTGGCAAGCTTAACGCGCTGTGCTTCGCCGCCCGAGAGGGTGGTTGCGGGCTGACCAATCTTCACATAACCCAGTCCCACACTTTGCAGGGTTTCGAGCTTTCGCGCTACGCGCGGGATGTTCGCAAAGAACTCCACGCCCTCGTCTACCGTCATCTCCAAAACATCATAGATTGTCTTGCCTTTAAACTTCACCTCTAACGTCTCACGGTTGTAGCGTTTGCCTTTGCACACCTCACAGGGAACGTAGATATCGGGCAAAAAGTGCATCTCTATCTTAAGGATTCCATCTCCCTCGCATGCCTCGCAGCGACCGCCCTTCACATTAAAAGAAAACCGACTGGAGGTGTAGCCGCGTATCTTCGCGTCTGCGGACGCGGCAAACACGTTTCGGATATCGGTAAACACGCCGGTATAGGTAGCGGGGTTGGAACGCGGCGTACGCCCGATGGGGGATTGGTCGATGTCGATGACCTTATCTAGATTCTCGACGCCGGTTATCTCGTCGTGCGCACCCGCCTTGGCGCGGCTGCCGTTGAGCACGGCGGAAAGGCGCTTAAACAGTATTTCATTGATAAGCGAGCTTTTCCCCGAGCCGGACACGCCGGTTACGCAGGTAAACGTGCCAAGCGGAACAGAGACGGTGATGTTCTTTAGGTTGTTGTGGCGTGCGCCCTTAATCTTTAAGGTCTTACCGTTGCCCTTGCGGCGTGTTTTGGGCACCTCAATTGCCTTGCGCCCACTAAGATACTGCCCTGTTATCGAGCCTTCGCAGCGTTTTATCTCTTCTATGTCTCCGGCGCATACCACCTGACCGCCGTGTATCCCCGCAGCGGGTCCAATATCCACAATATAGTCTGCGGCGTACATGGTGTCTTCGTCGTGCTCCACGACAATCAGCGTATTGCCAAGGTCGCGCAGGCGCTTGAGCGTGGCGATTAGCTTGTCATTGTCTCGCTGGTGCAGACCGATGCTCGGCTCGTCAAGGATATATAACACACCCATTAAAGAGGATCCAATCTGTGTGGCAAGGCGGATGCGCTGGCTCTCGCCGCCTGATAACGTGCCCGCCGCGCGGGACAGCGTCAGGTACTCAAGCCCCACGCTCTGCAAAAAGCCAAGACGCTCGCGAATCTCTTTTATAATCTGCTCGGCTATCATCTGCTCGCGCCCTTCTAGCGCAAGATGCTGGATAAACTCAAGGGAGGATGTTACCGACAGGCTTGTGAACTCACTGATGTTTTTATCGCCTACCGTTACCGAAAGGTATTCGGGCTTTAACCGCTGTCCGCCGCAGTCGGGGCATAGAACCGACGACATGGTGCTGGACAGCTCCTCGCGCATAAACGAGCTTTGAGTCTCGCGAAAGCGGCGCTCCAGGTTGTTGATAACCCCCTCAAACGGCGCGCGGTAAGAGCCCTCGCCGTACTCGTTTTTGCGGGTAATCTCGATTGGCTCGCCGTTTGTGCCATACAGTATCTTGTCAATCTGATCCTGCGTCAACTTTGCAACGGGTACATCAAGCGAAAACCCGTAGTGCTTTGCAAGCCCTTCGTAGAACATCTGCGCGATGGTACCGCCGTCGCCGTAGTACCAGCCGCTTGCCCTGACGGCACCCTCCCGAATGGATAGACGCTTGTTTGGTATGATAAGTTCGGGGTCAACCTTTAAGAAGGTGCCAAGCCCTGTGCATTTTTCGCATGCTCCGATGGGGTTGTTAAATGAAAACATACGCGGCGCAAGCTCGTCAATGCTGATGTCGTGTTCTGGGCAGGAGTAGTTTTGTGAAAACAGCATCTCCTCCCCGTCTATGACATCAACGACCAATAACCCGCCCGTAAGCGCCAACGCGGTTTCAAACGAATCGGCAAGGCGCGACTTAATGTCCTCCCGCACCGAAAGGCGGTCGACCACAATCTCAATGTTATGCTTTTTGTTCTTCTCCGGCTTAATATGCTCGGACAGGTCGTAGATAATCCCGTCCACACGTACGCGAACAAAGCCGGATCGGCGGGCGGCGTCAAACTCCTTGGAGTGCTCGCCCTTGCGTCCCCTTACCACAGGTGCCAGCACCTGTATCTTTGCCCCTTCGGGCAGTTCCAACACGCGGTCTACCATCTGGTCCACCGTCTGCTGGGAGATCTCTCTGCCGCACACGGGGCAGTGGGGGTGCCCGATGCGGGCATATAACAGGCGCAGGTAATCGTATATCTCGGTAACCGTGCCCACGGTGGAGCGCGGGTTCTTGCTGGTGGTCTTTTGATCGATCGAGATCGCGGGGGAAAGCCCCTCAATCGAATCGACATCCGGCTTTTCCATCTGACCTAGAAACTGTCTTGCGTAGGACGAAAGGCTCTCGACATACCGGCGCTGCCCGTCTGCGTAGATGGTGTCAAACGCAAGCGAACTTTTGCCCGAGCCGGAAAGCCCTGTGAATACCACAAGCTTGTCGCGTGGTATCTCCACATCGATGTTTTTCAGGTTGTGCTCCCGCGCACCCCGTATGATGATTTTATCCTTAGCCAATGGAAACTCCTCCAAAATCCGTTAGAATTACTGCCAGATGTTAAAACGTTTGTTCTTGTGTGAGCTAAACGCGAACAGTATTCACTAGGGCAAATACTGTTCGCATCGACGATTATTTTACGGCATTTAGCTTGTTGATTTTATCGCGCAGGTAGGCGGCGTGTTCGAATTCTAGTAGCTTTGCCGCCGCGCGCATCTCGCGGGTAAGCTGGTCAATAAGCTTATCCTTATCGCGCTTGCTGATGCGTTTTTCAAACGCCTTATCAATGTTTTCGCGCGCCGATATTTCAATCATATCCCGAACGCCTTTTTTAATAGAAACGGGCGTGATGCCGTTTGCTACGTTGTATTCATGCTGGATGGCGCGTCTTCTAGCGGTCTCGCGCAGTGCCCGCTCCATCGAGCCGGT
>JAEZDF010000020.1 GCA_023429685.1 Bacillota bacterium
TTTTAAACAGCGTACTGTTTGGTATAGCATAATATAAGGAAGTGATCGCCGATATGAAGTACCTACTTGGTATTGATCTGGGGACCTCCGGCACCAAAACGGTGCTGTTTTCCGTCGACGGCGAGGCGAAAGCGTCCGCTATGGTAGAGTACCCGCTTTACCAGCCGCAAAACGGCTGGGCAGAGCAGGCGCCCGAGGACTGGTGGAATGCCGCGGTGCAGACCACCCGCAGCGTCCTTTCCCAAAGCGGCATCGATGCCAGCGACATCGCAGGCATCGGCATCTCCGGGCAGATGCACGGGCTTGTTATGCTCGATGATAAGGGCGAGGTGCTCCGCAGAAGCATCATCTGGTGCGATGGACGCACCGGGGAAGAATGCCGTGAGATTACGCAGGCAGTGGGCGAAAAACGCCTGATTGAGATTACCGCAAACCCCGCGCTTACCGGCTTTACCGCCTCTAAGATTCTATGGGTGAAAAAGCACGAGCCCGAGCTGTACGCACGGTGTGCGCACATCCTTTTGCCTAAGGACTATATCCGTTACATGCTCACCGGCGAATTTGCAACCGAGGTCAGTGATGCCTCGGGCATGCAGCTGCTTGATGTACCAAAACGCGCTTGGTCAGACGAGGTGCTCGGCGCACTGGGGATTGACAAGGCGCTGCTTGGCAAGATGTATGAGAGCTGCGAGGTTACAGGCGCTGTGACCGAGCAGGCGGCATCCCTTACGGGGCTTAGTGCAGGCACGCCCGTTGTGGGCGGCGCGGGCGACAACGCCGCGGCTGCCATCGGCACCGGCGTAGTGCGTACCGGCAAGGCGTTTACCACCATCGGCACAAGCGGTGTAATCTTTGCCCACGCAGACAAGGTCACCATCGACCCGGCTGGCAGAGTGCATACCTTCTGCTCCGCGGTGCCCGGCGCATGGACAGTGATGAGCTGTACGCTTGCCGCTGGTCTTTCGCTGCAGTGGTTTAGAAACAACTTCTGCGCCGACGAGATGTCGGTTGCCTCCCGCATGGAGGTAGACCCGTATTATCTGATGGATTTAGAGACCGAAAAGGCGCCGATTGGCGCAAATAGGCTAATTTACCTGCCCTATCTGATGGGCGAGCGCAGCCCACTGCTCGACCAAAACGCGCGCGGCGCGTTTGTGGGGCTAAGTGCAATGCACACCAAGCGCGACATGCTGCGTGCCATCATGGAGGGTGTTATGTACTCTCAGCGGCAGTGTCTTGACGTACTGCGCGGAATGGGCGTTTTGTCAAGCGAGATGCTCGCCTGCGGCGGCGGCGGCACCAGCAAGGTGTGGCGCCAGATGATGGCGGATATCTATTCGCTGCCGGTTGCCACTGTGCAAAACCGCGAGGGTCCAGCTCTTGGCGCAGCCATATTGGCGGGCGTGGGAGCAGGGGTATACAAAAGCGTGCCCGAGGCGTGCGATCAGATTATCCGCACCAACCCATCGCAGCAGCCCATCGCGCAAAACAGCGACAGATACGAGCAGTTCTATGCGCTTTACTGCTCGCTGTACCCCGCGCTTAAGGACGGTTACGCAAAGCTCGCAAAGCTGTAATCAAACCGCAGCCGCCCCAAAAGAAGCTGTAGCATTCGGCTTTTCCGACTGCTTGAATTGGCTTATTTCTTTTTTCATAATACAAACACGCCGCACCTGCCAGTAACGGGTGCGGCGTGTTTGTATTAAAGCTTATTACTGTACGAAAATAACCGATACCGGGCAGCTTTCCTGCGCCTCTACGGCCTGTTCCTCCGCTTCAGCGGGCACGTCCTCTCTGTAAACCTCTGCAATGCCGTCATCCGCCATCCGAAACACGTCGGGGCAGATGGAGGGGCAAAGCCCGCAGGAGATGCAGCCGTCTCTATCCAGCGATGCCTTCAATTTGGTTCACCTTCTTTCCAAAAGTAATAGCCATTTGTTGCGGCTAGCCGCCCACCAGCCGTTTTTCTCCCGTAAGCTCCTGAATGGGTTTGATATTTTGCGTCACTTCCAGCACGCCCAGATACTCCCCCGCCTCATTGCGGACTGCGAAATAACGAATGAGCACAAACTGTTTACCCATGTTAATCCAAAAGTCCTCATGGTCTTTTTTGCCGGACTTAAAGTCATCGACAATCTGCGCAACGATGTGTACGCTGGCGGGTGGGTGGCAGTTAGACACATTGCGCCCGATAACCGACCTTGTGCGCGCAAAGATGCGTTCCTTGCCTTCGGTGAAGTACTTCACGATGTCGTTTTTGTCCACAAAGGTGATGTCAAACGGCAGAGCATTGAGCATAGCGATTAGTTCGTCGGTGCGCATTGCGCCGGAGGGCATTGAAATTACCCCAGATGTCTCAGGTTCGGGCGGCTGCACCGCAACCTTTTGCTGCGGTGGGGGCATCCAGACCGGCACGCGGTCTAGCAGGTAGCCTATCTCGATGCTCTCGTCGGAAATCCTCTTCCATTCATCCTGGGTCAAGGTCTCAAGCAGCATGGGCAGAAGGATGTTTTCTTCCTTAAAGATCATCTCCCGTACACGGTCAGTTAACGCCTGTACCGCCTCACCTAGCTGTGGGGAGGGCTTATTGAGCAAGCGTGCCACCTCTTTTATCTGTGCGCGAATTTCATCGTCCACCCCCCACATCACCTTAGGCGGTGCGGTAATGCCGTACTTCTCCATGTAGGGGAACAAAAGGTTTTCCTTTTTGGAGTAATGCACGCCCACCTTTGTAAGCTGCTGTATGCCTTGCTTTACCTTCTGCACGGCGTCCGCATCGGGCAGGGCGGTGATGTAAGGTGCAATCAGTGTATCAATCCACTGCTCAATCTGCCGGTTTTCTCGTTTTATGATATTTGCGGGGTGACCGGGTATCTCGCTTTCGTCTACGGGACGGTGAATCTCTTCTATTGAGCCCTTGAATACGGCGGCATGCACATCGCACAGCCGCTGCACCTCCGCGACGGGCAGCCCCTCGGTAATCAGGGCTTGCTCCGCCTCCGATATCTCGGCGGCGGAAACCCCGTCAAACGCGTCCGAAAACAGCTCCTTTACATCGTCTACGCTCTTACCCTTATGCAGCTCGGAGAGGACCTGTTTGATAATCTCCTTGCGATACGCGCGGTTGTTAATCTGTTCGCTCATCTTAATTGCCCTCCTTATTATTGTCGGTGGAACACATTTTATCGGTACCAATCAGTTATAGTGTTATCCGATAACCTCTGTTTATAAACGCTGTTTTAATTGTTTCGATATCAATTCGCTTTGCCGCTGCGCCCTTTTGTATCGACATAAACCGCCCCGCAGTTTGCAGCATGCCGGGCAGCCGGATATCCCGAAAGCCGACCTCGGCAAGGATATCGACAATCTCGGGGTTTTGGTTGCACAGATCATACACGGTTTTGGTGAAATCTACGCTTTTTTGCATCTGTCACACCGTCCTTTTGACCCCTGTTAAGCAGAAGTTCTCGTATCATAGCTGCGAAGCAGAATATTGTTCTCCAAATGAATATGCTGATGAAGGTCATTTTCAAGCTCAATCAGCATCTCGTAAGCCTTTTTATAGCTCGGGCACGCATCCTCGGGCAGGCGGTAATTGTTTGTTTGCACACGCAGCTGCTCCAGCAGTCTTCCTGCGCCCTCATGCTCCGCTATGATCTCTGCGGTCAGGGCGGCAATCTCACTTTGGTTGTGTGCTTCATCGTTAAATGAGGGGAACAACAGCGATTCTTCCTTAAGCAGATGCTGCTCGATGTCTCCCTTTAAGCGACCGAAGGTACTGTACACAGCAAACAGCTCCCTGTGGTTTTTTCCATGGGCGCGGAGCACCGTGTTTAAAAGCGCTGATATTTTTGGCAGCGCACCGCGCAGATAGACGTGGTGTGTATCCTCAATGTAGGTGGAAAGTACGGTGGGCTCCATCTCTGTAAAGCGGTGTCCCATCCCGTTGTAGCCGCTGCTTCTTTGCTGCCAAACCTTGTCAAGGGCGTTAAAAACTGCTGTCTTGTCAATGTCCTGCTGCTTTATTACCTCTAACAACAGGCGGTTGCCTCCGCAGCAATAATCAATGCCAACCGCGCCAAACACCTCTGCTGCTTCGGGTAGCTGTGCAACGACGGCACCTACCGTCCATGTTCCGTCTGTAAATCTCATGTTTCGTTCCTCCCTAACTTGTTGTGACCTTATCATACCAAGCCGGAAAGAGATTTTCTGTGATTCAAATCAAAGAAAGCTAGGCAAACAAAAACATTTTTTGCGGGCTGTCATCAGCAATTATTAGCTTATGCACAGGCGTTTAGACAATACTCTTAAAACCACCCGCTCAGGTCTGCCCCGACAGCTGTTTTAGTGCCTGCTTATCTTTAATCACAATCGTCTTATTGGTCACCGAAGCGATAATACCGTCGTTTTCAAGCTGGCTGAGCTTTCTGCTCATGGTCTCGCGCGCAATGCCCATATAGTTTGCCATGCCCTCACGGCTGAGGGGCAGATGCACTAGCCCATCCTGCGCATTGCCGTACCGCTCGCTGTACTGGAGCAGCAGGCTTGCAATCCTTGCATCCACATTGCGTATCCCCATGCTTTGAAACGTGTTTTCCATCCGTGCAATGCGCAAACCAAGCTCTGCAATAACCTTGATGGATATGCCGGGGTAGGCGTATAGCAGCTTGTTAAACTGTGCTTTAGAAAGCGTACAGGTCTTTACCGCCTCCAGCGCCTCTACCGAGTAGCCGGCGGTCTGACTGCTAAGCAAAAACTGCTCGCCGAAAAAATCCCCCTCCGAAAACACATACAGAATCTGCTCCCTGCCGTCGGGGGTGTATTTAAACGCCTTCACGCTACCTTGATTGAGGATGGTAATTGCATCAATCATCTCCCCCTCGGTCAGAAGGCGCTCGCCCTTTTCATAATCCCGATGCACTATAAGGGGAACAATTCGAAGCAGGTTCTCATGGTCAAGCCCCGAAAAGATGGGCACCTTGTGAATACACAGGTTGTTCTTGCAGTGCGTGCAGTCGTGCGTATCGCGCATAAGGTTATCCTCCTGTTTTATAGGTGGGGGAAGGTTTTATTTGGTTTTAAGCATAGCACGGAAACGATTTCCTTTTCAATAGCGGCAGTGTGAAATAGTCAGGTATGGTATCAATGGCGGACAGTAGTAGAGGTAGCTTTGGTGCAACAATTTACGATAACCAACGAATATTTGTACATAATAAGGACGCATCTTTATTCTTATCATCGAGTTGTGTATAATTTCTGTAACAAAGCAAATTACTTTAATCACGGCAGGAAACGCCATGTGTGTGTACACACACACGAACCACGAAGGGAGCAAACGTACCGATGAACCTGAATTACAACGGATTACGGGATACCAGCGCATGGCGGCAGGCGCAGATAGAGGTGCCCGCCTATGACCCCAAAGCAGTGGCAGAGGAGACGCTTGCCAGACCCGTTTGGGTGCATTTTGGCGCGGGGAACATCTTTCGCGGTTATATTGCCGCCTTGCAGGATAAGCTGCTGAGCGAGGGCGCGGCGCAAAGCGGAATTATTGCGGTAGAAACGTTTGACACTGAGGTCATCAGCCGCATTTATAAACCGTACGATAACCTGACGCTGCTCGTTACCCTGCGTGCAGACGGCAACAGCGACAAGCGCGTGATAGCGAGTGTTGCGGGGGGGGTCATCGCCGAGAATTCCTTTGTAATTTTGCAAGATATATTTTGCGCAAAAACTCTCCAGATGGTTAGTTTAACAATTACTGAAAAGGGGTACGCGCTCTACGATATGGCGGGCAGCCTGCTTCCCGCCGTGTGGAATGATGTCGTCGGCGGTCCTAAACGCCCTGCTCATGTCATTGCGGTGCTGACGTCGTTGCTTTATACCCGCTACCAAAACGGCGGCGCGCCGATTGCCCTTGTAAGCATGGATAACTGCAGCCACAACGGGCAAAAGCTAAAGGAAGCGGTTTTGGGTATCGCAGACCTGTGGCAAAAGCGCGGTCATGTTGACGAGGGATTTGTAGCGTACCTGAGCGACGGGGCGCGCGTCTCGTTTCCGTGGAGCATGATTGATAAGATTACCCCCCGACCCGCGTCGGAGATTAGCGAGGAGCTCACGCGCCTTGGTGCTAAAAACATGCAGCCCATTGTTACAGCCAAGGGAACGCACATCGCCCCGTTCGTCAACGCCGAGGTGGCGCAGTATCTTGTGATTGAGGATGACTTCCCCGCAGGCAGACCGCCACTAGAGCGGGCGGGCGTTTACTTTACCGACCGCGATACGGTAAACGAGGTAGAGCGCATGAAGGTTTGCACCTGCCTAAACCCGCTGCACACGGCACTTGCCGTGTTCGGCTGCCTGCTTGGGTACACAAAGATATCCGACGAGATGGGCGACGCACAGCTGTATAAGCTGGTACGGCGCATCGGCTATGTGGAGGGTATGCCGGTTGTAACAGACCCCGGCATCATCGACCCGGGCGTGTTTTTGGATGAGGTGGTAAAAGAGCGACTACCCAACCCCTTTATCCCCGACACCCCCCAGCGCATCGCCTGCGATACCAGCCAGAAGATACCCATTCGCTTTGGCGAAACCATCAAGGCGTATATGGCGTCTCCCGAACTGGGTACCAAGAATCTGGTCGGGATATCGCTGGTGCTAGCGGGGTGGCTGCGCTACCTGTTGGGCGTGGATGACACTTTAAACCCGATGCCGGTAAGCAGTGACCCGTTGCTCGAGCAGATGCGCGCCGCACTCGAAGGAATCAAGGTGGATGACCCGCAGAGTGTCGGTAACAAGCTGGAGCCGATTCTTAAAAATGCTACGCTGTTCGGTGCAGACCTGTACGAAGCCGGTCTTGCGCAGAGAGTAACGGAAATGTTTCTGTCCATGCTCCGGGGTGAGGGTGCCGTGCGGAGCACGTTAAGGGAATACCTAGACTGAAAAATCGATTAACCAAGGAAAGGACATGGTTTGTAATATGAAGATGACATTCCGTTGGTTCGGGGAAAAACAAGACCCAGTACCGCTGTCGTACATCCGTCAGATACCGTGCATCAACGGCGTTGTGACAACGCTCATGGATAAGCAGGCGGGTGAGGTATGGTCGCTGGAGGAAGTTCAGGAGCTGCACCGCCAGGTTACCGGGGCGGGGCTGAAAACCGAGGTGATCGAAAGCGTCAACATCCACGAGGATATCAAGCTTGGTGCCCCGGGACGGGACGAGAAGATCGAGGCGTATATCCAGACGATGAAGCACCTAGCCACCATCGGCATCAAGGTAATCTGCTATAACTTTATGCCCGTGTTGGACTGGGCGCGCAGCCACCTGTACCACGACCTTGCCGACGGCTCCCAGACGATGTATTTCAGCCGCGATTTCATCCTCTCCACCACGCCGCAGGATTTGGCTGACCGCTATGCGCAGCAGTGCGGTGGCATTGCGCTACCCGGCTGGGAACCCGAGCGGATGGCGCGTGTTCAGGAGATTATTAAGAAGTACGACGGCGTTACGCAGGAGCAGTATTGGGAGAACGTGCGTTATTTTATCGACGCAATCATACCGTGGGCGGAGCGGCTTGATATCAAGATGGCCATTCATCCCGACGACCCGCCGTGGCCGATATTCGGGCTGCCGCGCTTAATCAATAGCAGGGACAACATCAAACGCTTTCTGGATCTAAACCCAAGTCCCTACCACGGACTAACGCTGTGTACCGGTTCGCTGGGAGCAGACCCCGCAAACGACGTGCCGGCAATCGTCAGGGAGTTTGCGTCCCGCGTTCATTTTGCTCATATTCGCAACCTCAAGCATCTTGAAAACGGAGATTTTTACGAGTCGGCGCATCCGTCCGCCTGTGGCTCGCTTGATATGGTCGCCATCATGCGCGCGTTTTACGACGCGGGCTTTGACGGTTATATTCGACCCGATCACGGACGTATGGTGTGGGATGAAAAGGGAAGACCCGGCTATGGGCTGTACGACCGTGCGATGGGTGTGACCTACCTCACCGGCATATGGGACACACTTTCGTATGGCGATAACACTTAATTGCTAATAGACTCACGATACAATAACCTCCTGCGAGAAACCGCCGACCTGATATGGAGGGCGGCGGCAAACGAGCGCAAAGCCGCTATGCCCCCCAAAGGCGTAGCGGCTTTGTGTGTTTAACAAAGAGCCATGATGAGTTACTTTCCAGAACGGATTACCTTGGAGGGCGGAACGCCTCGGCTTTCCTTAAACACCTTGCTAAAATAAAAGATGTCCGAAAATCCGCATGCGGCGGATACCTCGCTGACGTTATACTCCCCGCTGTGCAGCATATCCTCTGCGCGGTTTAAACGGATGGAGGTCAGGTATTGGCGAAACGACATGCCCGTCTCCTGCTGAAAAAAGCAGCCGAAGTATACGGCGCTCAGCCCCGTTAAATCAGCCATGTTCTGCACGGTCAGCGGCTCGGAGTAGTGGTCAATCATATAACGCAGTACCCGCTTAATGCGGTGGTCGACCGTGCTGGTATCGTTTTTGTATACAATAATCTGCAAGTAGCGTTGCAAAATCATTAAAAGAAGGGCGCGAACCTTCATGGTGTACCCGGGGTCACGCAAAAGCCATGCGGCGTTTAGCTCGCGGTACAACGAGATAATGTCCTGATGTAGCCCGACATGAGAGTGCACGGGAAAGGGGAGGGTGGTTTCCTGTCCGTTTTTTAAGTATGCATTTCCGTTGATGCTGTATAGCTCCATCAAATCATCGGGGTATACAGAGGCGTATCGGGTGCTACCAACTGGCGCACAGATTAAGTCTCCCGGTATGACCGTGTAGGTTTTTGAGTTTATCGTGTATTCTCCCTTGCCTTTTACGATGTAGGCAACGTCAATAAAGTCAATTACGCTTGACTCAATGCTCCAGGTAGGCGTACATCTGCGGTGGATATAGTAACTGGCGTCCATCATAATATCATCATACGAAACATCCATTTTCACGACCAATCCTTTCTAAAGCATAGACATAGTCTCAAAAATATATGTGTAAATATTACAACCTTGTCATCCGCTTTTTATAATGCTACATACAAGGTATAATATGATTGACGTTATAGTTCATAAAGCATTAAGAGGAGGACAAACCCTATGAGCACAACCATATTTGATGGCTTTATCAAAGCCAATCGAGAAAACGACCTTGGCGTTTACGGCATCCACCTGTACAGGGAGGGTGAACAAAGCGTCGAGCACCGCTTTCGCAGTAACGAGCGGGTACATCTGTTTTCCGGCTCTAAGGCATTTGCCTCGGTGGCGGTTGGGATAGCGGCGGATGAGAAGCTGTTTACGCTTGACGACAAGGTTCTTGACTTCTTTCCCGAGTATCGCAGCATTGCCCAACCGGGGAGCGAGGCAATTACGATAACCGATCTGCTGCAGATGCGTGCGGGGCACAACGGCTCGCTGTTTTCAACCTTGGAGGAGTCGCATGAGCGAAGACTTGATTGGGCGGAGCTTTATTTTTCCACGCCGATGGATTACCCGGCGGGGGAGACCTTTTTTTACGACAACGGCGGTACCTATATGCTTTCGCGCATCATTGAAAAGGTAAGCGGCGATACATTGCGCGACTACCTGATGCCGCGCCTATTTGCGCCGCTTGATATCTTCAACCCGCAATGGCACACCTGTCCGCAGGGGCATAGTCTTGGAGCAGTTGGGCTTTATTTAAATACCGAGGAGTTTTCAAGGCTCGGCATCCTGCTGCTCAACGAGGGGAGATGGGGCGACAGACAGCTCGTTTCTCGCCAGTACATCACACAGGCACAGACCGATACGATACCGGTGCGCGGGTTCCCCGATAGCGAAACGCAGCAGGGGTACGGCTACCAACTGTGGCGGTGTACGCTTCCAAACACCGTCCGCGCAGACGGAAAGTACGGGCAGTACAGCATTGCGCTCAAAGACTGCAGAGCGGTTGTTACGATAACCGCGCACAATGAACGGTGCGCGTTTGATATCCTGCGCGCGGTTTGGAGCACAATTGTGCCGGAGCTTTGGTAAAAAATACGCAATACTGTCAGTATCTTAATAATACATAAAAAAATCAAACTGTGCAAGTACTGCATACAAAAGAGATAATTGCTGATTAATTTGATGAAATAATGTTGTGTTTAGCCAATAATAAAGGTTAATTACGACGTTTTAATCATGTATTTAAAATCCGATTTGGAATTTGCTGTTTTATCGGCAAACGATACCAACCATA
Organism: Bacillota bacterium; assembly: GCA_023429685.1. GTDB lineage: Bacteria > Bacillota > Clostridia > Oscillospirales > Ruminococcaceae > Acetanaerobacterium. Next base: position 10,259 of record JAEZDF010000020.1, read on the forward strand.
ATAATTACAAATAATCCATGCTTTTTTTATGTCTATTGAAAAAAAGTAATGGTATAATCAACTCAAATCACAGAATATATTGAGCTTGTTTTGTGCACATTACATAATAACACTAAACCTTACGAAAAATGCAGGTCTTGAAGATGGTAAAACAATTGCAGTACCGCGAATACAACGCTTGGCTTCAGTCGCAACCAAACAGGTTGGGTCATACGCTTCGCCTTATCGCTTTTCCCGAAATAGCCGACACAGCAAAGCAGGAGTGCATTGCAGGGATGCAGCGCTTGTTCGGAGAGGATGTTTGGCAGGATAACGCAACCAATACCATTTCGCTTACCATAAACCCAGAATTACCTGGTGAAGGGTATCGTATAAACGGCGATTCGGCACAGATTTTGGTTGAGGGCGCGGATTACAACGGTGTTCTTTATGGTGTATTTGCACTTTTGCGTTTAGTGGCACAGGGAAGATGCCTTGACCAAATTTCAGAGCAATCCTCCCCCGCGGTATCGCGCAGGGTGATAAACCATTGGGACAACGCGGACGGTAGTATCGAACGTGGTTATGCGGGAAACTCCTTCTTTTTTCAAGACGGCAGGCTAAACTATTGCCCCGAACGTGTTCGAGATTATGCAAGACTGCTTGCCTCAATCGGGATTAATACGGTATCAATCAACAACGTAAATGTGTCTGCTGACAGCGCCCTTCTCCTTGATACCAGTCAGCTTCCCAAACTTGCGGCGCTTGCCGATATCTTTCGTGCTTACGGCATTCGTCTTGCGCTTTCTATCTCCTTTAACAGCCCCGTGGTTGTTGGCGGCTTGCCCACTTCAGACCCGCTCAATCAAGAGGTTGCCGATTGGTGGATTGAAAAGACAAACGAGGTTTACCGCTATGTCCCCGATCTGTCCGGCTATCTTGTCAAAGCGGACTCCGAGTTTCAGAGCGGTCCCGCCGCCCACGGACGCTCGCAGTCAGACGGTGCCAACCTGTTTGCTCGTGCCCTTGCTCCGCATGGTGGGGTTGTTTATTGGCGGTGCTTTATCTATAACTGCCAACAGGACTGGCGCGACTACGAGACCGATCGCCCCAAGGCTGCATATGAGCTGTTTAAGCCGCTTGACGGCGTGTTTGACGAAAATGTGATTCTTCAGATAAAGAACGGACCGAGTGATTTTCAGGTACGCGAGCCTAACTCCCCGCTGTTTGGTGCGTTAGAGCGCACGCGCATGGCACTTGAATTACAGATTTCTCAAGAGTACACCGGTCAGCAAATCGATTTATACAACCTGGCCGTTCATTGGCAGGAGGTATTCTCCTTTCCGGTAGACGCAACGAGGGTGCTCCGTGACCTTGTCGGCAGCAAGATCGATACGGTTTCAGCGGTCTCGAATGTCGGCGACGAGCAAAACTGGACGGGGCACACGCTTGCACAGGCAAACCTCTACGCGTTCGGAAGATTGGCATGGAATCCTGCCCTTACTGCGCAGGAGATTACAGATGAGTGGGTTCGGCTTACATTTGGCACACAGCCTGAGGTTGTCGCTAAGGTTACCGACATCATGATGAAGTCTCGCAGCGCTTATGAAAAGTACACATCGCCCCGAGGGCTCGGCTGGATGGTGAATATTCATCACCACTATGGACCAAACCCCGAAGGCTACGAGTATATGAAATGGGGAACCTACCTGCGCGCAACCCACGAGGCTGTTGGCGTTGACCGCACCACAAACGGCACAGGGTTTACTCGGCAGTACGACCCATACCTGACCGCTTTGTTTGATGATGTAAGCTCCTGCCCGCAAGAACTGCTCCTGTTTTTCCACCGTCTTCGATATGACTTTGTGCTTAACAACGGTAAGACCCTGCTTCAGGATATCTACGATTCTCATTTCGAGGGCGTGCAGAATGTTGAGGAGTTTTTGACAACATGGGACTCGCTGCAGGAAAAACTGCCCGAGGAAACCTATCTATCGGTAAGGTCGCGTTTTATCAGGCAGCTCGAAAACGCCAAAGAATGGCGGGATGTCGTCAATACGTACTTTTTCCGCAAAGTCGGAATACCCGATGAAAGAGGCAGAAAAATATATCCATAGGGGGTAACGATATGCAAGCAAAAGCGCAAATAAGCACTGAGGCAATCAATAAAAAAAGAGCGCGAAGAATGAACTATTTTAAACAATCTTGGATGCTGTACCTGATGCTCCTTCTTCCCATGGCGTTCTTTATCCTCTTTCGTTATGTTCCGATGACCAATATTGTCATGGCGTTTAAGGATTACAACCTATTTAAAGGCGTTTGGGAGTCTCCTTGGGTAGGACTAAAATGGTTTGAACAAACCCTTCAATCGCGTGACTTTTACAACGCGCTTCGCAATACGTTTTTGCTTAATACGCTGGACCTGATTGTCAGCTTTCCTTCTGCAATTATGCTGGCGTTGTTGCTTAACGAGCTTGCGTTTAAACGGTACAAACGCATTACCCAGACCATTGCGTATCTGCCACACTTTTTGTCTTGGATTATCATCAGCGGTATGGCAAAACAGCTGCTTGCGCCACAGACCGGTGTAGTGAACATGGCGCTTACCAACTTAGGTATCGGACCGGTGGACTTTTTGACAGACAATGTGCTGTGGATTGGCACCTATGTTTTTGCAGGATTGTGGAAGGATATCGGCTGGAACACCATCATCTTCCTTGCTGCCATTACGGGTATCAACGCCGAGCTGTACGAGGCGGCGGAGGTGGACGGCGCAGGACGTTTGCGTAAGATATGGAATGTCACGCTACCGGGTATTCGCTCCACCATTGTGGTGCTTTTGATTATGAACCTCGGACGTATCTTGGGAATTGAACTGGATCGTCCTTATGCAATGGGTAACGATCTGGTGCGATCGGTGGCTGATGTACTTAGTACACTGGTTTACCGTGTTGGTATCCGCTCCTTCCAATTCTCCTATACTGCGGCAATCGGGTTGTTCCAGTCGGTCGTTTGTGTCATTTTCTTATCGATCGCGAATTTCTTGGCAAAACGGTTCGGAGAACGGGGCATCTGGTAACAGTATT
>JAEZDF010000035.1 GCA_023429685.1 Bacillota bacterium
GGAGGACGCAGCCGGAAATATCTTTGCCGAATTGTCAAGCCTGTGCCATCTGCCAAAGTCAGACTCTCTGATGATTTTAGTGCTCAATGCGCGTTCCTCCCCCTTCTGTCGTTCTCGTTATCTATCCTATTTCAAAATTGTTGACAAACTCACGCCAAATCATTCGGTATAATGCAGTCTTTGTGCGGTGTACCCGCTCAGTACGTCGCACATCTCGGCGGCATAGCGTTTTGCCCCATCAAGGTCGTGATCGAGGTAATTGCCGCACTCAATCTCGCTTGCACCGGGTATTACCCCGTCGTAATCGCGGATAAACGCAAACGACTGCTGCACAAGTGCGATAGCCTGCTCGTGTGTAATGCCGCGCACCAACAGGTAAAAGCCGGTTCGGCAGCCCATGGGGCCGACATAAACCACATTACCGCTAAGCGGCGAGTTGCGAGCAAAGGTGGCAAACAGGTGCTCAAACGTATGCAGCGCGGCGTTTTCAAGGTAAAACCCCGCGTTTGGTTTGCACATTCGGATATCGTAAGTGATGATATCGCCGTCGATGCGAGAGATATACATCCCCTTTTGCAGTACTAAATGGTTTACTGTAAAGCTAGAAATCTTCTCCATATCTCGCCCGCCCTTTTGCGTAATGTAATTGTGTTTATCATATCACAAAAATATGTACAGAAAAAGTACCCACCCCTGTTGTTTTTATCCCTGTGCACAAATTGTTCGGTTTACTTTTTATAGAAGATACGATATACTGCTTTTATTGCGTCGTTTCGACGCAATGGTCAGTTCGCAAAATCCTGACCGGCGCCCGGCAACCCCCGGGGCGTTAAACAAACACTACGAAAGGATTATTTGACATGAAGAAAAATTCGGTGTATTCCATTGCACAAGCCGCTATGATTGCGGCACTGTACGCAGCCCTCACCCTCGCGCTTTCCCCTTTAAGCTTTGGGCAGGTACAGATTCGCTTTGCGGAGGCGCTTGCCCTGCTTGCGGTGTTCTCGGTGCCCAGCATCTACGGGCTTACCGTAGGCTGCCTGATTGCAAACGCCGTCGGCTTTGCGATGGGCGTTAACATCCTCGGCGCGTTTGACATCCTGTTCGGCACCGCCGCGACGCTGATTGCCGCCGTGCTGAGCTATCTAACCCGCGATATCCGCATCGGTAAACTGCCGTTGCTGTCGGCTTTGTGGCCTGTTCTAATCAACGCGGTTGTCATCGGCGGCGAGTTATCTATTTTGCTTACAAACTCCCTTGCGCCCGAACCCTTTTTGATGAACGCTGCGTTTGTAGCGGTGGGGCAGCTGGTTCCGTGCGTTGTTCTCGGTCCTCTGCTCGTATACACGCTGGAAAAAACGGGGCTGAGCAAAAAGCTATTTTAACCGCCCGATGCAAACAATTCCTTTTTCTGTATTATTCTATCCTTTATCGACGAATTATGTTATACTAACAGGGGTGTGAAACGCGAAGCCCTTCACACCCCTGTTCTCTTTTTATTAACTTTACTTTGCGAGGTAACCCGTATGAAGAAAACCATACTTTTGATAACCACGCTGCTGCTGTGTATGTTGCTGACCGCCTGCTTTGGCAATACAGACGAAGCTTCATCCTCCTCTGCCGCTTCCTCTATGCCTTCCGAAAGCGTGTCCCCCTCCAAGGATGCTTCGCTAGACAATTCCGTCGAGGATAGCTCCCTGCCCGCCTCCTCACAGCCTCCACTCACCCAGATGATTACGATTCCCGAGGGCTACACCCTTGCGCGCATCGCAATGCTGCTGGAGGAAAAGGGCTTTTGTACCATAGAGGAGTTTATTACCGCAAGCCAAGAGGGGGATTTTAGCGAGTTTACACTCGCCGTAAAGATGCAGCAGGTAGAAGACAGCTGCTTTAAGCTGGAGGGCATCCTGTTCCCCGATACCTATGAGGTGTACACGGGGGAAAGCCCTGACGCCATTATACGTAGGATGCTTGCCCACACCGAGCAAATGCTTGGCGAGAAGCTGATGGCAGACATTGCCGCCAGCCCTTACACCGTATCCGAGATCTTTACCCTTGCATCGATTATTGAGAAAGAGGCGTTTGGCGCGGCGGAGATGAGAAATATCTCGTCGGTGCTGCACAACCGTTTAGACAGCGGCATGAAGCTGCAGTGCGACGTGACCATTAACTATGTAGAGGGTGCCATCAAGCCGTTTATCAGCGGCGACAAAAACCGCTTTAACAGTCTGTACAACACCTATAAATGCCCGGCACTGCCCGCGGGACCCATCTGCAACCCCGGGCTTGACGCGATCAAGGCGGCGTTAGAACCCGCCGATACCGACTACCTGTTCTTTTTGACCGACAAGGATAAAAACTACCTTTACGCCGTCACCTACGAGGAGCACAAAGAAAACGTCGCGGCGGCGGGGATAGTCATACCGTAAATGAAAGCTTTGTACCTACATTCTTTATCATTGTAAACATACGCCAACCCCGAGGGAGACGCTTCTCTCTCGGGGATATTTTTGTTTGCAGATACCCTTCTTGGGGACGGGCTTATTTCGCCGACTGTTCACCTGTCTGCCTGTTATTCGAGGTAAAGGACGCAAGCAGCAGCACAAGGTAAAACGCAAAGATTAGGTAGGAGTGGTCGGAATGAAACCAAGAAAACACCCCAAGCCCCGAAACCGGAAGGAAGACCACGGCAAACGTTAAGAAGCTCAGCAGCACCCACCCGACGGTGATGACCCGCACAGGGGTATTTGCGTACCGTTTGTAGTTTAGCCCCACAAAGGCACAGCCTACGCCAACCAGCAGCTTAATGATTATCAACAGTAGTATAATTAGTCTGTTTGTCGCGTTCGAATACATAAAATTCAACTTGGGTAGTGCTTGCTGCGGGTACAAAGCAATAATCGGCGTTAAAACAAGCGCAATATAAAACAACACGCGGCTTGTCTTTTGCATCATAATAAATCTGTCCTTTCGTGGGTTTTATGCCCAATAAGAGTTTGGGTTAACGCATCGATAATAACCTGCTTTTTTTCTATCGCCATCGATAACTGGGCTTGCGTTATATATCAATAATACCTTATTTATTATATTTTGTAAAATAAATCCGTAAGAAACAATGCCATTTCGGTCGTTGTTTCTTACGGTATATTCATAAGGCAACCCCGAGGGAGACATTCTCACTCGGGGTTGTTTTATTGTGTATATACCACGCTTTGGGGAGGGATTAATCCGCCGCCTGTTCCCCTGCCTGCCTGTTATTCGGAACAAAGGACACAAACAGCAGCACAAGGTAAACCCCAAAGATGAGATAGGTGCGGTCGGTATAAAACTGCGATAACACCACCCCAAGCCTAGAAACCGGAAGGAGAACCACGGCGAAGGTCAACAAACTTAGCACCGCCCAGAGGGCGGTGATTACCCGCACGGGAGTATTGACGTAACGTCTGTAGTTTACGCCCACAAGGGCACAGCCCGCGCCAACCAGCAGGTTAATTAGTATCAGCAATGGAATAATTCGTCTGTCTGCAACAGATGAACTCATTAGACTCATCTTAACCAGCAAATTTTGCGGGAACAGCGCGATGACCGGCGTTAAGATTAGCGCAACATAGAACAATACGTGGCTTGTC
>JAEZDF010000057.1 GCA_023429685.1 Bacillota bacterium
TTTGGGTATAATACTGTGGACAAAAACCGCATATCTATTAGTCAGATAGATGTTGTGCTTTCGCCCGAATATGCCGTGCGAGAGACAGAAATCAGGGAATACATAAGCGATAAGACGGGCATCGCTACCGTTTTGACGTTTTCCGGTGCGTCTTAACAAGTGCCCGTGGAGGATGATATGCAGGAGAAAGGCAACAGTATTATAAACATTCGGCAATGGCTAAGCGGGCTTGCAAAAGGCGACAAAAAGATACGCATTATTGTTGCAATCGGCATCTTGGGCATTGCGTTAATATTGCTTTCGGAATTGTTTGCCCCTAAAACCAAGACCATCAACGAGGTTGGCAGCCCTGATAGCTCCTTGTCTGCGAGTAATGAGAAGCTAGAACAGCAGGTATATGCTCTGGTAACCTCAATCGATGGGGTAGGGCAGGCTAAGGTAATGGTTACGCTGGATACCAGCGTGGAATACGTGTATGCGAAAGAGCAAAAAACCGATACCGATGTGACCAGAGACATATCGGAAGATGGAAAGGCAAAAACATCGCAGAAGGATAAAACCGAGGAGAACTACATCTTCGTAGATGGTTCGGATGGTAAGCAGGCGTTGCTTGCGACCGAAAGAGCGCCTCGGGTTAAAGGAGTTGTTGTGGTATGCGAGGGCGGTGATGATAAACTAGTTCAATCACGCATTATAGACGCGGTTACTACCGCATTTGACATCGGCGCAAATCGTGTTTGCGTCACAAGAATGGCACTGAAAAACTCATAATCTGATGGGAGGAGCATACTTATGGTGTTTGGAAAAAGGCAGATACTGCTTGCAACCTTGGTGGTGACGCTCGGTATTGCGATATACCTAAACTGGCAGTTCTCTCAAACTGGCAAGGATTTGACCCTCGCGGAGGACGCAGATGCATCTAAAAATTACGGCGAAGCGCAGTTTGTCGGAAGCGACGACGAGGAAGAAGCCGATGCAATTGATGTTACCGGCATTACCGATATGACCGATGCCATCGTAACCAACAACGCCGGAGAGGATTATTTTATCGAGGCACGCCTAAACAAAAAACAGAGCCGCGACGAGGCGGTAGAAACCCTGCAAAATATCTTGAAGGATTCCGCAATTACTGAGGAGGAAAAGGACAACGCAATCACGACAGCGGCAAGTATATCCACAGCCATTGACGCCGAAAACAACATTGAAACCCTGATTAAGGCAAAAGGCTTCTCGGACTGCATCGCATTCATCGACGGCGACAAGGCAAGCATCGTGATAAAAACCGACGGATTGCTCAGCACCGAGGTTGCGCAGATAAAGGATATCCTTCTTGGAGAAATCGATATCCCAGCCGAAAATATCACGATTATTCCGGTAAAGTAGTTGTGTCTTCATCATTTTGTGGTATAATACCATTAAAGGAAATGGTATTATACCACTTTTATTTTTTGCTTACCTTTTTTGCGGCAAGGGCACCAAACCCTACCAATGCCATTATCTTTTGTCGGTTAATCCGGCGGAAACGGAGGCAGATATGAAGGAAAATACGATAAAGGACACCGTTGGAAGCCTAAAGATTTCCGAGGAGGTCCTCTCTAAGATCTCTTGCACCGCAGCACGCGAGATAAATGGAGTTGCAGAGATGGCTGCTATGCCCACCACATTTAAAGGGCTTGTTTCTAAACCTGTGGTTCCTAAACCGGTACGGATTACTGTTAGGGATGATGTGGCGGTCATTGACGTATATGTTAACCTTGCTTCGGGGGCTAAAATTCAAGAGGTTGCACAACAGATTCAGTCCAATGTTAAGGCGTCGGTACAGAGTATGACAGGGATTGCAGTTAGCAAGGTGAATGTGCACATCGTATCCATTTTGTTCGAGGATTCGGGCAAGGACCAATAAACCGACTTTAGAAAGCCCTCCACAGGCGGAGGGCTTCTTTTGCATTATATGCCGTGTAGGTGTTTCACTTTACACGCTTATTCTGAAAGGATGCACCCAATATGACGCGCAGAGAAGCAAGAGAGCAGGCGTTTATCCTGCTGTTTGAAAAATCATTTCGCAACGAGACGATTAACGAACTAATAGACCTCGCCAATGAGTGCAGGGTAATTGTTATTAATGAGCCCGATTTAAAACGAGAAAATTGGGAGATGCACCTTGACCCGTTTGCGGAGCAAACCGCGCTTAAGGTAGAGGAGCATCTCGAAGAGATTGACGCACACATAGAGCGTTTATCACTCAAATGGAAGATGAATCGCATCTCTAGGGTATCCATTTCTGTTTTGCGTCTCGCACTTTACGAGATGCTGTATGAGCCGGATATTCCTGTGGGGGTATCCATCAACGAAGCGGTAGACATTACAAAGAAGTACGCCGGCGAAGAGGATTATTCGTTTGTGAACGGTCTGCTTGGCACTGCCGCAAAGGAACTGTCCGCACCGCTTGCGCCGCAAGAGGTCAACGAGACGGATAATCAATCCGAATCGGAAGAGACGCCCGTCGAGCCGGAGCAGGAGTAGAGATGATATGTCCGTTTTTCTTGGTGTCGATACCAGCAACTATACCACCTCCGCGGCGCTATACGACAACGCGACCGGAACAGTCATAAGCGAAAAGCAGCTTCTTCCGGTTCATTTAGGGGAATTGGGGCTTCGGCAGAGCGACGCGGTGTTTCACCATGTTCGTCAACTGCCGATTGTTTTACAGCGACTGTTTGCCCAGGTGGAGCAGTCGCCCTGTGCGGTTGGCTTTTCCGCTCGCCCGCGAGACGAGGAAGGCTCGTATATGCCGTGCTTTTTAGTCGGAGAATGTTCGGCTAGGGCGGTGGCTAGCTCCTTTCATATCCCAGCTTACGCGTTCTCGCATCAGGCAGGCCATATTGCGGCTGCACTCTATTCGGTGGGACGACTTGACCTGTTAAGCTCACCCTTTATCGCCTTTCACGTTTCGGGCGGAACAACTGAATGCCTTTTGGTTAATCCCAGTCAAGCAACTATCCTAGACATAGCGTGCATTGCCAGCAGCCTTGACCTGAAGGCAGGGCAGGTAATCGACCGTGTGGGCGGCATGCTGGGGCTTTCGTTTCCTGCCGGAATGGAGCTTGATGAATTATCGCGCCAAAGTACCCGCACATTCTCTGTTAAGCCGATGCTAAAAGGAATGGATTGCTGTCTTTCGGGTGTGGAGAATCAGTGTGCGCGCATGCTGTCTGATGGTATGCCGCCCTGTGATATAGCCCGTTACTGCATCGAATATATTATGGCGACTCTTTCATGCATGACTGAAAAGGCGATTCAGGCATATGGTAAATTGCCTTTGGTCTACGCTGGCGGCGTGATGTCAAACTCGATGATTCGCCAAACGTTTTCGCAGCGTTTTGACGGGTTGTTTGCAAGCCCAGCGTTATCGAGCGACAATGCAGCAGGCACGGCGATTTTATGCTATATCCGTCATAAAGGCGGATTAGGCGGAGGTTGATATGAACTATTCGAGGACGCTCACCGTCACGCAGGTATCGACCTATATCAAGTCGCTGCTTGAAGGGGATAAGCACCTGACGCGCGTGATGGTGCGCGGTGAGATATCTAATTTTAAATTCCACACCGCTTCTGGGCATTTTTATTTTACCCTTAAGGATGATAGGTCGCTGCTGCGTGCGGTGATGTTCAAGGCACATACCTCATCCGTCCGTTTTACCCCGCAGGACGGGATGGCGGTTGTGGCGGGTGGTGCAATATCTGTTTATGAACGGGACGGGCAGTATCAGCTGTACTGCACCGACCTTCTACCCGAAGGGATTGGCGCGCTCGCACTGGCGTTTGAACAGCGCAAGGTTGAGATGGCCAAACTGGGACTGTTTGATGCCGAGAGAAAAAAACCAATACCACCGTTCCCCGAAAGAATTGCCGTTATCACCTCTAAGACGGGTGCGGCTATTGAGGACATCCGCAACGTGATTGCGCGTCGCTTTCCTGCCGTAGAGCTGCTGTTGTGCCCCGTTCCCGTTCAAGGGGAGGATGCACCCACTAAGATTTCCGAGGCAATTTGCCGTGTAAATGTGCTTCATGCGGCGGACGTTATCCTTCTCGCTCGTGGTGGTGGCAGTTACGAGGATCTGTTTTGCTTTAATGACGAGCGCATCGCCCATGCGATTGATCAGAGTACCATCCCCGTCATCAGCGCCGTTGGTCACGAAACCGATTATACGATTGCAGACTTTGTCGCAGATCTTCGCGCACCCACTCCGTCTGCTGGGGCAGAGCTTGCAGTTCCCGATAGATTCGCTGTACTCAGTACGCTTGGTGCGCTGCGAGATCAGATGCGCAAAGCGGCTGAAAGCAAGATTACGTTATCCCGTTTTTTTGTTTCCAGGGCGGAAGAAGCATTGAAGGCGAATAGCCCACAAGGGTTACTCCTAGACCGTCATGCTCGGCTTGCCTTATTTCAAAACAGGTTAAGGGCTGCGGCGTTTCATAAGGCGTTATCTTACAGGCAAAGGCTGACGGGATACATTGAACTGCTTGATTCACTAAGCCCGCTGCGGGTATTGCAACGCGGATATGCCGTTGTGTTAAAAGGCAGCCATGTTATAAAAAGCACAGAGGATGTTTTTGCTGGTGATAGACTTACCATCCGTGTACAAAACGGCTTTGTCGAGGTGGATGTTGTGCAAGTGAGTACGGAACCTGCAACAATCAAACGAAAGGGTTGACCTGCATGGGAAAGAAAGAACAGCAAAAACCGATTGATGCTTCCCTAAAAGAGATAGAAGATATTGTTCGTAAGCTGGAAAGCGGTGATATCGACCTTGAAACCTCGTTAAAGCTGTATGAGCAGGGTATAATACTCATAGCGCAGTGCCAGCAGAGCTTAACGCAGGCAGAACTGAAGATTAAGGAGCTTTCCCCCGACAACGAAAGTATTGCGGACAGCTAACAGTTGAGGACCACGGTTATCCAGAAAGGCGGACACATGAGCAGTATTGCGACAATAGAGCAACGAGAGCCATACTATCTACAGCTTATTAACACGGCTCTGGAACGATATCTATCTGACAAGGGACTTGTGCAGCAGGACGTTGTGGACGCGATGCGCTACAGTCTACTGTCAGGCGGCAAACGGATTCGCGGCATCCTCTTACTCGAGTTTTGCCGGATGTGTGGCGGCAAAATCGACGACGCCCTTCCTTTTGCGTGTGCCGTTGAGATGCTTCACGCGTACTCTTTAATCCACGATGATCTGCCCTGTATGGATGATGATGACATGCGAAGGGGACAGCCTTCCTGTCATATACGGTTTGGAGAGGCCACGGCACTTTTGGCTGGCGATGCACTGTTGACCTACTCGTTTGAGATTATGCTTACAAAACCAGACGCCGTACCGCCTGAGTATGCACTACGTGCTGCTGGCATATTAGCCCGTGCGGCGGGCTATCACGGGATGGTGGGAGGTCAGGTGATTGACCTTGCTAGTGAAGGAAAACGGACCGACGAACAAACGCTTTCGTTCATTCATTCAATGAAAACTGCCGCACTCATTCGCGCCGCTTCTACCATGGGCTGTGTGATTGCAGGGGCAGACGAAGACAAGGTGCAGGCGGCAGACAGATTTTCGGAAAAAATCGGCTTGTCGTTTCAGATTGTAGATGATATACTTGATATCACTGGGACGAGCGAGGAATTGGGCAAGAACGTGGGCAGCGACGTGCAAAACAGTAAAACTACGTTTGCTACCCTTTACGGCGT
>JAEZDF010000065.1 GCA_023429685.1 Bacillota bacterium
TGGAAACGACCACCATGTCCTTGGTGTACTTTTCAAGGTTTACACCGCATACGAAGGTGGGGGTCTCCTTATCCTTTGCGGGAGCGGAGATAACAACCTTCTTTGCGCCGCCCTTCAGATGAGCAGAGGCACTTTCGGTGGTGCAGAACACGCCGGTAGACTCCACGATATATGCGGCGCCGCAGGATGCCCAGTTAATGTTGGCGGGGTCTCTCTCTGCAAATACGGAGATAGCCTTGCCGTTTACAATGAGTTTGCCGTTCTCGGTCTTTACATCGCCCTTAAACTGGCCATGGATGGTGTCGTACTTCACCATGTAAACCATGTAGTCGAGGTCGATAAACGGGTCGTTGATGCCCACTACCTCGAAGATGTCGGGCTGTGCAACCGCAGCACGGAACACAAGACGTCCGATGCGGCCAAAACCATTGATGCCTACTTTAATTGCCATAGTTTTCAAGCTCCATTCTGCCGCTTTGCGCCGGCCAAGATTGTAAGGAATAAGCGTACCCCTACCCGCAAAGATCAAACTATAATAGGGGTTGACGCGCGTTAAGAACAGGGCTGCGCACAGAATAAACAAGCACGCCGCCGTATGGAGTCAGCAGTAGCAGCCGAGCCGAAGCTTCGGTTTTCGCTCCCTTTCACCGTACCGAAAAACAGCACAGTTACAGGGATTTGCCGCCTATCCACCCAGCTAATATTGTATACCAAAACTGCAAAACATACAAGAACTTTGACACAAATTTAACTTAAAATTTTGTCCTCGATTTCATGCGCTTTCGTACAGTTAGCACACTTTTCGTGTGAAAACGATATATATAGCCCGCACACTCTCTAATAATGTGATTTTATACGCAGTTTTAGCTAAAAATACAAAAATATTCTCTATTAATTTCTAATAGCAGTCTAGCATTATTATGCTTTGTTATGGTAATATATTGTTAATCATTCGTGCTAATTATACTGACTGTAAGCCGAGAATCTTATCCGAAGGAGCACCGTATGGACAAACAAGCGTTGCTTAACAATGCCATCGGTCTTTATGAACAGATTGATGTCCCGACCATCATACTAAACGAACAATTTGAACTGGTATGGCTCAGCAAATGCGCGGAACGATACTATCCCCAGTACAAGCTGCAAAACGGGTTTGTATCGGCGTTGTCCGACGGAAGACGCAAGGCTGCAACAGAGATGCTATCCCAAAACAAGGTGTATTCCTTCTCAATTGACCGTTTCAGCGATTCTCGCTTTAATTGTACCATGACCCCCTTGATGAGCGAGCAGGTCTTGCACTATATTATCGTGCAGCTCTCTCAGGCGTCCGATTGTTTGACCAGTGACGACGGGGATGTCTCGGGGCTTGTGGCTGCATTCTCAAAGCGCGTGCGTGAGCCGCTTTTTTATATCTTCAGTGCGCTTGCCACCATCGGTCACCGCTTTGAAACAGCAGAGGATTACGCCTCTCTTGATTATGTCAAGGCAATACAAAAAAACTCCTATTCCATCCTTCGCACCGTTGCCCATTTATCGGATTATCTCAAGGATGTCAACGGGTTTCCGTCCCACAATCCCAGCCCCATTCCGTTTTCCATCTACCTCAAGGATCTGTACGCAACGGCGGAGTCGGCCACGCGTGGAACGGGGATCCCCCTTTTGTTGGACATAGAGGATACGACCGAGGGCTTCCTTGTGATGGTTGACGAGACCCGTCTCTCCGAAGCGATTCTCAACATCCTGCTCAACTCGTTTGTTTATACCCGCGAGGGCAACCGCATCACCATATCACTCCGATATCTGGGCAGCAATGCGGTTCTGACCATCACAGACCGGGGCTTGGGTATCTCGCCGGAGCACATCGGTAAGGTGTTCGATCCGCACTTTTCATACGATACGGGGAACGTACCGCTGTCACACATCGGTCTGGGGCTTACCCTTGCGCGAAATACGGTGCTGCGACACGGCGGCATGATTGCCATAGACAGCAAAGAACACGAGGGAACCAACGTAATTATACGCCTTCCCCTTGTGCAGCCGCAGGACGCGCCGGATCTGTTTCAATCACCGGCAACGCTCAACCTGCGAAACCGCTTTTCACCGGTATATGTAGAGCTTTCAGAGATTTCGACCACACAAATAATATAACAACGGGGTTTTGCACGGTGGCGAGACCCCGTTGTTATATTAGTATTTTTGATAAAATGGAGTATCAACACAATCGTCTTAGCAATACTGCGCCTGTGCCGGGTATAGATGGACACTTCGCGTCGGGTAAGTGTGGCAGGAAACCGTGATTACTGCCAAATTTCACGTAAACTGCCTTTGTGCCTTGACCTTGCAGGTCAAACAGGGTAAAATAAGCTATTAGTGATTTGAATACAAAAACGAAAAACATAGGATGATTCGTGGGGGTATATGTATGGCTGTCAAGTATATTTTTGTAACCGGAGGCGTTGTGTCCGGATTGGGCAAGGGCATTACGGCTGCGTCGCTTGGACGACTACTAAAGGAGAGAGGATATCGGGTCACCATACAGAAGTTCGACCCGTATATCAACGTTGACCCGGGCACCATGAGCCCGTATCAGCACGGCGAGGTGTTCGTCACCGACGACGGCGCCGAGACCGACCTTGACCTTGGACATTATGAGCGCTTTATTGACGAAAATCTCTCGGTAAACTCCAACGTTACCGCGGGCAAGGTGTATTGGAGCGTTATCACCAAGGAGCGTCGGGGCGATTATCTGGGCGGCACTGTGCAGGTTATCCCACACATCACCAACGAGATAAAAGAACGCATCTGCCGCGTGGGCAAATCGGGCTGCGCGGATGTGGTTATCACCGAGATCGGCGGCACGGTGGGCGATATTGAGAGCCTTCCGTTCTTAGAGGCCATTCGCCAGCTTTCCACCGAGGTGGGCAGAGAGAACGCGATGTTTATCCACGTTACGCTGGTGCCGTACATCTCTGGCTCTAACGAGCTAAAAAGTAAGCCTACCCAGCACAGCGTAAAGGAATTTTTGTCGCTGGGCATTCAGCCTACCATCATCGTGTGCCGCAGCGAGCATCACCTGCCCGACGACATGCGAAACAAGATTGCACTGTTTTGTAACGTGCGCAGTGAGGATGTTATAGAGAACTACACAGCAGAGACGCTGTACGAGGTTCCCCTTATGCTCGAAGAGCAAGGGCTTGCTAACGCCGTTTGCTACCACTTAAAGCTCGAAAACCACGAGCCCGACCTAGCGGCATGGACCGATATGGTCAGGCGGTTTAAGAATACAAAAAAGACGGTGGATATCGGTGTGGTGGGCAAGTATGTCGAGCTGCCCGACGCATACCTTTCCATCGCGGAGTCGCTATACCATGCAGGCAACGCAAACGAGGCAAGCGTAAACATTCGCTGGATTCAGTCAGAGAACATCGACCACTCAAACGTTGCCGAAAAGCTTGCGGGATGCGACGGCATCCTGGTACCCGGTGGCTTTGGCGACCGTGGTATCGACGGCATGATTGAAGCGGTTCGCTACGCAAGAGAGAACGGACTTCCGTTTTTCGGTATCTGCCTTGGTATGCAGATGGCGGCCATCGAGTTTGCGAGAAACGTGCTGAAGCTGCCCGATACAAATTCGACCGAGTTTGATGAAGGCTGTGCAAACCCGATTATCGACATCATGCCCGAACAGCGCGAGATCACCGATAAGGGCGGCACGATGCGTTTGGGGCTGTACCCCTGCAAGCTCGCCGCGGGGGGCCGTTCACGCGAGTTGTACCAGGACGAGCTAATCTATGAGCGCCACCGCCACCGCTATGAGTTTAACAACGCATACCGCGACGCGTTTACTCAAAATGGCATGCTGCTTGCGGGGATTTCCCCCAATGAAAAGCTGGTGGAGATTGTCGAGCTGCCGGAGCATCCGTGGTTTGTGGGCGTTCAGTTCCACCCCGAGTTTAAATCCAGACCCAACCGCCCGCAGCCGCTGTTTCAGGACTTTGTGCGCGCGGCGGTAGCAAACAAAGAGAAATAAGTAGTTTTAAGCGGGGGATGACCAAATTCGGTCATCCCTCTTTTGAGCGCATACCTAAAAAAGAGGCGACCATTTCGGTCGCCTCTTTGCTATAGCTAATTAACTTCAATAATGTCCGAACAAAATCTTCATAAATGCTTGCATTTATGGCTTTTATGGAGATTTTTTCGTAGACATTATAAGTTAATTTGGTATATATTTCGCGCTACTTTCCAAAAGTGGGTACCTTGACACTCTCGTTCTTATAGACCTCCGCAGGGGTGCCCTCGGTACCTGACAGAAGCTTGGCCATGACTACAAAACGCTGATCGGTGTTAAAGCGACCGTACTTGTAGGTACAGGTGGAAAGGGTCAGGATCTTGTCCTCTGGAGTAATGTCTACGTCAAAGTGGTGCTCACTGCGCACACTCGCCTCGGATATGATATACATAAAGCCCTCGTCGCTTGGGTCGGGCTCGATGTAGTAAAAACCCACGTCGGTAGTAAAGACCGCAAAGATCTGCCACAGCATCTCATCCTCTTTGGTGGAGAACGAAATAAACTGGTGCTCCTTTGCAAACTCCAGGTCTTCGTACTTCAGCAGCTGAGAAAAGCGTTTGCCATCGTTGCTGCCGCCTGTTTCGATGTTATGTCCGTAGATTACGGTATTGCGAGAAAGACGGGTACGGTCGGCAAGCGTATTTCGAAAATCGGCAAATAAGATGCCGGAATAGTCATACTTGTTATCATAGTTTGTCCGCTTGTCCACATAGCTGTTGTCCGCAGGGTAGTACAAAATAGCATCGTCGACGGTGGTGCCCGGTATGGTCAGCCAGCCCTTGGAGTCCCCCGCCTTAAAGGTGCGTGATAGCTTTTCGGCAAGCTCGGCGCCTGGGGTAATCGGGTCGCCGTAAGGCGCGTCCCCGGTGCTTGGCTCAATAGGAGCAGAGGATACCGGTGTGGAGCTCTCCTCCTGAGAGGGCACAACAGGGCTTGTCTCGCTACAGGATACAAACAGTACAGCGGCTGCCAACGCCACGGCACACAAAGAAACAATCCGTTTATACAAAGGCAAATTCATAAAAAAGACCCTCCGACACAAAAGACTGATTGTGGGAATACTGACACAATACGATAAGATATAACAAAATAGGGTTACATGTTTACCCAACGCGGTAAATCCGTCGTTAAAAAAACTGGGCAAACAAGTAAGCTTGCTTATTATACCATACCATTCGCGCAAAATAACCGATAAAATATTAACAGTTGTTTTAACAAAATTCCCATCGTAGATACAGTGCATGCAAACCCCTCATTTTGTGCATAACCAAATAGGAATATTTTAGGACAAAAAGAATGGCGGCTTATGTGCAAGCCGCCATTCTTAAGTAAAAGGCCATTTACAGAACCTTTGTCACCACAACAAAGCGCTGCTTTGCGCCGGTATTCAGGTAACGAGAGCAGGTGAAGAAGGTCACCAGCTTTTCACCCGGCGAAACCGAGACCCCCGAGGAGAACAGGCTGCGCGCCTTGGCACTTGCCGCAAGCGAAACGGGGTCGCCGTTGTAGATGCAGGCGTTATCGGTGTAGATATTCGGCACATAGAACGCCGCAATAACCGCAAGGGTGATATCCTCGCCCGGAACGGATAACGTAATGTACGGGTTTTGCGACGCAAATGCGGGGGAGGTGTAGGAAAGCAGCTGGTCCATGCGCCCGGCGCTGGTTACGTTACCGATAAATGGATACGCGCCGGTACAGTTGCCCCAGTTGTGCCCGGTAATTACCGTGTTGCCCTGCATGGCGGATTTAGAAGCCAACGAACCGGTGTGGACCCAGATTGCGCCCGGCATTTTTCCGTATGCACCGCTTTGCTGCTTAAACTCATACGAGGTACCGCGCATAACGGGATAGTTGATGTTGGTGCCGGGGATACGCAAAAACCCAATGGTATCGGGGTTTGTCGCCTTCCAGCTTGCCAAGTTTTGCTGCCCATTGCCCGAGACAACGGGGGCACCGTAGGTAATCGCCGTACGTGAGCCGCCCGTACCTGACTGCGCCGCCTTTGCACGCGCCTCTATCAGCTCCTGCTCCGCCTTTAACTGTGCTTCGGTCATGGCGATGCCCTCGGCAAGCTCAAGAGCGGGCAGGGTAAGGCGAGCGCTTTTGGATAGGATAAAATCATTTTGCTTAAAAACGGGGACAGGCAGTGTATCGGCGACGTTATAAAGGGAGACCCCGCCGGCGCCCTTGGCAGACAGCGAACCCCACAGGGCGCTGTCGCACAGGATACCCGCTATCAGTAAGAAACTAAGCACCGCGCAAAGCCGCACGGGTGCGGTCCATTGTGTTGCAAGTCGTTTGATTTTATTCACAGTCATTTCCTCCCGGAAAGTAATTTATCGCACATCCCTTTTGGGGCACTAACATAACCAGTGCAAACACATAGATTATAGCATAAAAGCATACCACTCTTCAATTATAAATGGTCAAAATATGGCAAGTAATTTTCTAATACTATATTTACACAAGAAAAAACCGTCCGCGGCTGCGGACGGTTTTGAACGTTGCAATTACAGCTTGTGGGTCTTCATGGTCCATTTGGGGTCGAGGTTGCCGGTGTTTTTGGTTACCTTTACGGCATCCTTATCGGTCTCACCGTCGCGCAGCTCGCGTGCAATCACGGCAAAACGCTGAATGTTAAAGCCGTCGCCCTGCGTTACGCTTTTGGGATACTTGCGCGAGCAGGTAATTAAGGTGATGATGTTATCATCGGTGCTCACTGCAGTGTCGTATTTATACAGGGTGCGCGCCTGCGCATCATCAAGCAGCTTTTTATACATGTCGTCATCGGGGTTTGGGGCAATGTAGTTGGAGCAAAAAGCGTTGAAGTACACAACGCTGAACACCTTGTAAACCTTGGTTTTGTCGCCGGTGCTCAAGTAGATGTAGGGGTTTTGTTTTGCAAAGTTCTCATCGGTGTAGGACTTGAGCTGCGCAAACATTACATCATAATCCTTATCGTTTCCGATGCGGAACGGTTCTACAATGTTGGTCCAGTTATGACCATACAGCAACATGTTGCGGGACACCTCGCTGTTGTTGGGAGCCTGTACCTTAGCGTCGTAGTAGATAGCGCCGACATACGCCTTGGAACCGCCCAGCAAAGAGGCAACCGCCTTGTCCATTTTGGCGGGATCAAGTGTGCTCTTTTTTCCGTCGATGTCCTTGGTTTCATACTTAAAGTTATCTTCTAAAGACTGGAGCACAGGGTAGTCGATGTTGGTGTTGGGAATCGTGAGCCAAGACACGGTCTCGGGGTTAGTGGTCTTAGCCGTATCAAGTTTTTTAATAACTTCGTCATTGGTTTTTTCAGGTTCAGCCTGTGAGGGCGATGGTAACGGTTGAGAGGAAGAAGAAACGTCCGGCTCCTCCTCCACCGGGTCGTTGCCGCCGCAGGCAGCGAAAGAAAACAGCATCATGGCGCAAAGCAAAAGCGCGACTACGTGCTTGCCATACTTTTTAATCATCATATTTTGATATACCTCCATTAAATAAATCTACTAACATAGTAAGTGTCATAAACACCTTAAATTACTGCGGCAAGGAAAAACTTTTACCACAATTG
>JAEZDF010000079.1 GCA_023429685.1 Bacillota bacterium
ACAAGCTGCACTGAAGTATCCGTCTAGTTGGCGCTTAAAGCAGCCGTGCTTCGTCACAATCCCCTAAATACAAAAAAACTCGATAAAACGCTTGATTTTCCCTTGATTATTTGATAAGATACTACTGTTAACTTCTTGTTGTCATGAAAAAGGAGGTGCTGCACCATGGCAAAATGCGATATCTGCGGAAAAGGTGTTACTTTTGGTATAAAGGTATCTCACTCACATAGACGCTCCAACAGAACCTGGAAACCAAACATTAAGCGTGTAAAGGCTATTGTAAATGGTACTCCGTGCCATATCCACTCTTGCTCGCGCTGCCTGCGCTCAAACAAGGTAACTCGCGCCGTTTAATGGGCGACAATTCAATGATGCAATAAAAACACTACCCAAGTTCAGGGTAGTTTTTTTATTGCACTTTTATTGGTCTGTTAAGGATTGATATGGCTTTACCGATGACGGTGTTGCTCGTAATTGTTTAATACAATACCGTTCGGCTCACCTTCATACAGATGCGAAAGCGTGAGGGTCGTTTCACTGAATACGGGAACAAAGTCGGCTAACGAATCGTTTGCCATAACGCGATAAAACAATGCCTCCCCCACAAAGGCGCGGTTGTAGTAGGTGTTATCCTTAATAAACAGTCCGTTGCCGGTAGAAAGCGCAAAGCCCAGATTATTCTTACCCAGCATAGACGCCGCAAACTCCTCGGCTACAAGGCTGTTCTCTGCCCTAATGCACAGCACACCATGCAAAAGCCCCATGCCCTGCAGCGTGACGATTATCGGGGTCTCTATGCCAACGCCGCTTACGCTAAAGGCATACCCGCCTTCAAACAGAAACTTCGCGCCAAGGCCTTCCCCTGCCACTGTGGCACCGTGTCGGTATGCTGCAACAACCCAGTCGGCAACGCCCAAGCGTTTAATCTGCGCAATCGCACTGATGTTTTCGCCCCCGCCAAAAAATATCAGCGAGGCGTTGTCAATCAGTTCCTTTGCATTGTCGGGCGGTGCTAACGCTCCACGAAGCATGAGCACGTCTGTTTGGCATTCGAGCATGCCGCGGTAGAGCTGCTCGAATGAGCGGATATAGCCTGGGTCGTCGCCGCTTGCAAGGGGGATGAGCACAACGCGAGGGCGAGCCTGCCCGGTGAGTTCGACCACCTCCCGGTGCATCGATAACACATGCGACATATGAAACCCGTGATTGCCCAGTATTGCAAGCTTACCCATTATGACACCTTCATTCCTGCATTTCTAACGAAGATTCGAATGCTTTACTCTAATTGTATATGCATTGTGTAATTTATGCAATAAAATATATCGTACATCATAGCAGGCACAATAATAGAACACATAAGCAGCAGGCGGCAGGAACCCTTCCCTGCCGCCTGCTGCTATTCATATCCTGATGTGCAAAGACTTATTCCTTGACAAAGGCATTAATCCAGTTCTCTGCAATCAGCGCGTGTCCTTCCGGCGTAGGGTGAACCCCGTCTACGGTATAATATAGGGGACCGTTCCCGGTTTCTTTCATCGCGTCATCGAATATCTGCTGAACGTTAACAAGTCTTGCGTTATAGTCCCGTGCAATGCGCGTTACCGCCGCGCGGCGGGCGTCCACATCCTCGCGCCAATCCTGTTTGTCTTCGCTGTCCTCCAACACAAAGGGAGAGAGCAGGATAAAACGGGTAAAAGAGCTTTTCTCCTTAATTCGGTCAAGCAGTTCGCGGTAGATCTCCTCATACCGCTCGATAGGGCTGGGAAGCCCCATATCAAAGATGCGCCAGGTATCATTGATGCCAATAAAGATGGATACGATGGACGGAAAGGGATGCAACCCAAGGCAGTCACGATGAAACCGTCGTTTGAGATCGGAGATGCGGTTTCCTGACACTCCCTTATTTAAGAACTGCAGGTTGTACTCGGGCAAACGCTCACGAAGAAGTTTTGCAACAAAAGCAGGATACCCTTCGCCTAGACTTTCGCGAACAAAATAGCTTCTGCCCGTATCGGTAATGCTGTCGCCCTGAAAAAGAACAAACTCGTTTTTATCAAACTCGTAATTCATACCGACATCCGTTCCGCCTTACGGCATTTTATACTTGGGATGACTCATGCAGTGTGACTAGCGAATGGTAAATGCAGCGGCGTAGCTGGGATGCCACACCACCATCTTGCCGCTTAACGGAGAGACCCCCTCCCAAAAGCCTGTGGCGTCGTTCCATACCCAATCTCCTTGGATGGTGGGGCGCAACGATACCGGCTCGCCCTTGCCTTTATAGTAGGAAACCCATATCTTTGTGCTGCTGCCGGGATAAACAAACTGCCCCGAACGCGGTGTGCGGATAACGGGTCTGGGTATGCCGGGCTGGGTCTCGGTTGTTGCAAGTGTTGTCAGGTAGCCGCTATTGGCTCTGCGCTGCTCCTGCTGCTGTAGGAAGGTTTCATCCGCCAAAGAGTCACTCACATAACGGGCGGATAAAAGCGGCGCGTCGTTGCCGAGTATATGCTCTACCAAACCAAGATAAAGCGGGTCGGTGTAAAGGTGCAGCGAGTCAGTGTCTGGGTCAAGCATCAGCTGCGCACCATATAGGACGCGCAGCGCATCTAGCGAAAGGGTCAGATTGCCCTCCCCGTCTTTGCCGATCGGGGTAATCGCCTCAATCCTTGCGGAATAAGAATTGTAGACGGTAACAGGTTTGCCTGCAATTAGGTCGCTTACCTCAAACTTTGGTGCAAGCTCCATATCGTTAAGCTTGTCTGTGTACAGTTGTTGGGCAACAACGGCGATCTGGGAATAATCCAGTATGCCGGGTGTGCCCCGCTCTGTTTCCTTGCGTGGTAAAGAGAGGGACCGAATGTCAATTAAAAAACCATCCACACCGTTAAAGTAAAGGGTAAGCGCGTCGGTCTGTACGACGGGAACGTATGGTTTGCTTTGAATCATTACCTTGTTCTCAGCCAGGTCATACAGCTTCTTCGCGTCAGACAACGTGGATATTCCCCATGCCGAGAGCGGTACCGTAAGATTGTTGCTGTCGAGCACCTCGGTTGCATCGTAGGCGTTGAGGATTAGATTGTTGTATTTCAGCGGCAGTGTAACAGCCGGTGTAAACACAGACGCATCGTCAAAGGAAATCAGCACGCCGTTTTCATCGTAGAGGCTGTCTCCGTTAAGCTTAAGCCAGTCGTGCAGCAAGCCTCTTGTGTCATACAACGGGCTATCGGGGTCTTCTAGGCTTGTGTTTAAGTCTGACCTGACGTATACAACGTCCTCCCCCGAAAAGATGAAGTAGCCGTTTTCATCCTGATAAAGGGTGTGACCCGTTGGCAGAATAATGTTGGTGGACATCACGGTGTTCTCGCTGAGGTACCGCACCTGGCTATCAAAAACACGCTTATGGTTAATGGTTGCGAACTGGAGCATCACATCGCTGAGCGTTGTGTTCTGCGCGCCGATGCCGGGGTACAACAAAATCTCGTTGAGCTGTTGCGTGCGTTGCGGCTCCTCGCTCTGAGACGATGCGGGCGTGCTACTGGGGGTAAGCTTCTGCCCTCCCTGCAGCCTGTCGCTTAAATCCTCCGCAACACTGCAGCCTGCCAACGCAAGAACAAACGCGACGGCAATGAGCAGAACGCGGGCTAATATTTTATTTTTTAAAAGCATAGATTCCTCCGTTATTTTTGCGAAGGCTCCCCTCGCAGACGTTGTTGGGACGGAAAAGCTGGGTATCTTTAGCAAATTCTCATCCCAATTCGATCTCGGCAACAATTTTATCAGTATAATCTGGATTTTGCAAGCTTTACGACGTTTTTCATGGATAATCATCAAAAATAGTGGTAAATACCCCGTACATTTGCTTTGTTTACCTATTTTCCTAGCTATGGAAAGCGGTTGTGTCGCGTATGCGGCTCGTTTACTTTGCCTTTGATTCATGGTAAAATATTGTCATGAAAACAAACAGCTAAAGGAGGGCTTTTTATCCGCAGCAAACATTATAAGAGCTTACTTGGTGTATTGTTGTGCGCCCTGCTGTGTGGGTGCTCCTATCTATCCTCCGGCTTTGGCACTGAAGAGGTTGTGGACGTGAGCAAGGTCACCGGCGCCGGGTTTGTTCTGGAAGACACCGAGTTATATATCACCGATCCTGCGCTGATTGGCTCCTTTGCGGCGCTTTTAAACAGCGCACGCACGGTACAGGTGGACGCCCTTAGCATCCCTACCCCCAGAGTGACGGTCACACTGGAGGACGAAACCGGCGCTATCGAGGTGCTTGCCATCTATGAGTTTGCAAGTGAGTCGTCGTATTCCTATATCCTGACCGCGAATAAGGGGTATCTTGAGGTTGACCGCGCGGCGTTGTCTTCTCTGCTTTCGGGGGATGATTTCTCTTCGCTGTATACACACAGGCAGTTCCCTACCGCCCTCATTCTTGCAGACGATAAGCAGGGCGTACTCATTCCCGATTCGGGCGACTGGAGCTACAAACGGCTGGACGGACGGTATTATGAATCCCCTGCCGTGACCGCGGAGAAAGACTATAAATATGTGCTTGCCTCCCCCAACGCGCCCATCATCAAGTTCTCCAGCGAACCGGACACCGCACAGGTTACGGTAACGCGGGACGGGCAAACCCTGTTTAAGGGTACGCTCGATGCACTTTCGGACTACCGCATGTCGGGCAGTGGACGATACGACTACGAAATAACCGCCATTTGGAGCGAGGCTGCGCTGACGGACTGCTTTGGCAATGCAACCTATCGTTTCTGTGTCGATTATACCCCTAAAGCAGGCTTTGAACTTAGCGCAAATACCCTTGACCCCGGTGAGGCGCTTATCATCTACGCCGATGGGCTTGCTGCGGATGAAGAGATTGCCGTTACCTCTCCGTTTAACTTTAAGCCGCAGTTTTTTGATTACGAAGGACGTCGGGTGTGCATCTTTCCGTTAAGCTATCACAACGCGCCGGGAACGTACACCTTAGAGCTTTCCTCCAAAACCGCTTATGCGAAGTACGAGATCACCCTAGACGACAAGCAGTTTGAGATACAGGATCTCACGGTGGACGAAGAGATTACCGACAGCACAGTGGACAACAGCGACGCCAACACCGAGTTTGACCGTGCCATTGAGCCGCTGAAAACTGTGCGGGATGAAGAGAAGTATTTTGAAGGCAAGTTCATCCTGCCCGCTACCGGCAAGTTAACCACCGAGTTTGGCTCGATCCGCTCGATAAACGGTAGGCAGACCACCACACGGCACAGTGGTATTGACATCGCCGCAAAGCGCGGCAGCACAGTAAAGGCTTCGGGTGCTGGGCGGGTGCTTTACGCCGGAAAGCTTCAGTTGACCGGAAACACGGTTCTGATAGAGCACGGCTTTGGGCTAAAAACGTGGTACTACCATATGGACTCTCTGCGCGTGAAAACAGACGATATGGTAAAGCAGGGGGATGTCATCGGCACCGTTGGCTCCACCGGTTTTTCCACCGGTCCGCACCTGCACTTCGGTATGTCGGTGGGCGGTGTATTTATTAACCCAAACACGGCAATTGAGAATGCCCTAATGGAGTAGGGTCGGGCTAATTTAATACGAACTGCAAAAGGCGGTTTGCACCGCCTTTTGTTTATATCGTTACCTGCTAAGAAATACCCCAGCCGCATGTCGCCGCAAAACGTTTTCTTGGATGCAGCTAGCAAGCACGCGGGACAGATCAATCATCATTTTGTGAGGTTATAAAAAATGAACGAACTTAGTATTGTGCACCTAATCGGTGCGGATGAAGCCTACAGGCTACAAGCCATCCGTCTGTTTATAGATGGATTCCGACACGTTTTTTCGTTTGCAAAGGATGATTCGGAGCTTGAAGCGTTGTTTGGTGAAGCCTTTGACTACTCTATGATATATGTGAGCCTGTACAACGATAGGGTTGTGGGTGTGCTTGCACTGGGTACCAACAAGAAACGCGTATTTCGTTTTAATTTAGAAAAATGCTGCCATATATTCGGGCAGCGAAAAGGCGGAATGCTGTACCGTATGCTTCGGAGTATGGGGGAAACACCCGCGGTAAAAAACGACAATCAGCTATATATCGATTACCTGACCACCGACAAAACACTGCGTGGCATGGGGATCGCTTCTTCCCTTTTGGACTTTGCGTGCCAGTTACCCGATTATGATGAGTGCCATCTGGAGGTGCTGTCAAAAAACACAACGGCTAAGTCCCTGTACGAAAAAGTCGGGTTTGCCGTATATAAAAAGAGTTTTAATTTTTTCACCGTTATTCAGGGGCTGGGCTACCCCATAAAAATGAAGAAGAGGTCAGCGCATAGGCTCAGCCCTTCTGCTACGAGCTGATAACGACTATAACGGCAGCGGCATCCCCCAGCGTTTCGAGTGACGCGTTGGGGGATGCCGCTTTTATGTTTATGACTATATCTATTGGTGATGTAAGCCGCCTTACAGTGTTTTTACCTCATGCATGCAGCGGGTAATCTGTTCTAAGGTGGGCATGGCGGGGATTGCCCCCTTTGCGGTTGTCGTCATGCTGCCAGCGGCATTGGCAAACGCAAGGATTGCCTCCCACTCGTCTCGCTCCATCTCTTTGAGCTGTGGCAATGCCCTATCCGCAATGCGGTAGAGCAGCGCGCCGAGAAAGGCATCCCCCGCGCCCGTAGTATCCACGGTCATTACATCGTACGTGGGCAGCAAGCCGCTGCCAGTGGGGGTATGATAGAACGCACCTTGGGAACCCAGGGTAATCAGCACAACGGCGGCACCATGCCGGGCAAGTGCCTTTGCGCCCTTGCTAAGCTCTGTTTCCCCTGTGAGCAGGGTCATCTCCTCCTGAGACACCTTGACGATGTCCGCGAGGGGCAGCGCGTTAATAATCTCCTGTTTTGCCCTTTGTTCACTGTTCCACAGCAAGGGGCGATAGTTCGGGTCGTAGCTGATGACTGCACCCGCCTGTTTTGCCTTTTGGGCAGCGTAAAGGGTTGCCGTTTTACACGGCTCATCAGTAAGCGACACCGAACCAAAGTGGAATATGCGACAGCTTTGCAGCAGTGTGTCGCTTACTTCCTCCTGCATAAGACAGACGTCCGCACCCGGCTTGCGGTAAAAGGTAAACGAACGGTCGCCCTTTTCGTTAAGCTGTACAAACGCAAGCGTGGTGGGCACCTCATCTGTCTCGGCTAGTCCAGACACATCAATCCCTGCATCCGACATGGTTTTTTTCAAAAACGCGCCGAAATCATCCTTGCCTACCTTACCGATAAACGCGGTTTTTCCGCCCAGCTTTGCATTCATGGCAAGCACGTTTGCGGGCGCGCCGCCCGGGTTTCGGGCAAACAGCTGCATCCCCAGCTCGTTTTCACCGCTGGGGGTAAAATCAATCAGGCTTTCGCCGATGGCAACTACATCAAACATTCTTTGTCTCCTTTATCCCTATCGCTATAAACCGCATTGTGGTTGCGCCGTGGCGTTACCAAGCACTACATTGATTTGATGAAACGCTACTTTTACTGTACCTGAATCATGCAAAAATAACAAGACTTTTATGCTCCGCCCATAAAACAGCATTTTTCTTCTTGATTTTAAGTGTATTATCATATATAATATAAAAGCTGTTAGCCGGCGTGATGGAATGGCAGACGTGACGGACTCAAAATCCGTTGGTGGCAACACCGTGTGGGTTCAAGTCCCACCGCCGGCACCAAATTAAAAAAACCATCTGTTGATAAAAGAAATTTTATCGACAGGTGGTTTTTTGTTTGCCCGAAAGTGCTAGATTTTAGCTACTTTCGGGCTTTGTGCTTTTTTGATTGTAGCAATAGTTGGTGTTTTAGAACAGCCGTTTTTCGGGGAACACTTGACACGAACCTATGGGTTTTGAGTGCTAACTTTTAACGATTTGGTCTCTGGGGGTGTGCATATTTTGTGATTTGCCTTTAAATCGTTAAAAGAACCTGTCCCAGCAAAAACAACCCGCCGATTGGCGAGCCGGATGCCCTGGCAGCCTTACAACCTTGACCATAAAAGCCACATGGTTTCTGGTATTCTTATAATATTATAAGGTTGCCAACACCTTTGAAGTGTTGGCAACCTTGATTAGAAAGAGTAACTATACAAAAGCACAATGATTAAATCAAGCACTCAATACTCAAACAAAACAAGGCCTTATTCTGCATTCTGAGTATGAGTAGCGAGTTTTTTGAATTTCAACATCAACAACGTAATAAATACTATCCAAGGGATGAGGGACAGCAAAGAAAAAATCATTCCTAACTTACCTGCCGATGATGGTATAATCATGAATAATCCAGAAGTCAACCCCCAAAAACCAACTGTCTTTTTGAACTGTGTGCTTTTGATGATTGCATAGGCAAACAACAATAGACATATGGTACTTAAAACATAATAAACATTAAAGGATGTCCCTGTATAGCCAGCCATTACAGCTTCACCTGCAGCCAAATATATTGTTTGCTGTTCAGGTAATGCCTGAAAATACCGATTGCTCAGAGCCAACATTTCAAACGTAGGATTGGACGGAAAATAACATACTAGACCAATTGATCCAAGAATTAAGGCGATAAGAACTGTAACAGGCTTTTCCCAGTATAAAAGGAGAAAGAGCGCTAAATAGATTATTACAAGAATCGCATTGTTAAACAAGTATAGAAAATCCAAGCTGAGTAATCCCAAAAATGAATTTTGATGATACAGCTCAAAGAATCCTTTAACAGTGTCTGGTGGCGGAGAAATTACAAAAACAATGATTTGCAACGGGATAATGATGAGCATTGCCAAAGTTAAATACTGGGCGACATGATAAAGCGGTTGAAAGTTGGCTTTGAAACCTTGCTTCATAAGTATAACCTCCATTATATATTTTTCTTATTCATTCTGAATAAGTAGTTTACAAGTTTTTTAAGCTCATCTTTGATATCTTCTTTTTGTGCAGCACCGTTGGATGAGAAACTCAGCATAATCATTCCCTGTAAGGCGTAAATAATAGTCTTAGCTACAACTTCAATATCTTCGGTTAGTATGATGCCTTCTTGAATTAGCCGGATAAAGGATTGCTGCCATATGCCATGAAATCGTTGCTCAAGCTTTTGATAACTGTCGTCTCCTTCTGGCTCAGTAAAAGGATAAAAGTACAAAAAACGAAATACATTCGGGTGCTTGAAGAAATAGTCCGTATAGCAGAAAAAAGCGTCAAGAATTTCTTCTACAGGATCATGCTTGTTAAAGGAAATGGATGTAAGTTCTGTAATCATATCCTCAATCATATCGAAACGCAATGTCCACAAGAGAGCATTTAAATCTTTAAAATAATAATATAGATTGGTATGTGAATACCCTGTTACTTCAGCCAAGTACCGAACAGTAATGGCTTCATGCCCTTTATCATGGATGATAAATTTAGCAGCTTCAATGATATCTTTCTGAGTACGCTCCTTTTTCGTCTGTTTCACAATGACCTCCGAGTATTTTAACTAAGTTAAATATTTTAACTTAGTTAAAATATACGTCGTGTGAATTGAATTGTCAAGAGCCAATATAACTTTTTTTACACAAAAATCACTCTAATCTTTTTCGTCGACTGCCTTGCTCGTTTTATTTCATTATCCTTTGACATTTACTATCAGACTTGACCATGAATTTCACGGTGTATTTATATTAAGGCGGAGCTTTCTCAACCAATCGTCGGGCAAACAGTGTGATTTTCGATACCGCTGACCATGAAAATTCAAACTGTATTGACCGCTCGATCACAGCACAAATTAGACATGGCGACAAAAAGCCCAACCGTTCGGTTGGGCTTTTATATTACGTTTAATCGGTTTACAGAAACTCTACCGTGTATTTTGATTTGTCGTAGATGAGCTCGTAGGGTTCGCCGTACAGCACCACACCGCTTGATCGGACATAGCACTTGTTGATGCGCGCGGCACCTTGCACCGTAACCGGGGCGTTTGCAATAAACGCCTCTACATAGGATTGGTTGGTATCTGAAAGGGTCACTTCGCTTTGTGAATTAACGGTGAGGGTTTTACAGGCGACTCCGTACAGGGTAAGCTCCATGGGTTTGGCGCTCTTTGCCAGTGTAATGGTCTTATAGCCGGAATAGTTGTGCTCGATGTTATAGGCGTACAGCGAGGCTGTGGTTCCCGCCATCAGTATGGTTTCATCGATTACAGACCGTCCCTCCAACTCCACGTCAATGTAGTCGCCCGTAGCGAGCCGCAGGGTCTTAATCAGGCAGTTTTCCATATACAGCTCGTACAGATACGGGGAGTTCACAATCAGCTCGCCGTCTATCTTGCAGTTAATCAATGTAAGCGAGTACAGTGCATCCACGGTAACCGTCAGGTTGCCGGTAATGTATTTATTCTCAAGCACCACATCGGCGGCGGATATCTCCACATTCTTATAGGTAGCCTTCTTGTCGTCGGTAATCGTCTCGGTGTAAGTCTTGTCCGCCGCAGCAGGCTCGGACGTGGCAGCAGATGAGGCAGCAGCCTGTGCTGCTACAGCCGATTTGTCGATATGTACGGGCTTTGGCGGCTTACCCTTGGCGGGCTTTACCGGTTCGGCGGTTGTTCGGTTAAAGGACATGGGCAGCACGGCGGTAGCATCTGCGGGCTGCGCCACGACCGCAAGCGCCGGTACGGCATAATACTCCTCGGTCAGGTAGCTTTCGGGCGCCTTCTCGGCGATGGTACAGCCGGAAAGCAGAAATAACCCCACAACAGCGCACACCACAAGCAGCAAATAGATTGTCCTTGTTCTCATCGCCTTGTCCGCCTTTCTATTTCGTGTGACTGAAAGCCCAGTCAAGCTATCTCAACCGCCTGACGTTGTACTCGATTCTTCTTTAATAGAATAGTTAAGTATAAGGCTCAAATGCGCAAACCCTGCCGTTTTAGTGGGGTTTGCGCATCGAATCCGTGCGTTGGATATATTATACAGCAATTTCGTGTCGTCCGCAACTATTTTTCATGCGTAATGACAAGGGAATTTTATGCAGGTAGCCAACCCGCCAGTCTGCTGGACATGATGGTGGACATACCATCCATATCTGCCCCACCGCCGTCGGGCGTGGGAGCTGGGTCGGGATTTGCACCTGCTTCGCCTACGCCAGAAGACGGAGAAGTCGGGAATGTGTTGTTTTCTCCAATTATCCCTCCGTCGTTAACACCACAGATGATTCCGAATCTATCCTTTGTATTGTTAAGAGCAGCCTCAATCCCTGTCTCTTTCAGTATGCCGTTGTAGACACAGTTTTTTATCGTTCCAGTGTTCTTGCCGCAAATGCCGCCGACGTAGGATGTGCCGGTGACGGAGGATGTTGTGATTGTCACGTCGCAGTTGTCAATCGTGCCGTTGTTTGTGCCCGCAATCATGCCGACGTAGCTTCTACCAACAACGGTAGACTCCGCAGATACGGCAATGTTTTTGACAGACGCACCCGCAGCGATGGTAGAGAACAGTCCGACGTTGTCGGTGTCTGTCGCCGTAATTGTCATGGTTATAGCCAAATTGTTGCCGTCATAATGCCCCGCAAACGCGTTAGTAATGCGATGGGCAGCATCGATGGTTAACGCCTGTGTCTGCCTGTAGTAATGCACCCCGCCCGTTACACTTGCAATGTTGTTAAACTCTGCGGCGGTACTGATGAGGTAAGGATTACCCTCTATTCCCCTTCCCTGCGCAAACAAAAGGTCGTTGGCAGCTACCGCACACGCACCGGATAATGCGGACGCGTCGGCATAGCCGGAGGCATGCGCGGTAACCGTTACGGTATAGCTGCCACCCGCGGTTATTGTAAAGCTATGAGAGGTTCCTGTAACGGATACATTAGTTGATTCCGCAATTGCCACGTTGTCTTTGTAAAGTGTTGCGGTATGGGTAATACCAGTCGCACCACTCGCCGCTGTGAAGCTGAGGTTCAATATATTGTTCTGCGTATCGCGGTTAAGTGTAACGTTAGAGGGTGCGGTAAAGGTGGGCGTTGTCGGGACTGTCTTAGTAAATGTCTTTAAACTCTCGTTAGAGTTGAGCACATTGCCCGCGTTACCAAGAGAAACGACCCCCGCACTGTACGAACCGGCGGGATAAGCTTCATTATCGCTAAGGTTAAGCTCATGCGCCCCTGAGACGGTCTGTGAATTACCGTTTATGGTCACGCGGTACTGGTTCACGCCGGACATCGCATCCCATGTCAGCATCTTTGTTGAATCGTTATAGGCAACGTTTGTTGGGGTGAGAGCTCTTGTAACGGTGAACTGCCCGACTACGGTAATCTGCTCAAACGCAGATTTTGCAGTAATTCGAATATAATAGGGCTCCGCGGGCACAAGGGGCACAAAGCTAGCGCCCATTGCCGCGCGCAGGTCAAGAGAGGTGGCTGCACCTGCGGACAGGTTGGTATCGAGCTTTTTGTTGCTGTACGAGGTATTGGTTGCAACGGTTACGTTGTAGCCCTTTGTAGCGCCTGTAGCCGTCCACGACGCAATATACTTAGTGGGATCTGTGCCGTTGTACGTCGGGGCTGTCAGCGAAAGCGCGGGGTGGTCGGAGGTACAGGTCACATCGATTGTGTTGCTGTACGCGGAAGCATCTCTTGAGGAGGTAGACCGCGCGGCGACGCGCACCTGATAGGTGCCGGAGGGCGCAAGGTTATCCTCCAAGAAGTCGGCTAAGTTAAGCACTCTGGTGCTAGAGGAAAGCGTTTTGTATACGTAAATAGTAGAACCAGCCCGGTTTACCCGCACCTCGTATCCGTTTGACGCGCCGGAGACCGCACTCCAACGAATCTCGTTGCCGTTTCGGGTGATGCGGGGCGCGGAGAGCGGGGTAAGCGTGGTATCGTCATCGTTGTTGTTTGTGTCGTCCTTGACGTTGGGCTCATAGGTGTTTGAGCCGGTAGCGATGTGCGCGGGTGCGGTATCGATGCTGACATTCTTGCTGTGGCAGAACAATAGCCCGACCTTATCGCCGCCTTCAATATAGGACGGCTTGTTGGCAACCACGCTGCCGATGCTGGAGGAACCAACCAGATACAGGTTGGTGTCGTAGTTGAGGGTAATTGTGTTCATCGAGATATTATAAAGCTTAAGCACCGTAAGCAGCTGGGAGGTCTTTACCGTTTCAATGCTTGTAAAGCCGCTCGCGGTGGCGTTTAGCTTGTTGTGCTCGAGTAGGGTGTCGTAGCGAATCTGAGTCTCGCCGATGACGGTAGCGCCCTTTGCCACGATGCGCGGACGCGAAACGGTGCTTGCGCTCACCAGCTTTTTCGCTGTAACGCTGTCAAGATACACCGAGTTCTCGCCGCCACCGTATACATAGATGGTGCCGCCCACTGTGACGTTTTGCAGTGTGACGTTGCCATCGCCTACGCCTTTATCGATTACAAGGTCTCCTGTAACGGTCTTGTTGCTTAAGGATACCCCTCTTGCGGTAATCTTAACCGTGCGGAAGGTCTCTTTCTTCGAACTTGTTACAGCGGAGGAATATACCTTGCCGGATGTAGACGTGCCTGAACCTCCGCCGCCCGTCGAAGCCGCCGGCTTAGAGGAGCTTGCCGGTTTTGAGGAACTTACCTCGGATGATGAAGATTCCTCCTCCGACGAACTGCTCTCCGGCTCGGAGGAACTCGGCTGCGAGGATGGCGCGATGGATGAAACGGGCAGCGTGGTGGGAATGTCTCCCCTGTTACAGCCCGCAAGCACAGTCACAACCGCGAAAATCAACAATACAAAAATTAGCAACCCTGCGCGCAAAGAAAACCGTTTCATTCCATTCCGCCCTTTCGTTAATCAACTAACATTAATATATACATGGCGTATTCCGCCAAATTCCGCGTCAGAATGCGGGGTTTACACTTAATTATAACTCATTGTTTAACCAAAATCAAACATTTCTATCGGTCTATATAATCTGTGCGCGCCGCCACCCTTTTTACTGCATCAAGCACGACAATAATTTGCCCAAACCCGATTCTTGCGCCGCAAACCTGTTTTAGCCCTGACAAACCATGTTTTGCATTAAGTGCTATTGTGCGGGCAGTCTTGTTGTGATAGAATAATGTATATTCAGCCTTACTCATTTAACCCGTAACGGTGTATCGACCGTATTTATTCTGTCTTGTGGCAGGCTTACTTTTTGGAGGTTTTAGAATGTCAGGACATTCCCGATGGAGTAACATCAAGCGCAGAAAAGAGAAATCCGACGCGCAAAGGGCGAAGATATTTACCAAGATAGGCAGAGAGATTGCCGTAGCGGTACGGGAAGGCGGCGCAGACCCCTCTGTAAACGGAAAGCTGCGCGATCTGATTGCCAAGGCAAAATCCAACAACGTGCCCAACGACAACATAGACCGCGTGATAAAAAAAGCGGTGGGCGGCGACGATAAGAACGAATACGAGAGCATCTTTTACGAGGGATACGGTCCCTGCGGTGTTGCCGTAATCGTAGAGACGCTGACCGAAAACCGTAACCGCACCGCGGGTGACCTTCGCCACTACTTTGACAAGTACGGCGGAAACCTTGGCACGGTGGGCTGCGTGTCGTTTATGTTCTCGCAAAAGGGCGTTATCGTGCTTGAGGCGGAGGGCATAGACGAAGACAAGGTAATGGAGGACGCAATGGACGCAGGCGCCGCCGACCTTTCGTTTGAGGAGGATGTTGTAGAGATCTACACCGAGCCAAACGACCTGCGCACTGTGCGCGAGGCGTTGGAAGCGAAGAAGTATTCGCCCCTTTCCGCAGAGGTGGAGTATCTGCCGCAAACGGGCGCCCGCATAGAGGATGCCGCAGTTGCCGCGAAGATGAACCGTATGCTTGAGCTGATGAACGACAACGATGACGTGCAAAACGTATGGCACAACTGGGAGAACGAAGGCGATTTTGCGGAGGACTAGTGATACGTCCCGCCTATAAGCCATATGTTCTTGCAGTATGCTTTGAGTAATCAACAAACCATATGTATGGCACTACTTGCCCTTTCGGTATGAGTTATCATCATACTGGGAGGGCTTTTATTATTCGATTAAATTAGAAGAAATTTGTCACCAATTATTCTTTTTGTCAAGGAATCAAATCCTCATCCTGCATCAGGTATCAAGTTCTTACTTTTCTTCCGTAAAACGCACCAATCTCTATGCCCACATTCAGGGCAAGTCATCCAACGGACTTTATTACCCCCGGTGCTAAAGAATGTCCGTATTAGGGATGGTTTGAAAACGGAGTTGCATTTAGGGCAAATAAACTCAGTATCTTTTAGAGAAAATGCTGAAATAAACAGGCTGATTATTGCGACGGATACATATATCGCAAGCCCCCACCAGATACGTGATACTACAAGCCACACCATGAACAAAAGCCCTAAAACTGCTGCAATTCCCACTCCAATATAAATCATGGTTAACTTTTTCTTGTTGCGAACGATACTCTTCTTTTCCATAATATATTCTACGTCAAAGATTGTATTAGCTGGAACTCTGGCTTTCCCTGTGATGCTTTCTTTTATTACTGTTATCCTTTCAATCTGTTCCTGCCGCTCATCAATTTCGTTAGAAAGCGTTTTTACTTGCTCGTTAAGCAAGAGCGTGAGGATTTTTTCTGATAGCTCACTCTCCATAACGCTTTTAATTGAATCAAGTGGCAGCCCGATTGATTTGAGTGTGCAAATAATGCGTAGCTTGGTTAGGTCATCGTCGTTGTATATACGCCTGCCGCCTTCGCTTTCGGCGGATGGATGCAGAACGCCTTTTTGGTCGTAAAACTGAACTGTCCGAACCGAAACATTGCACAATTTCGCCATTTCTCCAGTCGTGTAGTTTGACATAGAATTCACCTCCTTGCCCTAAGTATAGGGCATTACGTTACGTCACGAGCAACAGGTGACGTAAGGGGAATTTTAGTATAACGCAGGGGGATTTTTGCAAAACTTCCTAAATTAAAAATATCTGTGTTCTCCCATCCAGCCACAAACGAATGAGCATACTGTAATGGTAGCATAGAAATTTGGCTAACTCAATGCAAATCGAAAATAGGTACGTATGGCTTTACTAAAAAGCGCTTGCTTTGGCATCTAGCCAGAGCAAGCGCTTCTTTGTTGTGTTTAATTTGTGATTGTTATCCCATCACCACGGTGACCTTGTGGGTAGCGCCGTCGCCGAAGGCGGGCAGGATGCAGCCGTCGATGGGCTTGCCGTCTACCTCAACGGTTGCAATGCCCTTGCTGACGTGATTCGGGTTTTTGACCTCAATATCGTACTCCGCGCCGCGGAAGCTGCGGGTAATCTTAAAGCCGTCCCACGCCTTGGGGATGCTCGGGTCAATCTTTAATCCGTCGTAATCGGGGGTAACGCCGAGGATAAACTGGCTTACCGCTACAAAGTTCCATGCGGCTGTGCCTGTGAGCCATGAGTTCTTCGCCTCGCCGTGGCGTTTTGCGTCCTTGCCCGCTATCATCTGCGCGTACACGTACGGCTCGGTGCGGTGGATGTCGCTGTACTCCTCGGTGTAGGCGGGTGCAATCTTGGAATAGTACTCAAACGCAAGGTCGCCGCGCCCGAGAACCGCCTCGGCACAGATAATCCACGCGTTGTTGTGGCAGAAGATGCCCGCGTTCTCCTTGTAGCCCGCAGGGTAGGTGGAGATCTCGCCGTACTCGATGTAGTAGCGGGTAAACGCGGGGTTGTTGAGCACCAGACCGTACTTGGTGTCGAGATACTTCTTTACGGAATCGAGCGTTGTAACCGCCTTGCCGTCCTCGATGCCAAGCCCTGCCATAACGGCAAAGCCCTGCGGCTCGATGAATATCTTGCCTTCCTCGTTTTCCTTGCTGCCCAGCTTGTGACCGAAATCGTCGTATG
>JAEZDF010000107.1 GCA_023429685.1 Bacillota bacterium
TTCTATGATTATTCAGGCAGTTGGAGTTGCCGGCTATTTTATTGGTCGTTTGCTTTCTACTGAAAAGGCTCCATTTTATGTTGATTGGCTCAATATACTCGGAATTGCTTTTATGCCGGTTTCAATGGTTGCCGGGTTCTTTTCAATTATGGTTTTCAAACAAGGCTGGGTTGCTCCCTATCCAAACGGAATACTGCACACTGTAGTTTTTGTAGTAGTGTTTTTTGCTGTTGCGGCAATAAGTTTTAACATCTTAAGAAAACGAGTAAAATAATCAGAACCTGCACACATCTATTTTGACCGAATGACCCACACACCCCCTTTGCGGCAAAAGCCGTGGAGGGGGCTTTCTGTTGTATATTCAATAGACTTATTTCTATGATTCTTGCAAAATAATGTGGTATCATGATGCGCCAGTCAGTCATCACTTACTTTAATTAACGATTCTTCCAATTCTCGTTGTATTTTTTACAGTACTATGTTAGATTAAGCAGTAGAAAGTATTTGCAATTAACAAAGAGGAGTGAAAACGCAGATGACGGATACCGCGTTAAGCGAGCGCGCACCGGCTCTCACCGTTTGTGGACGCCCGCGCAAGGAACTGGATCTGCGCGGGGTTCGCTTGTCGCACCTGCCCTATACCCTTTCGTTCATCCTGTCTTTATGGCTTGCCGATATGCAGTTTTCTTATTTTTCGGTGGATATCCAGCTGGGTGAACTTGATTCGGGCTCGATGATGCAGCTTAGCTACGCCGCCTTTGCGGTTATTCTTATTTTCTTGCGCCCACAGCGGATGCCTTGGTTTCGCAACGTGAGCATCTGCCTTGTAGCAGCCGGCTTCTTGGTTTGGATGATGCCGCTTACGCCTGTCATTCGCCTTTTGGCTATTACATTGTGCTGGGCGGGTCTTGGCGGATGCGGCGCATGTTCGGCGTACGCATTTGCGTTTGTATTGCAAAACGCCGAGCGGTTTTATGCGGCTTTGCTTGCCGCCTTGGGGCAGGGGACCACGCTTTTAATCTACCACCACAACATAAAGAACGTTGTGGTAGAGCGCGTCGTGCCCGCGCTGCTTGTGGCAGGTATCACGCTGTGCCTGATGCTGTATCGCGAGGATCACCTTACAACGCCGCTTGCAAAGCCCGCTGTTCCGCCCCGGGGCAAGATGGTGGTGCTATGTTGTGTGGCGGCATTCTTCTCGATAACCACATTCGGCGAGCTGCTGCTGCGCACCGCTTACCCTCGGCATTACCATTGGTACGCGCTTGGCATCGTATGCTCGGCGGTGGTAACGGTTTCGCTGCATCTTGTGTTTCGGCGTTGCGTTTGGCATCTGTGGAACCTGTTTATCGCAGCGTCGGCGTTGTCGCTGCTGCTAATTACCCTAACTCCCCCGCCCTACGATCTCATTGGAGCACTAATCTACGGCGCGTTTACGGGTGCCGGTTATACGGGCGTGATGTTTATGGGCGGCGGTTTTGTAAAAAAATACGGCAGCCTGCGGGTGTTTCGCACTGCCCTATTTGCCGCATGTGGGGTAGCCATACCACCAACGCTTGCTTCGGGAATCATCTATGATTTTTACCCCCAGGCGCTTGAGCCGACAACCGTTGTGGTATCCTTGTTTATTTTGTTTGTGTTTGTGCTGTTCACGCCGCTGTTTTACAACGACCTGTTTCGCCACGGGTGGTTAGACGAGTACCACGAGACCGATATGAACGCGGTGTGTGATTGCTTTGCACGCTATAATTTGTCGCCACGTGAACGCAGTGTGTGCACCCTTTTGCTGCGCGGTCACACCCTACGCCAAATCTCGGCGATACTTGGTCTGCAGTACCCCACCGTAAACACCTATTGCACCACGCTGTACCGCAAGCTTTCTATTAACAGCCGCGCGGAGTTGTTCGTACTGTTCGGGCAGGACGACACCACCGTACCCCCTGTGGAATAACACATACTGATGTTGCTATTTTGCCGCCTTCGGGCGGCTTTTTTGTTTGTTAAGCTATTGTCAATTTACAAGAACGCAAATCCATTCACTGCTTAGCACAAGAATTTGCTACTTAATACTAATGAGATTATGGGGTTTTTCTATTTCACGTGAACTAATGAATAGACGCTATGCCCTTTGTCGCCGTATAATTCGGACAAAGGCAGTGATAAGAAGGTGAGAAAAATGTCGGTCTTTGGTTGGCTATCTTCCGGCGCAAAAAATGGTTCCCTGTTTGGGTCAAAGCAGAGCGCAGCAAAGCGTATTCCCGATACGAGCGAAAAGGCACAGAGGATGCAAAGCCTTACCCCACGCGAACGCGAGGCGTTTGAGGCGCTGGTAAGGGGCTACACCCTTGCGCAAACAGCCGAGCTGTTGGGGGTGCGGTATCCCACCGCAAACACCCATGCAACCCACCTGTACAAAAAACTTGGCGTAAACAGTAAGCCCGAACTGATTATTGCGTACGGGGAGTTTGCACAGGCTTTACCCGCTACCGATGTCGCGCCCTGACAAGACTAGTTTTTGTTTTCTTAAGCACTGACCCCCAAAATACATATTATTAGGAGGACACAGCGATGACAGATGAGTTAAACACCAACACGGCGGCTCCCGAGAACACCGAAAACGCGCAGACCGAGAATCCTCAGGCAGCCGAAGCACCCGCGTTTGACGCAGCGGATATTGAAAAGGGTAAAACCGCAGCCGGTCTTGCGTATATCCTTTTCTTCCTACCTCTGGTTATGTGCCCCGAATCCAAATACGGCAAGTTCCATGCGAACCAGGGTCTGGCTTTACTAATTATCTCTGTGGTAGGTACCATTGTCCTGTCTATTATCCCCATCATCGGTTGGATTCTGCTGCCGTTGTTTGGTATTGGCGTTGCAGTCTTTGGTATTATGGGCATCATCAACGGCTTTAGCGGCAAGGCGAAGGAACTGCCCCTGCTAGGAAAGATTAAGCTGCTCAAATAACACGGTCGATTTACGAGGAGGGGAATCTATGTTAAAAAAGCTGCTTGCTCTTTTAATTGCCGTCTTAATGACCGCAGCCCTAAGCGGATGCTTTATCCGCGAGCAGATTAACAAAAAGATTGGCGAGGCGGTTACCGAGGGCATCGTGAACCAATTTGCCTCAGGTGCCGATATTGACATCGACGGCGAAGAGATTGTAATTAAAGGCGAGGACGGCGAAGAGGTTACGTTTGGCAGCACTCAGTGGCCTCAGGGCGAAGCCGTTGACCTTTTGCCCGCGTTTAGCCAAGGCACGATTAGCTCTGTGATGAATTCGGATAAATACTGCATGATTGTTGTAAACGACGTGAGTGAGTCGGACTACAACAGTTATGTGCAGGCAATTCAAGATGCAGGCTTTTCGGAAAATCCCTTTACCATGGACAGCGAGGATGGCCTGTACTTTGGTGCAAGCTACAACGAGAATACCTCCGCTGCAGTTACCTTCAGTGGCGATTCCGGAGAAATAACGATTATGGTTAGCATCGCGGAATAACTACCCCTGCGCAGCTCTGTAATGCACAAAACAAGACGGCTTTGCCGAATGCCGGCAAAGCCGCCTTGTTCATGTGTTTACGCTAAAAACTGCTATCTGAACGCTTTAACGGTTTAAAGCTTTTAATCAAAAAAGCGTTGACAACAGACAATTACCCTGCTATGATAAGAAAAAGTCCAAAAAGAGGGAGGCAATTCGGCTGATATGACACAGTTTACAAGTCTTTCGTACCGCTATTATTATCGCTCGGCGTATTTGTACCGCACGGGCTTAATAGGGTATGCAGGAAGCAGGCTGTTATCAAACCGGGTTCGCTGAATTACACCGTAATAAACGGGTAACGTAATAGGGCGGCGCTTTTGAGACAGAAAGCGTCGCCCGTTTTATTTTGCTTTAAATTGGGAGGGTCATACAATGATTGTTGTTGTTAAACGCGGCACAAGCGAGGACCAGCTTTCGCAGTTTTGCAGCCTTGTAGAGAAGGACGGCGTCAAGGTACATCTGTCAAAAGGGGTACACACCACCATCGTGGGGCTGGTGGGGGATGTCACGCGGGTGGATATCGATACCATCGGCGCACTGCCGTATGTAGAGTCGGTCAAGCGCATTACCGAGCCGTACAAAAACGCAAACCGCAAATTCCACCCCGACGACACGGTGGTGACGGTGGGGAATGTAAAGATTGGCGGCGGGCACGTACCGGTTATCGCGGGTCCCTGCTCGGTAGAAAGCGAGGAGCAGATCTGCGAGGTGGCGGTAGCCGTGAAAAAGGCGGGTGCGTCGATGCTGCGCGGTGGCGCGTTTAAGCCCCGCACCTCACCCTACGCGTTTCAGGGGCTGCGCGCCGAGGGCATCGAGCTGTTGTGCAAGGCGCGGGAGCTGACGGGGCTGCCGATTGTCACCGAGATTATGTCCAGCGACCAGCTGCCGCTGTTTGACGAGGTGGATGTGATTCAGGTGGGCGCCAGAAACATGCAGAACTTCGAGCTGCTAAAGCTGCTGGGTAAAACGAGTAAGCCCATCCTGCTAAAACGCGGGCTTGCCAATACCATGGAGGAGCTGCTGATGAGCGCCGAGTACATCATGGCGGGCGGCAACGAGCAGGTTATTTTGTGCGAGCGCGGCATCCGAACCTTCGAGACTGCGACGCGCAATACCCTTGACATCTCCGCCATCCCGCTGCTGCACAAGCTTTCGCACCTGCCCGTGATGGTAGACCCCAGCCACGCGGCGGGTATCTCGTGGATGGTGCGCCCGCTCTCGCTTTCCGCGCTGGCGGCGGGCACCGACGGACTGATTATTGAGGTGCACAACAACCCAGAAAAGGCGTTGTCCGACGGTCCGCAGTCGCTGCGCCCCGATGAGTTTGCCTTGCTGATGAACGACATCCGCGCCATGGCAGGGCACCTACACAAGACCGTATAACAATAGGGCATATCAGAGATGGAATCTCGTCATGCCCTAGCCACTCTATTGTATATGGAATTCTTTGTGCCATAAGCATACGCGTATAAACCGATTGGAGAACACGAATTACCAGCTTTAGAGACATTGGGAAAACAAAACGCAAGACCTAAAATGTTCTCGCTCCCACTTCTTCTATTAAAGCCTTCAACTCCGCTTCTAGCTTCGCAGGTGGTAATGCTATTAAATCATCATCGGTTAAAACTACTCTATATTCTCCAACGTGCGTTGAAATCTCAACAACAAAGGGTTCGCAATAATCGGAAACCACCGGAATAGAAAGTAGTAAAAGGGCAACCAAAACAAACGAAACGGTTCTCTTCATAAAAGCATTTACATCTCCTTTTTATAAATAGCAAACACGATAAAGGCACATTACTCCGCCTAGTATTTTCTTGTGTTTACTTCTTAAGCATATTATCTCACATTATCCAATAACAGTAAACCCTTTTGAAGTTACCCCCCTTTTGCTATCTTTATTGTGGTCGGTTTTTGATTTTACACGCAGTGTATCAATAAAAAGTGAGGAATTTTTCGATGCAAACCTTAACCATCGGCGTAATCGGGCTGGGGCTAATCGGCGGCTCGTTTGCTAAATCGATAAAACAAAACACGCCGCACATCGTTGCGGGCTATGACATCAGTGAAGACGCCGTATTACAGGCACTTACCGAGA
This sequence comes from Bacillota bacterium, assembly GCA_023429685.1. Classification (GTDB taxonomy): domain Bacteria; phylum Bacillota; class Clostridia; order Oscillospirales; family Ruminococcaceae; genus Acetanaerobacterium. Next base: position 5,640 of record JAEZDF010000107.1, read on the forward strand.
GCGCGATAGACAAGCGCCTTGACGACGCCGCCCTTGCGCGGTGCGACCTGCTGTTTGTCGCATTATACCCCGCCGCCACAATAACAGAGGTGCTGGCAAGGCTGCCCCTTATGAAAAAGGGATGCATCATTACCGACCTGTGCGGTGTAAAGCGGGCGGTGTGTGATGCGCTGGACGCGCCCTGCCGCGACGCTGGACTGGTGTTTGTAGGCGGTCACCCGATGGCGGGGCGCGAGTTTTCGGGGTTTGCGCACTCGCTGCCCACGCTGTTTTCGGGCGCATCGTTTATCCTTACCCCCACCCGACCCGACGACGTAGCGCAGGCGCAGGCAGTAACCATGCTAAAGACCCTTGCCCGCGAGCTGGGCTTTCGGCAGACGGTGGTTACCACCCCCGCCCATCACGACGGCGTGGTCGCCTTCACCTCGCAGCTTGCACACGTGCTCTCCAACGCGTATGTCAAAAGCCCGCGGGCTACTGAGCACGACGGCTACAGCGCGGGCAGCTTTAAGGATTTAACCCGTGTGGCAAAGCTCAACGAGACGATGTGGTCTGAGCTATTCTTGCACAACTCGGACTACCTAACCGACGAGCTGACCCTGCTCATCGACAACCTGACCGCGTACCGCTCGGCGCTTACTGCGCAAGATGGCGACACATTAACGCAGCTGCTGCGTGAGGGACGCGAGATCAAAGAGGGGCTGTAGATTTAGAACGGTTTTCCCGCTGCAAGGGCTGTGTGCTCTTGCGGCGGTTTTTTTGGCGACGATGGCACAAACCCGGGTCTAGTATTTAAGTTTATTGCATCTGTGCCGATAATTGGATTAAAGAGATTTTAAGCAACCGCTGTCGGAACACAGCGCCACCTGCGGCAGAGCCGCACGCTATTCTCATGGTGCCTTGTGCCTTATTGGTGCAACGCGCCGGAAAGGTAAGGACATAACAATGATTGAACGGATAAATACAGGACAAACGGCGACATACACCACAAGCCGTGTCGTCAAATCGGGTTCCACCGCATCGGCACAGCAAAAAAGCGGCGTGGTAGACACGTTTGAGCAAACATCAAAAACTATCACGTCGAGCGGAACCTATACAAAAGCAGGCAGGGTAAAGCCCGACAGCGAAACCATTGCGCGACTGAAGCAGGAGACGGAGAGAATCTCGGAGAACCTGCGCGCGTATATCCATAAGCTGATAGCCAATCAAGGAAGCGCGGGAAAGCTTACCATCGACACCGCCGCCGTCAATCAGGCAAAGCAGGCGATCTCGGAGGACGGCGAGTGGGGTGTTAAGGCGGTCAGCGACCGCATCGTCGCGTTTGCCGTTGCCGTAAGCGGCGACGACCCGTCAAAGCTGGCGACGCTCAAGGCCGCCATCGAAAAGGGCTTTGCCGAGGCGGGTAAGGCACTGGGCGGCGCGCTACCCGACATCTGCACCAAAACCCGCGACGAGGTGATGAAAAAGCTCGACGCTTGGGCAAACGAGGAGTAAGCCTTCATCGCGACCTGATCGGCAGGATAGACACGCGGGGAAGGGTTCGATATAATAAGCACGAGGGCGGGCACTGCTCCGCCCTCTATTTTTATGACTGCATGGGGTGTATCACCGATGAACAAGACTGTAAAACGACTATTGCTTGCACTTTTGGGGCTGATGCTGCTTGCCGGTATCGTCGCTGGTGTGCTGTTTTTTAACGAGCTGCGCAGCCTGTCCTCCCTAAAACAGCAGGGGGACGCGCCTTTGTTTGCCATGACCTATTACGGAGACTACGGCTTTGACGACTTTTTAAAGGTAGGTGCACAGACCGACCGCGATATCGAGCAGTTTGTCGTAAACAGGCTGCTAAAGGGTCTGCCGTTTGATTTTCATGTCACAGGCGCGGGGTGCTCGGCGTTTTACGCACAGAATAAGACGGGCGGCGGCATATACGGGCGCAACTTTGACTTTGATTACGCCCCCGCTCTGGTTGTGCGCACTGCGCCCAAAAACGGGTACGCGTCTATTTCCACCGTGAACCTGTCGTTTGCGGGCTATGGGCAGGGCAACCTGCCCGAACCCGGATCGTTAAGCAGCTTTTTGACGCTCGCCGCGCCCTACCTGCCGTTTGACGGCATGAACGAAGCGGGGCTGTGCGTCGCACTGCTTGCGGTGCCCGAGGCGCAGCCGCCCTACGAGGATGGGCGCGTGATGCTCAACACCACCACCGCCATCCGGCTGATGCTCGACAAAGCGGCGACGGTGGAGGAGGCGGTTGCCCTTATTTCCGACTACAACCTATACTTTTCGGGGGATGTGCAGTGCCACTACCTTGTTTCGGACGCCACGGGGGATGCTGCGGTCATCGAGTTTTGGCAGGGCGTTCTCCGCACCGTGCGCAGCCCCAAGCCGTATGAGATTGCCACCAACTTTGTGATGGCAGACGGTGTAAACCTAGGCGAGGGCTTTAACGAGTTTGAGCGGTTTGACACGATAGAAACCACCCTATCCGCAAGCGGCGGCATCATCGGTACGGACGCTGCGATGGAGTTGCTCTCGAAGGTTGCCATCCCCGACCGCACCCGATGGTCGGTGGTATACGACACCGCCGCCCTGACCGCACGGATTGCGGTGGAGGAACAGTACGACAGCGTATTCGAATACGCTCTGCGGTAGCAAACGCGACGCACACCACCGTCGACGACACACCCCACACTTTTACACATATGGACATTTTACGCAGTGCAAGGTATAATAAGGAAGGGCGCGGACAGGCTCCGCGCCCTTCCTTATTTTTGCGGGGGTTTTGGCAACAACCGCATGAGGATCAGGCGCGCCGCAAGCCGTGGTGAGCATTCATACGTAAGAATATAGCGGGCTTGTTTACAACCTCTCCTTCGACAGCCAAAGCCACTTGCTGGTTTGCGATGGCGTTGTGGTTTGAATTTTTAGTGCTCGGTAGGTAACTTTATCCGTGTTTGAGGGTATGAGTTAGAGAGGAATGAAATTAGATTAATAGCAATAACACGAAATTTATAGATTAATTATAAGCACTATAATTTCACTAATAACCCTAAAATTATAAGTAAGGAGAACATTCGATGAGTAGCAGGTATATAAATAAGGATGTTGAAAAAAGATTGTATGCAGAATCAATGGGAAGGTGTATGAATCCTGCGTGTATGAAAGAGTTATTCAGTGAAAATGGTGACAT
>JAEZDF010000123.1 GCA_023429685.1 Bacillota bacterium
TATTCATTTTACATAATTTTCGCCAAATTTGCAATACGATATACCACAAAACGGAATGAAATCTGCTTGGTTTGCAATAAAACAGCGAAAAACAAGCCAGCACTTCTAAAATACTACACCATACCGGGTGTATATGTGTTAATAAAATAATAATTCATCCCGAGACAATACGGCGCAAAGGCGAGATGTACGCCTTAATACATCTCGCCTTTGCACCGCCGATTTACGAAAACAAACTACTTTGTCAGGTTGATTGTTATGCCCATCACGCCGATGTCGGTGATAATACAGGTGTTAGCCTTATCTTTGCCGTTACTGGAGCCAACCGCATTATCAAGTACGATTACTTTTGGCGGAAGAATGTCGCACACCACATTGTGCTGGGACAAAAGAACAAGTGCCTTGCCGCTGATGATATTGGCAATCTCTCCGATGGCAGAGGTCACAAAGTCGTCTACCACATCAAAGTCCATTCCGCTCATCGTCCGCACCATTTCGAGCGCAGTATCGCTTGGGAAGCAATATACAATCTCCCCGAAAAGGTGTCCCGTTACGCCGATGGCAATCCCAATACCCACATCCCAACCGGCAGGGCAGGAGTCGCCCTCACTCTGGTTTGCAACACTGTTAATGTCAAGCATCAGCTTGAGTACCTCTTGTGTCGCGTTAACAAACGGCTGATAAAGCGTATTAGTCATTGTGCGCAGCCCCCCTCATGTTTGCGTAGTCCGCGATCATCTGGTCTTGCGCCGCAACATGGTTGATAAGCCAAGCAAGCAACTTACCTGAGAACTGCTGAATAAGCTGATCGTTGTAGCCCTTCTGCAGGTACTGCACTTCTACCTCGATAACAAACTTCACCATTTGTGCGTGCAACTTTGCGTGCTCGACCATATCCGGGTAGCCTATTAGGCGCTGATATTCCTCTTCTGCGCGGAAATGTTCGACGATATATTGCTTCATAAAGTTGAGTGTTTCGGTAACCATCTGTATCTTTTGTTCGCACGCAAGCGGGGAACGCACCGTCTCAATAAAGGCGAGTACCCTGCGAAACAGCTCTTTATGCTGTTCGTCAATTGCTGGTATACCGAGCTTGTATTTCTCTTTCCAGATCATTTGCTTTGTCCTTTCCGGCGGCATTAAACTAAAAAATAAACTAATATTTGACCGCCAATTCGACCGACGGTTAATTATAACAGATTATTTTACTGATATAAACATTGAATTATTGCTTATTTTCAATAAAAACAATAAGACGGCGGCTTTAGGCAGCCATCTTATTGTTTTATAAAATAATACTCTATCCGTTTTTAGGTTGTAATCTCCACGCGGTTGCCGTCCGGGTCGGCAACACAGCTTTCAAAGTATCCATCGCCTGTAGTTCTGGGCGGACTGTACAGCTCATACCCTGCGGCTACGATGCGCTCGGTCAGCTCCTTAACCGTTTTCTCGTCGTCTACCGAGAACGCAATGTGGCTAAAGCCCGTCACCTTATCTGCCGGCTCTCTGTGCTCAAGCTCGGTGTGGTGCATCAGCTCCAGCCGTGCGCCGCCGTCAAAGGTGATAAAGTAGCTGGAAAAACCCTTGCTGTTTTGGTAGCGCACGTTGCTTTTGCCACCAAAAAACGTCATGTAGTATTCCCTGGATTGCTCAAGGTCTGTAACATACACCGCGATGTGGGTAATTGCACATTTCATATAAATGATTCTCCTTATTCTACTAAAGTATGGGTTAGAGAGAACCATCTTTCGTCCTGCGTGACGTCGTGCTTTACGAGCTGGTCGGTACGGGTGATATCCTGCATACCGACGCGCTTGAGGCGATAGGTGTTATACCTGCCGTAGCAGGCTAAAATCAGCGTCGTAATCTCTGTATATGAACCAAAACATCGGTCTGCCATTGTATATCACCGCCTTACAACGAATTGTCGCGATTGTCCCTTACAGAAATATCCCTGTGCCATAAAAATCAAACGGCGTTTGCTTGCCAACTTATATCCCGCAATACAGTTTATTCGTAACATCAATAGACTGTCCGCATATTAACGCCAAACTAGTCCATCAATGCCGCCATCGCAGAACCGATGAGGGTGGCATTCTCTACCGAAATGATATCGCAGTAAACGCCAATCTCCCGGTTGAGATACTCCTTAATGTACCGATCAAGCTTTTTGCCAAACAGCACGGACTTTGTAAAGCTCGTCCCTTCTGCGGTAATACAAACCGGGCTTTCTGGGCTTGCGCCGCTCTGTGTCTGTAGCATAATCGAGGCAAACACAATGGCGGTCAGTCGTGCTGCTCGTTCAAAGCTTGCGTCAATGATATCGTACAGCGTGTCGCGGTCCTGATCGTTATCCGCTGCAAGGCGCGCCAAATCTCCATCGCCCTTAGGCTGCGCGCAAAAGCCATCAATCTGCGGCATGGTAAAGCTGTCCTGCGCACGGACAAACCGCTGTGCAAACTCCTGCGAAAACAGCCCGTCCTCTACGGCGCCGCGCACGGTTTTATAGATCACCTTGCCCTGATAGGCCCCCGAGATCATCTTCTCAAAGCGACTGCCGCCGGGCACTGCCGATTCGTCGTCAACCTCTTTGTCATAATCGCCCTGACTGATTCCGTCGTACATTCCGCTTTCGCAGTTAATCGCCATTCTTCCCTTGACCTTTTGCGCGTCGGGGGATTTGACAATCTGCTCGCAATGCTCGAGGTAGCAGGTGTTGGTTCCTGTACCGAGAATGTAACCGATAAAGCTGGAATACTGCTTACCCGCTGCGGTGGATACTCCGCCGAGCATGGTGGCTACCGTATCGTTTAGCAGAACAAACCGTTTGGGCGCATATCCGCGCTTTTCAAGTACCTTGTTGACGCTCTCTCCGATCAGCTGCCCGTCAACACCGTCCACCAAAATCTCTTTGCTAAACGCGCTCAGGCTTCCTTCCTTATTGGGTAGAATCGTAGTGGCAAACGAGAAGCAGAACCCTACCGTTTCGGCCTTGGTGTTTTGGAGCACGGGCTCCATATAATCTACAATCTTCTCAAAAAACGCATCAATGC
>JAEZDF010000140.1 GCA_023429685.1 Bacillota bacterium
TCGTTTTTGGGCAAGCAGATGGAGGAGTAGTCGAATTTTGTTTCTTTGCTTACTCTCACACAATTTAGTTCATAATAATGTAAGATAGCACTTGCAAAATCAGTGCGATTATGGTATCGTTATAAAAGTAATGAATGTTCGTGTGAAAGAGTGGGAAACCCCACTCTTTCCTGCGTTATACGGTCTAAGCGTTCGGTGTATAGGAAAGCGGTCTGTGTACCGCTCGCCCCTTCCCCGATGGAATGGAGGATATGTTTGGCAAAGCAAAAGCACAAAAGCACGGTCGAGGTTGTGACCGAGATCTGCACACCCATTGCGCAAAAAATGGGTCTATCTATATGGGACATCCGATTTGAAAAAGAGGGTGCCTCATGGTTTTTGCGCGTCTTTATCGATAAAGAGGGCGGCGTAACCATAAGCGATTGCGAAGCAATGAGCACCGCCATCGACCCGCTAATCGATCAGGCGGACCCCATTGACCAGAGCTATTATCTGGAGGTTTCGTCACCCGGCATAGACCGTGCGCTCTGCAGACCATGGCATTTTGAGCAGTATATCGGCAGTGTGGTCGATGTACGAACCATCCGTCCCGTGGATGGTCAGCGCGATTTTACTGGTATATTGGAAGGGTATGAAAACGGCGAGGCACGCATTGCGGTGCAAGGCGGCAGTAACATGACGTTTAAAAAGGACGAAACTGCCTTTATCCGTCTAAATATTGATGAGTTTGATTTTGGAGGAACTGACAAAGATGAGTAACGAGTTCTTTGACGCGCTTACCCTGCTTGAAAAAGAAAAGGGTATCCCTGCGGATTATTTGATCGAGAAGATTAAAAACGCGATACTCAATGCGGTAAAGCGTGACTACGGCGCGTCAGACAATGTAATGGTAGAGATCGACCCCGTCAAAGGCGCGTTCCATGTTGCGATACGTAAAGAGGTGGTTGACGAGGTGGAAAACCCCGCAACCCAAATACAAAAAGAGGACGCAAAGCAGTATGCGAAGCGCGGCAAGCTGGACGATTTTGTCGACATCGCGCTCGAAACCAAGCAGTTTGGACGCATTGCCGCTCAAACCGCAAAGCATATTATCCGCCAGGGCATCCGAGAGGCGGAGCGCGGCCAGATGTATCAGGACTTCCAGAGCAAGCATCACGAGATCGTCACAGCCGTAGTACTTAAGCTGGACCCCAGAAAGGGGAGCGCAACGCTTGAGATTGGCAGAAACGAAGCGATGCTACCCAAAAGCGAGATGGTTCCGGGCGAGCTGCTTCGCGAAGGCGATCGAATCAAGGTGTATGTAGTCAATGTCGAGAACACCGAAAAGGGTCCTCGCGTCATGATATCCCGCACCCATCCGGGTCTGGTTAAGCGTTTGTTTGAGATGGAGGTTCCCGAAATCTACGACGGCACCGTCGAGATTAAGGCGGTTTCCCGCGAGGCGGGCTCAAGAACCAAGCTTGCCGTATACAGCAAGGATGAAAATGTAGACGCCGTGGGCGCGTGCATCGGTCCTAAGGGCTCACGTGTATCCCGTATTGTAGATGAGCTGGGTGGCGAAAAGATTGATGTGGTGCGCTTCAGCGAAACCGCCGAGGAGTTTATCGCCGAAGCACTTTCCCCCGCCGACGTGGTAAAGGTAGAGATTTTAGACGAGATTGCTCGTTCCTGCCGTGTTACCGTGCCCGACAATCAGTTATCGCTTGCCATCGGCAACAAGGGGCAGAATGCCCGCCTTGCCGCAAGACTGACGGGGTACAAGATCGACATCCGCCCCGAGAGCGGGTTCTATGGTGAGGATGAGACCGCCGCGCCAGTGGAACAAGCCTAGTAACAACCATGTGCACCGAAAGGTAGGATGACAATGCAGGCAAAACGGGTGCCGCTGCGCATGTGCACCGGCTGCGGAGAAATGAAGCCCAAGCGTGAGCTTGTACGGGTAGTAAAGGGCGCTGCGGGTGATATTAGCCTTGACTTAACCGGGAAAAAGGCAGGCAGGGGCGCGTATGTGTGCCGAAATATTGCCTGTTTAAAGAAGGCACGAAAGTCAAGACGCATAGAGAAATCGTTCGCCTGCCAGATACCAGAGGAAGTCTACGACCGGCTCGAGAAGGAGATGACGGACGATGACAAATGATATAAACGACCGCCTGCTGTCCATGATTGGCATGTGCAGAAGAGCGGGTAAACTGACCGCAGGGTTTGACACCGTGGTCGAGGGGGTACGCACAGGCAGCATTACAAGTGTGTTTTACGCTTGCGATGTCTCTGCCAAAACAGTAAAAGAGCTTAATTATGTCTGCGGGCAGGAGAACGTACCAACGATTCCACTGCCGGTGACGATGGATGAGATACGCAGCATGACCGCAAAGCGACTAGGCATATTTGCCGTAACCGATGCGGGGCTGCGAAGGAAGATCAGCGAGATGGTCCTTAGTGATGGAGGTAAGATATGATAAAATACAGATTATTTGAGGTAGCCAAGGATATGGGGCTAACCAGCAAGGATTTAATGGATTTCCTTGCGCCGAAGATGGAACTTGATAAAAAACACATGACGATTCTTGACGAGCGTGCGATGAACATGGTTTTTGACCATTTCACAAAAGCGCATGCCGTCAGTGAGTTAAACCTCCCCGTGCCTTCGCAAGAGAAGGTCGCGGCACCCCTACCTGGGGCTCAGAACAGCGCTGTGCAGGCAAAGGGCAAGCCTGTAGTACCCCAGCCCGGCAGCAGACCAGCCCCCGTACAGCAAAACAAAGGCCAGCCCAAGCAGACGCGCCACGTAGACACGCGCTCTGCAACCGTTGACCTTGAAAAGTACAACGAAAAGTACGAAAAGATTGCGCCGTCTAGTGCCACGGTTAAGGATAACGTGCAGGCAAATAAGCAAAAGCTTACCCAGCGTTCCGCTCAGCGCGGCAGACGCCGTTATGGACCTCGTGAGACCGAGGCGGATAAGATGCGCAAGCTTGAGATGATTAAGAAAAAGCGTCAGGAGCTTAAGGTATCCATCCCCGATATGATTACCGTAGCCGAGCTTGCCATGCGTCTGACCGTTACAGCAAGCGAGGTCATCAAGAAGCTGATGCACCTTGGCACCATGGCATCCATCAATCAGGAGATTGATTTTGACACCGCTGCAATGGTGGTAATGGAGTTCGGCGCAAAGGTGGAAAAAGAGATCGTCGTCACCATTGAGGAGCGTCTGATTGACGACACCGAGGATTCGGCGGACGACCTTGTGGCGCGCAGCCCTGTCGTCGTTGTTATGGGTCACGTTGACCACGGCAAGACCTCGCTGCTCGACGCAATTCGCGACGCCAATGTTATCGCGACCGAGGCGGGCGGCATTACCCAGCATATCGGTGCTTACCGCGTTAAGGTAAACAACCAATACATTACGTTTTTAGATACGCCCGGACACGAGGCGTTTACCTCTATGCGCGCCCGCGGCGCGCAGGTTACCGACATCGCCATCCTTGTTGTGGCTGCCGACGACGGCATTATGCCCCAGACGGTAGAGGCGATTAACCATGCAAAGGCGGCGGGGGTATCGATCATCGTTGCCGTGAACAAGATGGATAAGCCGGACGCAAACCCGGATAAAGTTATGCAGCAGCTCACCGAGTACGAGCTGGTGCCCGAAGAGTGGGGCGGCGACGTCATCTGTGTGCCCGTTTCCGCGCTGAAGAAAACAGGCATCGACCAGCTACTTGAGATGGTGCTGCTTGTGGCGGACATGAAGGAGCTCAAGGCAAACCCCGAGCGCCTTGGCAAGGGCACCGTTATCGAGGCAAAGCTTGATAAGGGACGCGGTCCCGTTGCGACCCTGCTTGTGCAAAACGGCACGCTGCATGTGGGCGATCTGGTCATTGCGGGAACGGCAACCGGTCGTGTGCGCGCGATGCTTGACGACCACGGCGAGCCGATTAAGACGGCTGGTCCCTGTGTTCCAGTTGAGATTACAGGTCTTGGCGAGGTGCCTGCGGCGGGCGATGTCTTTAACGTGGTTGAGGATGAGCAGCTTGCCAGAAAGCTGGTTGACGAGCGTCGTCACACCGCTAAGGAAGAGCAGTTCTCCCGCTATACCCGCGTAACGCTCGACAACCTATTCGCACAGATTGCCGAAGGCTCTGTTAAGGATCTCAATCTCATCGTCAAGGGTGACGTGGCTGGTTCGGTTGAGGCGGTGCGCCAGACCCTAGAGAAGCTTTCAAACGACGAGGTGCGCGTGCGTGTTATCCATGGCGGCGTGGGTGCCGTCAGCGAGTCGGATGTCATGCTTGCCGATGCCTCCAACGCGATTATTGTCGGCTTTAACGTTCGCCCCGATCCCGTAGCGCGTACCAACGCCGAGAATATGGGCGTGGAACTGCGCTTGTACCGTGTCATCTACGACGCGGTGGACGATGTCAAGGCGGCTATGAAGGGCATGCTCGCACCCAAGTTCCGTGATGTGGATCTTGGTCGCGCAGAGGTGCGCCAGACCATTCGCATCACCAACGTCGGCACCGTTGCAGGCTGTTATGTACTCGACGGCAAGATTACAAGGGCTGCGAACATCCGCATTGTACGTGACGGTATCATCATTGCCGAAGACAAGATTCTTTCACTTAAACGCTTTAAGGATGACGTGAAGGAGGTTGCGACCGGCTACGAATGCGGCATTGGTCTAACCAAGTTCAACGACATCAAGGAAGGCGACATCCTTGAGGCATACATCATAGAGGAGTACAGAGAGGATTAACACCCTCTCGCTCCTGTTTGCGTATAAACTTTCTCGAAAGGCGGATTTCACCGGTATGGCAGGCTATAAGGTAGGTAGAAACAGCGAGGATATTCGCAGAGAACTCGCGGATATCATGCGCTTACTCAAGGATCCGCGTATCACGGGGCTTCTGAGCATCGTGAGGGTGGAACTGTCGGGCGACATGTCCCACGCGAAGGTGTATGTCAGCTCAATGGATGGCTATGACGCTGCACTTGACGCGGTCAAAGGGCTGCAGCATGCGTCTGGGTTTATCCGAAGGGAGATCAACAATCGCCTAAGCCTGCGCACCTCTCCCGAGCTGAAGTTCATCGCGGATAATTCCATCGAGCATGGCGCTGAGATTAATCGTATGCTCAAGAAGCTGCTGCCCGAAGACGAACAATCCGACGAGCGGCAAAATCCCGAAGAATGAGATTAAGCCTGAAAGGCATGGTTATTTGAGCATGAACAACATCAGCGTCAAAGAGGTTTGCAATACCCTGCTTAGCAGCGATAACATTCTAATTGTAACCCATCAAAGCCCCGACGGCGATACGTTTGGCAGCGGTTATGCGCTGTATTTTGCCCTAAAGCAGCTGGGTAAACGCGCGCGCGTGGTGTGCTCGGACGAGCCGCCCGAGCGTTATATGTTTTTGCTAGAAGGGTATCAGCACGATGAGTTTGAGCCGGGGCTGATTGTTGCGGTGGATTTGGCAGACCGCCAGCTGTTCGGCGATAAGTATGTGCATCTTGCAGACAAGGTTGATATCTGTATCGATCATCATCCCTCCAATACCCGTTATGCCCGCAGGGTTTTGCTGCGCCCGCAAGCGTCGGCAACCTGCGAGATTATGTACGACGTAATCAAGAAACTGGGAGCGACCTTTGACGTGCAGATTAGTACCTGCATCTACACCGGCATTGCAACCGATACCGGCTGCTTTCGCTTTTCCAACACCTCCGCCAAAGCGCACCTGATTGCGGCACGCATGATGGCGAGTGGGGTCAATGTCGCACAGATCAACCGCTGGATGTTTGAGACCAAGAGCGTCAGCCGCATCATGATAGAGCGACAGGTGCTTGAATCGATTGAATACTATTTTGACCATAAATGCGCGCTGATCTATATCACGCAGGATATGCTCGCCACTTCGGGTGCCGAGGAGAGCGAGCTGGAGGGAATCTCCACATTGCCGCGTCAGATTTCGGGCGTTTTGATTGGCGTGATGCTTCGCGAAAAAGCGACCGGCGAGTTTAAGGTGTCTATCCGCACCAACGAGGGTTTTGATGCTTCTAAAATCTGCGGGGAGCTGGGCGGTGGCGGCCATATGAAGGCAGCCGGATGTGTAGTACCCGGAGATTTGGATAACGCAAAGCGCACGATTGTGCAAACCATAGCCAAATACATGCAGTAATATGGATGCTGTTATAGGGGGCGCTTGAGGTTGGATGGTATCCTGCTTGTTAACAAGCCGCAGAAGTTTACCTCCTTTGACGTGGTGGCGAAGCTGCGCGGAATTTTAAAAACCAAGAAAATAGGGCACGGCGGTACGCTTGACCCAATGGCGACCGGCGTGCTTCCTGTGTTTGTCGGCAGTGCCACAGGTGCGTGCGACCTTGTGCCCGAGTCCGGCAAAACTTACATAGCAGGGCTGCAGCTTGGTATTGTCACCGATACACAGGACATCTGGGGCAAGGTGCTGCAGCAAAATGAGTTTCAAGTAAGTCTCGAACAATTTTCTCAGATTGCCGGACGGTTTTTGGGCGACACGATGCAGACCCCGCCCATGTATTCCGCTGTAAAGGTGGGGGGCAAGCGCTTGTATGAGCTGGCGCGGCGCGGTGAAGAGGTTGAACGCCCCGCGCGTCTTGTCACCATTCATTCGCTGTTTATCCGCTCCGCCGACGTCGAGAAGGGGGAGTTCACCATTGAGGTGAGCTGCTCTAAGGGAACCTACATCCGTACCCTTTGCGCCGATATCGGAGACATGCTCGGGTGCGGCGCCGTATTAACGTCGCTGGTGCGCACCTGTGCGCTTGGGTTTCCCCTTGAACGCTGCCTCACACTCGAAGAGATTGAGCAGTGCGCATTGCGCGGTGAGGCGAAAGGTTTGCTCATCCCAACAGAACGGGCGTTTATAAGCCTGTCCGCCCTGCACCTAAACGACGATCAGACACGGCGCTTTCAAAACGGCGTAAAGCTTGCCCTTGACCTTCCTGACGAGAGTGATGTTCGGGTATACGGACATGACGGCAGCTTCCTTGGCATCGGCACAGGAGAGGCAACCACCGGCAAGCTGCGGGTGAAAAAGTTTTTTAAGGGCTGATATACAGTCAGCAACGTTTTTAATATGCACAACGACCGAAAGGGAGCATCCGCTTTGGTTATCATCAATACACTTTCAGCACAGGCAATCGACTGCCCTACAGCCATTGCGCTTGGTTACTTTGACGGGGTTCACTTGGGTCACCGCGCAGTGATAAGTAGCGCGCACAGCCGCAAGCAAGAGGGTCTTGCCACCTGCGTATTTTCGTTTGCGGTTACCACCCAGAACCCCCAGAGCGGCAAGGGGCGGCTGAACATCACCACAGACTCACTAAAATTAGAACAGATGCAGCGACTTGGTGTGGATTATTACATCGTGCCGGACTTTTCTGAGTTTATGGGGATGACTGCGCAGGAGTTTGTACAGCTTCTGGTAACCCGTCTTGGCGCGCGGGAGATTTACTGCGGCGCGAACTTTCGCTTTGGCAAAGGCGCATCGGGGGATGTAACCCTGTTGCGACAGTTGTGCGAAAGTCTGGGCACACAGGTGGTGCTTGTGCCGGACGTACAAAAGGACGGTGAGCCGGTTAGCAGCTCACGCATCCGTGCGTTGCTCGCGCAAGGGGATGTCGGTAAGGCAGGGGAGATGCTCGGCAGACCATACTCGTTTGACTTTGTCGTCACGCAGGGTCGCCGCCTGGGGCGCAGCATCGGGGCACCTACCATCAATCAGTACTTTGAGCCGCATCTATTGGTTCCGCGCTACGGGGTGTATGCCTCTTTTGTTTGCATTGACAATAAGCGGCTGCCGGCTGTCACCAATATTGGCGTTCGTCCTACGGTAGATGCAAACAGTCCGCCGCTCAGCGAGACCTGCATCCTTGATTTTGAGGGTGACCTGTATGGCAAACGGGTTGAGGTGCATCTGGTTCGTTACCTTCGCCCCGAGCTGCGATTTGATTCGGTGGACGCGCTCAAGGACGCCGTCGGGCAGGATATCCAGATGGTACGAGCCGGGTTCGACCAGTGGCTTTCACAGACCGGATGGTTTGAGTAACGCCCCAAATCCGTTATACGCTGTTAATATAAGGCTCGGCATTTGGGTATTTACATAATTATCTGGGCATGCTATAATAAATTTCGTGGTGTGCGTACCCGCGATCTAGAAGCGGGCGGTGCATATCAATTACCCTATTCCCGGCTCAGGGGTCAAGCCTTTTAGGAGATTGCCCCGCCCTGTGCTGCGATTAGGGACATATTAAGAAGGGGTGCATATTATGATGCTCAAAGAGCAGAAAACACAGATTATCCTTGAAAACGCGAAAAGCGAAGGCGATACCGGCTCACCAGAGGTACAGGTTGCCATTCTCACCAAGAGAATCAACGACCTCACCGAACACTTAAAGATCCACAAGAACGACCACCACTCCCGCAGAGGACTGCTTAAGATGGTAGGTCGCCGTCGCAATCTTCTCAACTACCTGATGAAGAAGGACGTTGAGAGATATCGTGAGATCATTAAGAAGCTGGGTCTTCGTAAGTAACATGACAATGGGAGGCAGGCGGAATACTCCGCCTGCCTTTTGGACGTTTTGTTTGGGTAATGCCGCCGGGTTAGCAGTGAATCGGGTGCTTTGGTATTAAAATCGAAGCATCGGATTTATTGCTAAACCACGGCTACCTATAACATATGAAGTACATAACATAAGATGGAGGTAGCATATGTTTAAAACCTTTGAAACAACCTTTGCAGGCAGACCCTTGCAGGTAGAAACTGGCAAGATGTGCGGTCTTTCCAACGGTTCTTGTATGGTACGCTATGGCGAGACCGTCGTACTGTGCAACGTGACCGCTTCTAAGAAGCCCCGTGACGGCATCGATTTCTTCCCTCTTTCGGTGGATTTTGAAGAGAAGCTCTATTCGGTGGGACGCATTCCCGGTTCTTTTTTAAAGAGAGAGGGCAGACCGACCGACAAAGCAGTTCTTGCATCCCGCCTTGTGGACCGTCCCATCCGTCCTTTGTTCCCTAAGGATATGCGCAACGATGTGTCGGTTGTCATGACCGTGCTTAGCACCGACCCCGACTTCTCCCCCGAGATCGTCGGCATGATCGGAACATCCATCGCGATTTCCATCTCCGATATTCCGTGGGCAGGTCCCATCGGCGGTGTGAACGTCGGCTATGTGGACGGCGAGATTGTAATTAACCCCAACTCCGCGCAGCGCCAGAACGGCGACATGCTGGTAACCGTTGCTGCTACCAGTAAAAAGGTTGTCATGATCGAGGCAGGCGCAAACGAGGTTACCGAGGATGTGATGCTTGCGGGTATTACAAAAGCGCATGAAGAGATAAAAGAAATTATTAAGTTTATTGATAGCATTGTCGCCGAGATTGGCAAGCCCAAGTTTGCGTTTGAGTCGATGGAGGTTGACCACGACCTGTTCGAGGCTATCAAGTCATTCGCCATTGATAAGGTAAAATATGCACTCGATACCGACGACAAAAACGTGCGCGATGCGCGCTTCGCTCCCGTTGCGGACGAGGTTACCACAAAGTTCTCCGCAGAGTATCCCGACCTTGCAGCGCAGATCCCCGAAGCGCTGTATAAGCTACAGAAATATGTAGTTCGCCGCTGGCTGCTCGACGAGGGCAAGCGCGTAGACGGCAGAGGCATCGACGAGATTCGTCCGCTTTCCGCCGAGGTTGGCTTGTTGCCCCGTGTACACGGCTCCGGTCTGTTTACCAGAGGCCAGACTCAGGTGCTTACCATAACCACTTTGGGTCAGGTCAGGGATGCCCAGATTCTTGACGGCATCGACGAGGCGGACAGCAAGCGCTATATGCACCAGTACAACTTCCCGTCCTATTCGGTGGGTGAAACTCGTCCAAGCCGCGGACCCGGACGCCGCGAGATTGGTCACGGCGCGCTTGCAGAGCGTGCGCTTGAGCCGGTTATCCCACCCGTAGATCAGTTCCCATACGCCATCCGTATTGTATCCGAGGTGCTTTCGTCCAACGGCTCCACCTCGCAGGGCGCGATTTG
>JAEZDF010000077.1 GCA_023429685.1 Bacillota bacterium
GCTATTTCATCGGGGGAAAGGGGACAGGCAACGTGGCAGAGCTGTCACCAATGATGCAGCAGTACCGGGCAATCAAGGAGCAGCATAAGGACTACATCCTGTTCTTTCGCCTGGGTGATTTTTACGAAATGTTCTTTGACGACGCGGTTACCGCGTCCAAGGAGCTCGAGCTTGTTTTGACTGGTCGCGACTGCGGGCAGGAGGAACGCGCACCCATGTGCGGCGTGCCCCACCACAGCTGTGAGGCGTATATCGCCCGCCTTGTCAAAAAAGGGTACAAGGTCGCCATCTGTGAGCAGACCGAAGACCCAAGTACAGCAAAGGGTATTGTGCGCCGCGAGGTGGTGCGCGTTGTAACCCCGGGTACCGTGATTGAAAGCAGCATGCTTAATGAGGCGGAAAACAACTATATCGCGGTGCTGTATATCCAAGGGGGATATGCGGGTGCCGCGTACTCGGATATTACCACCGGCGACATCAACCTAATTGAGCTAAACGAACAGGACATTGTTTCCGCCGCGATCAACGAAACGGGGCGGTTTTCCCCGAGCGAGGTTTTATTAAACACCGAGGCGGGGCATGCAAAGCAGCTGACTGGATTTTTGAAGGAGCGCATCGCCTGCGTTGCTTCGGTGCTCGGTGACGACTACTTTGAGGACGAAACCTGCGCACAGACCGTGTTGACGCACTTTAAGCAGCAAAGTCTTACACATCTGCAGCTTGATGACAAGCCGTTTGCTGTAAAGGCGCTGGGGGCGCTGTTGCGCTATCTGGGCGAGACGCAAAAAAGCGGTCTGGAACGCCTTATCTCATTAAACCTGTACGGCGTAAGCCAGTACATGAGCCTCGATGTCACGGCGCGCCGCAACCTAGAGCTGACCGAGACCATGCGCACGCGAGAAAAGCGTGCGACCCTGTTGTGGGTACTGGACAAAACCAAAACGGCAATGGGCAAACGACTGATTAAAAGCTATATCGAACAGCCGTTGCTTAACCCCACCATGGTCATAAAGCGTCTGACCGCGGTCGATGAGCTGTACCACGATACCATGCTGCTGGGCGACACCCGCGCGCAGCTTGAGGGCATCTACGACCTTGAGCGCATCATGACGCGTATTGTGTACGGCAGCGCAACGCCCAGAGAGCTAAAGGCTCTGTCGCAGACCGCACAAAAGATTCCCGCACTCAAGGAGCGGCTTGTCCAAACAAGGTCGCGCCTTCTGCAGGAGTGTTATACCCAGCTTGACCCGCTTATCGACGTTGTCGACCTCATCGAACGCGCCATCAGCGACGACCCACCCATTACCCTCAAGGACGGCGGCGTGATCAAGACGGGGTATCATCAAGGCGTGGATGAATACCGCGAGATTATTCGCAATACCAAAGAGTACATCGCCGAGACCGAACGCCTTGAAAAAGAGAAAACGGGCATCAAGACGCTAAAAATCGGCTACAACAAGGTGTTCGGATACTATCTTGAGGTATCCAAAAGCTATGCGGAGCAGGTACCTGCCGACTATATTCGCAAGCAGACGCTTGCCAACTGTGAGCGGTATATTACCGAGGAGCTCAAGCAGCTCGAAGCCCGTGTGCTCGGCGCAAGCGAGCGGATTACGGCGCTAGAGACCGAACTGTTTACCGAGGTGAAAAGCGCGGTTGCCGCCGAGCTTCACCGCATTCAGCTCACGGCGCGCGCCATTGCGCGGCTTGACGTACTTTGCTCGTTTGCGTTTGTGTCCCGCGAGCGGGGCTACACCCGCCCCGACGTGGATGTTTCGGGCGAGATTGTACTCGACGAATCCCGCCACCCTGTCATCGAGGTCATCCTCGCTGAGCAGTCGGGGGGCAGCGCGCCGTTTGTGTCCAACAACGTGCGCCTTGATATGGACAAAAACCGCATTGCCATCATAACAGGCCCCAACATGGCGGGTAAATCCACCTACATGCGGCAGGTCGCATTGATTGTACTGATGGCGCAGATTGGTTGTTTTGTGCCCGCGAAGAGCGCAAAAATTGGCATTGTAGACAGCATCTTTACCCGCGTGGGCGCGTCGGACGATCTAGCGACGGGGCAGTCCACCTTTATGGTGGAGATGAACGAGGTAGCCCATATCCTAAAGAACGCAACAGCGAAAAGCCTGATTATTCTTGACGAGATTGGCAGGGGGACAAGCACCTACGACGGCATGAGCATCGCCCGTGCGGTGCTCGAATACATAGCGGATAAACGCCGCCTTGGCGCAAAAACGCTGTTTGCTACCCACTACCACGAGCTGACCGAGGTTGAGAATCAGGTGGATGGGGTGCTCAACTACAACATCGCGGTTAAAAAACGCGGCGACGACATCACCTTTTTACGCCGCATCGTGCGCGGCGGCGCGGACGACAGCTACGGCATCGAGGTGTCTAAGCTTGCGGGTATACCCGAGAGTGTTATTACCCGCGCAAAGGAGATTTTAAAGGGCTTAGAGGAAGGGTGCGACATCACCGTCAGGCGCAGCATCCGCAAGGACGACGCGCAGGACGAGCAGATGCAGCTTACACTCGAAGGCGGAAAGAACAGTGAGATTATCGAGCGGTTACGCCGCATTGATATGAACACCCTTACGCCGATTGAGGCGCTCAACCTGCTTTACGGCATTGCCGCCGAGCTAAAATAATAGGGGGGAGGGGAACGCCATCCCACGGATAAACATCCTGTCAAAACACGTTTCGGAGCTGATTGCCGCGGGTGAGGTGGTAGAACGCCCCGCCTCGGTTGTCAAAGAACTGATAGAAAACTCCATTGACGCGGGAGCGACTGCCGTGACGGTGGAGATTCAAAACGGCGGCGTGTCGTTTATCCGCGTAACCGACGACGGGTGCGGCATCGCCCGCGAGGATGTAAATAACGCGTTCGTCAGCCATGCCACCAGCAAATTACTGGATGCAGAAGACCTTGACCGTATTGCCACACTCGGCTTTCGCGGCGAGGCGCTCGCATCGATCTCGGCGGTTTCGCGCGTGACGATGTTGACCAAAACGGCACAGGAGCTAGCGGGCACCGAGGCTGTTGTGGAGGGCGGGAGCACCGTTATAGTGAGTGACGCGGGTTGTCCCGTGGGCACCACCATCCTTGTGCGCGACCTGTTTTACAACACCCCCGCCCGTATGAAGTTTTTAAAGAAGGATGTTGCCGAGGGCAATGCCGTTGCCGCCTGCGTACAGCGGGTGGCGCTTTCGCACCCAGAGGTATCCTTTCGCCTTATCCGCGAGCAAAAGACGGTGCTGCATTGGGGGGGGGAGGCAAGCCTGCTGTGCTGCGCCTTCGGGGTGTTTGGCAGGGAGTTTGCCGCTGGGCTTATCGAGACCGCCCACGACTACGCGGGTGTATCGGTTAAAGGGCTTGTTTCAAAGCCAGAAGAAAGTCGTTCTACAAGAGGGATGCAGCTTTT
>JAEZDF010000022.1 GCA_023429685.1 Bacillota bacterium
CGTCGGTGTCTGCTTGCTGGTGCATCAGGATATGAAAGATATTCATTAAAAAGTTGCCCGTACCGCAGCAGGGGTCAAGGATTCGTTTGCCCGACAGCATGCCGTTTGCATCCAGATAGAAGGCGCAATCCTCGGCAATGCGCTTGGGGGTGTAATAAACCCCCTCGGTTTTGCGCTTTGCAATGCTGCTGATGGACATATATAAAAGTCCCAGAAAGTCCTCGTTATCTATGTAGCGTATCGGCTCACACAGTGCGGGCAGCGCGTCCTTTATCCGTTGCTCGTCA
The DNA here is from genome assembly GCA_023429685.1 of Bacillota bacterium. Taxonomy (GTDB): domain Bacteria; phylum Bacillota; class Clostridia; order Oscillospirales; family Ruminococcaceae; genus Acetanaerobacterium. The sequence goes on from JAEZDF010000022.1 coordinate 288, forward strand.
GGCAATGTAACCAGCATATCGTCGATTAGGCTGCGATACGCGCCCAGCAGCTCGCTGTCTTTCAGGTATGAGAACAACAGCACGTCGCCCGTGCAGAAGATAAGCCCCCTGCTAGCAAGCAGCTTTAGCGAGTATTCGGCGAGTATCACGTGCATCAGCTCGTCGCCGCCGCCTAGGGTGTCTACACACGCGATAATGCGTTTGGCGGCGTCGGTGTACTCCTTTTGTGCCACATATCCAGCGGGCACCACGTTGCCGGTGTGCTTGGTTTTGTTGCGTCGGCGGGTTAAGCGGTCGCTCTCGCCGCTTTGTATGCTGCGCACCAGACTAAGAACATCGTCTTTGTCAAAGCACAGCTTGCGCAGCCCCGATTTTACGGGTCTTAGCTTGCCGCTCTTTACCCAGTTGCGTGCCGTTGCCTGCGAGATTAAAAGCACCGAGCACAGCTCCTCTATGGTAAGCACGTCTTTGCTAGCAAACCGGTTTTTGTCCATTTATATGGATCCTCCGCTACTGATATATTTATGTGAGTAGATTAAAAAGGTCAAGATAACTCAGTTTGAACTTCAAGTATTTTTTATGGTGTTGTATATTTATCTCGGTAAGACCCATCTGAGCTTCTTCTACACTGCTTTGGTGTTGCTTATTGCTAAAGCCGGGCAAATAGGGCAGTTCAGGAACAGTAGCTTTATAAATATGAATGAAATCATAAAAGTAGATCCCATAATATAAAACGTCAAAATGATTAAGCTTAAGTTGTTGTATATTGCAGATGAATTTACTGTTTTGTATGTCAGACTCGTTAATTGCATTTTTCTTATTAGAAGCAGCTTTATATATTTCAGCGATTACATTACTTTTACTGAGTGAACGCGGTTTATCTATCGCACGAGAAAAGCCTACCTCTACACGTAATTTGTTAGTTGGGTCATACAAATTATAGTATTTTACGTGTGATTTGGAATAGCCAAACAGTTGTTGTATCATTATCTCCGCAACTTTTCCAAAACGAGCAGAACTAAGATTGAAAACACCCATCCTGAATCTGTCCAAGTCAAAAATGGTTTTCATGAAAATACGCCCTCTGTCTATTTGTTTCTCACTGTCGACGTGCCCTGCTCGCGCAGGTAGGTGGATTCCAGATCGGCGAGATGTAGCTTTACGGCAAGCGGGTACTTTTCATACGCGTGGCTCACACCAAAGCTTCCGCCCCGCGCTGCTTCGTCAAACCCGCCCATATGCCAGCGCACGGCAATCGCCTCCGCAGGCTTTAACCGCAAAAACCGCTCGATTAAAAACACCGACTTCTCCCCGTGCCCGAACGGGAACGCATCCTCAATCGAGTAGTAAGAGACCTGCTCCCACTGCCCCTTTTCGTTCTTGGCGTTGCGAAAGGAGGTTTTGTAAAACTGCGTCTTGCACAGGTCGTGCAGCAGCCCGCAGATGGCAAAGCTTTCGTGGTTGTCGGTATCGGCATCAAAATGCTTTTGCATCAACACCTCATATACGCTCACGCTGTGCTGAACGAGCCCGCCCTCACACGCGCAGTGGTACTTGGTGCTTGCGGGCGCTGTGAAGAAGTCGGTGGTCTCAAGCCATTTCAGTAGCTCGTCCGCGCCGTCACGGTGGACGTTTTTGGTAAAGATATCAACAAATTGTTCTTTATAAGTCATAGATATTCTCCTTATATATGTGTGTAACGGAAATCGTCGTAAGCGAAAACCACAAATCGGCTAGCCGCCCGCCGAGAATACGGCAAATTACTTAATTGTGATTATTATACCATAGCCGCATTGCGGCTGTGGTATAATTGGCCATCGCCGTAAGGCGGGCCATTAAAATAAGCGTATAATAAACGCTGTGCGTTTATTATACCATATCAAATACTGCGGCGCTACTAAACGCCTCACAATCTCTGCCAATTCGGCGGAAAACATCCTTTACAAAACGGAATTTATCGACTGCCTCTTACCCTGTTGCCAGTTTAATCGTTTGAAGTTTTGAAGGATAAGGCGTCGGTTAATGCGTTTTTCACCACGTAAGAGAGCGATAATAAAACAGGCGACGGCTGTGACCCACATAGTCAAAGCCGTCGCCTGTCGTTTAAAATGAAGGGTTGCCGAAGGTGCGTAACCTCGATGGAAGCCCGAGTGCGAGTAAAGGCCACTTACTTTACACAAAGCAAGTCGATAGTCCTGCTAGGGGCACCGGGGCAAACGGGCGGCAGTATGTCATCGTTCTTTCAGCAGGTCGCGAATCTCGGTCAACAGCACTGCCTCATCCGAACGTTTGGGCTCGGGCGGGGGAGCGGGCTTTTCCGCCTCCTTCTTGCGGCGCAGGCGGTTTAACAGCTTTACCATAAGAAACACCACGAGCGAGATCAGAAGAAAATCGATAACCGTCTGTGCAAATGCGCCGTAGCGAAGGCTCACCTCTGCCTCGGTGCCAATGGTGTCGGGAAAGGTGTACATGATCTGTGTAAAGTTAATTCCCTTTATTAGGTAACCAATCAGCGGGGTGACGAGGTCCTGCACGAGGGAGTTGACAATCTTCGTAAACGCGCTGCCGACGATAATGCCGACAGCCATATCTACAACGTTGCCGCGGGAGATAAACTCCTTAAACTCGCCTGCAATCTTACCCTGTTTCTTGATGTTTTCCTTTACCTTTTCGATGTCCACCTTGGGTTGAATATCCATGACTGTTCTCTCCTTTTGCTTTAACTCAGCTGCTTGTTTATTTCTTTTATCATCTCCATCGTGTGGGGCGCGGGTTTGGAACGCAAAATCTCAACCCGCATCCCGCCCGGCTGTGCGCTTTCACTCAGGTAGATGTTCCACAGTACGGGAAAGTGGGTCTCCTGCGGCATCAGGCAGAGCAGTGGCGTAATCAGCTCGTCGATATTTAACATATCGTCGCCCGGGGAAAGCAGTACGCTAATCATCGCCGGCCACGCGTGCCGTGCCATCTCAAGGGCGTTTACATCTCGCTCAAACGCCTGCGGATCGATCTCCTCATACCGCAGCGAATGGTGCACCACGGTGTGTGTGGGGTCAAAGGTGGTGCGCAGCTCGGCGGTGTCAAGCTCGAGCAGGCGGGGGCTAACCAGCATATGCGCGACCAAATCCATCAGGGGAAACACCCCTGTTTCGGCATCCTCGCTGCCAAGGGAAAAGATACAGCTGCATTTGTGCTTGATGGCCTTTATAAGCTCCGGCGGCGCGGGGTTTGCAATAATCACAAATACCTCCTCCGCCTTGCAGCGGTCAAGCACGCGGGCAAGCAGCACAAGGTCGGCAAGACCGCTGCCATCTGCAACCAAACACAAGGAAGAGGACGGCGCGTAGCGGTCAATCTCCTCCTCGCTGTGGATAATGGGGTAAGCTTCCCCAATATAGGAGGCGGCGTAATCGCCTATCCCTAAAAAAATCAGATCCTGCGGGTCACAGCTTGGTTCTAAAAAATGCATGAGTACGACCAATCCCTTCTAAAGGTCTTTTGATACAAATAGTCTGCAAAAATCGCTTTGTTCTATACAATACAGCAATCAGGTATAACACCTCTCTATTATGCACAGCCACTCGGGGCTTGTCTAGCCCAAACTAAGAGCAGGTCATATTTGGTGCGAGGTTTATTCATAATATCTACGTAGAACTTTGTGCTGCAAATCGATATAATTGCAACTGATAAAGCACTGCATAGTCAGTAGCCATTTCTATAACAAACGAAACATACATAGTACTAAGTTGTAAGGATGAGTATAAATGAACAGTATTGTAGCCTTCGAGGATGTGCGCAAAAGCTATCGTATGGGGGAAGTGACCATCCATGCCGCGGATGGCATCAACCTGACCATAAACCGCGGGGAATTCGCGATTATCGTAGGTCCCAGCGGCGCGGGTAAAACCACCGTGCTCAATATGCTCGGCGGCATGGATACCTGCGATTCGGGCAAGATTATCGTGGACGGCGAGGACATTGCAGCGTACAGCCCGAAACGGCTGATTACCTATCGCCGACATGATATCGGCTTTGTGTTTCAATTTTATAATCTGGTTCAGAATCTAACGGCGCTTGAGAACGTAGAGCTTGCCGCGCAGATCTGTAAAGACCCCATTCCCGCAGAGGAGGTTTTGCGAGAGGTGGGGCTTTTTGAGCGTAAAAACAACTTTCCGGCTCAGCTTTCGGGCGGCGAACAGCAGCGCGTTGCCATTGCACGCGCCCTTGCAAAGCGCCCCAAGCTTTTGTTGTGCGACGAGCCGACCGGCGCGCTCGATTACAACACCGGCAAAACCATCCTAAAGCTGTTGCAGGATACCTGTAAAAACCTCGGTATCACGGTGGTGGTTATCACCCACAATCAGGCAATCACCCCAATGGCGGATCGCATCATCAAGGTGAAAAACAGCCGTGTGCAGGAGATGGTGCAAAACAGCGACCCCATAGCAGTGGAAAGGATTGAATGGTAGCAATGAAAAAAGCCCTGTTCACCTCCGCCCTGCGGGAGATTCGCAAAACGTTTAGCCGCTTTATGTCCATCTTCTTAATCGTAGCACTCGGTACGGGGTTTTTTGCAGGCGTTAAGGCAACCACGCCGGATATGTTGCTGACCATCGATCGGTATTTTGACGAGAACCGCCTTGCCGACCTGCGGGTCGTATCTACCATGGGACTGGATGAGGATGATATCGAGAGCATCCGCAACTCGCAAGGGGTGCGTGGGGTTATGCCATCCTATACCGCCGATGTGCTTACCTACATCGAAAGCAACCAGCTCATACTTAGGCTGCATTCGTTGCCCCTTGCCGCCAAGGAGGAAGACCTGTTAAACCGCCCGACGCTGGTGGAAGGAAGGATGCCCACACAGTCGGGCGAGTGTCTTGCCGAGACGCGTGCTTCGGGAAACGCCGGTTATCAGATTGGGGACGTCATCATCGTCGAGACAGACGGCGACGACCCAATAGAGGATATGCTTTCGGTCACAAAGTTTACCGTGGTGGGACTGGTCTCATCCCCCTACTATATTACATTTGAGCGGGGAAGCAGCTCGGTGGGGAGTGGATCTGTCGACAGGTATCTGTATATCCCCGAGCAGGATTTTAGCTATACGGTATATACCGATGCGTTTGTTGCGTTAAACGGCGCACTCGAAGCCGAGAGCTACCAAAAGCCATACAACGATATCGTTGATGCCGAGGTGGATGAGTTAAAAACGGTTGCCGCCCTGCGGGAGCGGCTGCGTTACGAAGCGATTGTCACCGAGGCGACGGAGGAGCTTGACAAGGGCAGGCGAGAGCTTGCCGACGCAAAACAAGAGGCAGACCAAAAGCTTGCCGATGCGCGCACAGAGCTCGACGATGCCCACAAAAAGCTTGACGACGGTCGTAGGGAATACTACGACGGACTGCAAACCTTTCAAACCGAGATAGCCGACGCGCAGAAAAAGCTGGACGACGGTGAAAAAGAACTTGCCGAAGGATGGCAAGAGTACCGCGACGGGCTTAGAACCTACGAGCGGGAGAGTGCGTCCGCCCACGAAAAGCTGGCTGCCGCCAATGCGCAGATTGCGGCAGGGCTTGCTCAGTACGAACAAGGGCTTGCCCAGTATGAGCAGGCGGTACAGACCCATGCGGTGCTTTCGGGCGCGTTCGAGGCAGTGCAAAACCCTGCGTCTAGTTTAGAGCAGCGTCAGACAGCACTTGCCACCATATCCGGCATTGCAGCCGTGCTGAGCGAAAGCGAGGATACCGCTCCGCTTGGGCAGGTGCTCCTTGCCTATGTCGCCGCGCCCGAAAACCCGTTGAACATCTATGCCGCACAGGCGGCGCTCGACGGCTTTGCCGGTACGCTCACACAGAACAAGAAGAAGCTTGACGACGCAAAGGCGGAGCTTGCTGCGGCGGCCAGACAGGTGTCCACCGGCTATGCGGCACTTGCCGCGGCAAGCACACAGCTCGAAAATGCAAGACAGCAGCTTGAGGATGCGCAAAAAACACTGGATGAGGGCAAGGCGGAGCTGAAAGCCGAGAAGGAAAAGGGCGAGAAGAAGCTTGCCGACGCTGCCCGCGAACTGCGAGACGGAGAGCGAGAGCTTGCAAGCGGCGAACTCGAGTATGAGGACGCAAAGAATACAGCCCAGCGTGAAATAGCCGACGCACAGGCAGAGATTGACGACGCACAAAAAAAGATTGACGACCTATCTCCGCCCGAGTGGTATATTTTAACGAGGGACAGCATTCCCGGCAACGCGGCGTACTACGACGATGCCAACCGCATCGACGCCATTGCGAAGGTGTTCCCGCTCTTTTTCCTGCTTGTGGCGGCACTGGTGTGCCTGACGACCATGACGCGCATGGTGGAGGAGCAGCGAACCGAGCTTGGCACCGTCAAGGCGCTGGGCTATAGCAAGGGTGCGGCGGTATTTAAGTTTTTGTTCTACTCCGGCCTAGCAAGTCTGCTGGGAAGTGCGGTAGGTCTTGCGATTGGGTTTAAGGTGTTTCCGTTTGTCATTGGTTCGGCGTACGGCATTCTGTATCAAATCCCCCCGATACAGACCCCGTTTCACTGGGATTACGCCATCCCTACGGCGCTGGTCGCGGTGCTGGGGACCATGTCTGCAGCACTGCTTGCGTGCTACAAGGAGCTTGCCGAACAGCCTGCCACGCTGATGCGCCCCAAGGCACCAAAGCCGGGCAAACGGGTGTTGCTTGAGCGCATCACCCCGATATGGCGTCGTCTGGGGTTTACGCAGAAGGTCACCGTGCGTAACCTTTTGCGGTATAAGCGTAGGATGCTGATGACGGTAATTGGCATTGCGGGATGCACCGCGCTAATGGTGGCGGGCTTTGGGATGAAAGAATCCATCTCCTCCATCGGAGCCAAGCAGTACGGTGACATATTCCTGTATCACGGCATGGTGGTGGTCAATCAGGATAAGGGGCAGGACCAAAAAGATCAGCTTGAAGAAACAATTGCCGAGCATGATAACGTCATCGGCACGCTGGGAGCGCGGCAGGAGACGGTCACGGCACTGTCTGATAGCGGTGGGCGTGAATTTGATGCGGTGCTGTTTGTGCCAGAGACCACCGAGACCATCGACGACTATGCGGTGCTGCGCACACGCGTGGGCAAGGAGCCGATCTCGCTTGAGACAGACGGCGCGGTGATAACCGAAAAGCTCGCGGAGCTGCTTGATGTCCAGGTGGGCGACGCCATTACGCTGCGGGACACGGACAACCGCCCCTACGACATTCGGGTGGCAGGTGTGACCGAAAACTACGTGTTCCATTACGTCTATCTGTCGCACGAACAGTACGAGAGGGTGTTTGAAAAGCCCTTTGAGCCAAACACGCAGTTTTTGCGCCTAGCCGATACGTCGGACGACGCGCAGGACGCGCTTTCCCGCGAACTGATTACAAACGACTATGTGGTTTCGGTCTCGTACAATTCATCGGCGGAAAAAAGCTTCTTTGACGTGATGTCCAGCCTTGACTATGTGGTTCTGGTGCTGATTATCTCGGCGGGTCTGCTTGCGATTGTGGTTCTGTACAACCTGACCAACATCAACGTAACAGAGCGCATCCGCGAGATTGCCACCATCAAGGTGCTCGGCTTTTACGACGGGGAGGTATCCTCCTATGTTTACAGAGAGAACGTTTTGCTTTGCCTAATCGGCATAGCGTTTGGTCTGTTCGGTGGCGTCTTTCTGCACGCCTTTGTTATAAAGCATGGAGAGATTGACGCGGTGATGTTCGGGCGAGAGATTGGGTTGCAGAGCTTTGCAATGAGCGCACTCCTTACGGCACTGTTCGCGCTGCTCGTTAACCTATCGCTGCACTTTCGATTAAAACACATCAGCATGGTGGAGTCGCTTAAATCGGTGGAATAAACAGATTGATATATACCATTTTAGCTATAGAAACAGCCCGCGGATGAGGTGCCAAATGGTCCTCACTCTGCGGGCTGTTTTGACTTATATGGTTAATCGGGTCGGATCGAATTAACGCTTGACTAAGTCGTTATTGCCTTAATACACCTGCATACTGTTTTAGCAGTGCGCTTCGTGCCTTGCGGTCGGGCATTACCTCCGAAACAAGGTTGTAAAATGCGGCGGAATGGTTGGGGTACACAAGGTGTGCAAATTCGTGCGCCACAACGTACCGCACGCATGCAGGCGGTGTGCAGATGAGACGGTGGCTTAGAAGGATGACGCCCGTTTTTGGATGGCAGCTGCCCCAGCGCGCGGTCATTCGCCGAGGGCGAAGCTGCGCGGGGGAGAGCTTATAGCGGGCAAACGCGCCCAGTAGTTCGTTGCCCATCACAGAAAATATCTGACCGCTGTATGAAAACAGCCATTCATCCACTGCTTGTTTTAATGCCTCGGGATCTTCTGGGTCTGGCATCATTATGTGAAGTACGCCGTCGCGCAGGAAGGCATCTCGCCTGCTGCCCTGTGCGGCGCAGACCCGAACACGCTCTCCAAGCAAAAGCACGTTGCTTCCGTCAAAGAAGGCAAGGTCTATTCTACGCGAGACCCGCTCTTTCGCGCGGATAATCCAGTCTGTTTTACTGCGCACAAACGCGTCAATGGTGTTTTGGGGCGTGTTGCGCGGCGCAGACACCCAGACCTCGCCGTCCTCTGAGACGTGCAGATTGATGTTTTTTACGCGCTTGCGAACCGTTCGGTAGATAATCTTGTCGGTATTTTTGTGTGTTTGCATCGTTATGCCCTTTCGCCGTACAGCAATTAACTTAATAAGACCGTATAAAATTAAACAAGAGTACTTAGAATTTTGCGAAGATATTTTGCTTACATTCTTATTTAATAGCATTTTATACCTGCTTCATCATACAAGCCAGAAACTGTCTGGGTCAATATAGATGGGCAAAAATAAATACATAATACAAAATATTGTGTACTTTTTACGTAAAGCACCCTTAAAAACGAAAACGGTTTCGAAAATTGAAGCGATAAATACCGCCTGACTACGGGCGTTTGGCACAATCAGGCGAAATCCTTATTATGAGGACAAATTTACAACATATGTGTAATAATTGCGCAACAATTCGGTTGAAATGTTACAAAAACAAGATATAATATAGACATATTGACGATTTAATGTACCGCACTTTTAGGCGTAAATTGGTGTCGAATGGGTATGTATTTTAGCAAAGAAGGGGCTATACATTCGTACTATTTTTCGAAATTGTGTTTCGTAATCTGTTTATAAAAACGCATAGAATGGCATAAATATGACCTTGTAATCGATTTCGCGAAAATATATGTGTATTATTTATAGTTTTTATAAAAATAGTCTTGCTTTTATTCATCTATTGATATATAATGTGGATGCGAAAACGTTTTATGTTGCGTTATCCAGTAAACTGTATAGGGGCACACACAAGAATGGTTACGATCAGAGATATCTCCGCAGCATGCGGCGTTTCGGTTGCTACGGTGAGCAAAGCGCTCAATGGCTACAGCGATGTCAGTAAGGCGACCAGAGACCTTGTGTGCAAGACGGCGGAGCAGATGGGATACTTCCCAAACTCACAGGCGCGTGCCCTAAAAACCAACCGTACATATAATTTGGGCGTCTTGTTTGTTGACGAGGCGCAAAGTGGTTTGACCCATCCGTACTTTGCACAGGTTTTAGACAGTTTTAAGGTGGAAGCCGAAAGCCGGGGCTACGACATCACGTTTATCAGCCACAACATTGGCAACAAAAGCATGTCGTATCTCGAACACTGTCTGTATCGCAAGGTGGATGGTGTGGTTGTTGCTTGTGTGGAGTTTTCGCATCCGGCGGTTATCGAGCTGGTTAACAGCGACATCCCGCTTGTTACCATCGACCACGTGTTTAATAACAGGACATCCATCGTCTCTGCCAACCGAAACGGCATTCGTGAACTAATTGAGCATGCCTATTCAAAAGGTCATCGCAAGATAGCCTATGTGCACGGCAAAAAGAGCGCCGTCACCGAAAGTCGGCTTGGCAGCTTTTATAAAACCATGGCGGATTTAAACCTGAGGGTGCCGTTTGAGTACCTGCAGGAAGGGGCCTACCAAGAGCCCGAGGCCACGCGGTCGGCAACAAAACGCTTGTTGCACATCGCGGATCGTCCCACCTGCATCCTGTTTCCGGACGATTTTGCCGCCATAGGCGGACTGAATGCAATTGAAGAAGCAGGTTTGCGCGTACCAATTGATATATCCGTTATGGGATATGATGGGCTGTTTGTCTCGCAGGTGCTTAAGCCTGCGCTTACCACCTTTCAACAAGACACAAAACGTCTTGGCAAGGAAGCGGCGGTACAGCTGATACAGCTCATTGAGCATCCGGTAACCACCCTTACCGAAAGGGTTGTTATATATGGCAAATTTCTTGAAGGCGCATCGGTCAAGAATCTTATCGAAGAATGATTTTTGGCGCTTTTAAGAAGGTTCTATCGTTTGGAATCAGAACCCGATTATCGAAGGAGGAAAAACACCAATGAAAAATGTAACCCGTATCGTATCATTACTGTTAGCTCTTGCTATGGTAATGGCTCTTGGCCTGACCGGTTGTGCTGGCACACCTGCAGCGCCGAGCGCAGCTCCCTCTACGGACGCTCCCGCTCCCAGTGACGAGACTCCCGTAGCGGAAGGCGTAACCGATGACCCCAGCGTTAAGACCCTTAACCTGTGGTCATTCACCGACGAAATCCCCAAAATGATGACGAAGTTCAAAGAGGTTAACCCCGACTTTGCACTCGAAATCAAAGAGACCATTGTCGCTACGACTGACGGCGCTTATCAGCCCGCTCTGGATGCTGCACTTGCAGCCGGCGGCGCAGATGCTCCTGACATCTATGCTGCAGAAGGTGCTTTCGTTCTGAAGTATACGCAGGGCGAGGCTTCTCAGTACGCAGCAGCTTATAAGGATCTTGGCATCGATGTAGATGCGAAGCTCACTGAGGCTGACATTGCCAAGTATACCGTAGAAATCGGTACCAGAGGCGACGGACAGCTTGTAGGTCTTGGCTATCAGGCGACCGGCGGTGCATACATCTATCGCCGCTCTATCGCTAAGGACGTTTGGGGCACCGATGACCCCGCTATCATCAAAGAGAAGATCGGTCCCGGCTGGGAGAAGTTCTTCGCAGCTGCTGAAGAGCTCAAGGCTAAGGGCTACGGCATCGTTTCCGGTGACGGCGACCTTTGGCATCCAGTAGAGAATAGCTCCGAAAAGGGCTGGATCGTTGACGGCAAGCTCTACATTGACCCTGCTCGTGAAGCGTTCATGGATCAGTCCAAGTTGCTCAAGGACAAGGGCTACCACAACGACACCACCGACTGGCAGGATGCTTGGAATGCTGACATGAAGGATGCCGGTGCTAAGAAAATCTTTGGCTACTTCGGTCCCGCATGGCTGATTAACTACGTAATCGCAAAGAACTCTGGCGCAGAGTTTGATGATACTGGCAAGCTTGTAAAAGCTGCTGGAACATATGGCGACTGGGCTGTTTGCGAGCCTCCCACAGGCTTCTTCTGGGGCGGCACATGGGTTCTTGCTAACAAGGACACCAAGATTCCCGCTTCCGCAGGCAAGATCATTGAGTGGATCACCCTCGACAGCTCTGACACCGGTCTCCAGTACTTCTGGGCAAACGGCACCTTGAATGGCCCTGGTGGCACCAAGGACACCGTTGCTTCCGGTACAGTTATGGCGAAGTCTGACGGTAAGCTCGAATTCCTCGGCGGACAGAATATGTTCGATGTATTCGTTCCCGCTGGTCAGTTTGCTTCCGGTAAGAACCTGACTCCGCTTGACGAAACCATCAACTCTCAGTGGCGCGACCAGGTTCGTCAGTACGCTGCTGGTTCCAAGACCAAGGAGCAGGCAATTGCCGACTTTAAGCAGGCTGTTGCCGACCAACTCGGCTTAGCCATCGACTAAGATTTAACCCGAATATAGGGGCGGGCGCCTTACCGTCCGCCCCTACTTTATATCCTAATTTGAGCACTACGCATTTTATCGGGAGGTGAACGCTTATGCGCCGCAAGAGCGTTAGCTACGCGAAGTACGGTTACATATTTTCTATACCGTTCGTGCTTGCGTTCCTTGTTTTTTCTCTATATCCCATTATCTACACCTCTGTTATTGGATTTACTGATCTCAGGGGAATGGGTAAATCTGACTTTAATTTCTTGAGCGATCCGTTTGAGAACTTTAAAACGGTGCTTACGGCCCCGTCCTTTCAAACATCCTTGTCTAATACTGTTTTGATGTGGGTTATTAACTTTATTCCACAGATTTTACTTGCCCTTTTGCTAACCGCGTGGTTTACCAGCCATCGCTATAAGATTAAGGGTCAGGGCATGTTCAAGGTTCTTGTTTACATGCCCAATATTATTACAGCCGCAACGATCGCTATCTTGTTTAATGCGTTGTTTGCATACCCCAAAAGCCCGGTAAATGACCTGCTGATCACATTCGGTTTGATTAAAGAACCAATTAACTTTCTCATTTCGAGGTGGACTGCTAGAAACATTGTGTCATTTATCCAATTTTGGATGTGGTACGGCAATACGATGATTGTACTGATTGCGGGCGTACTGGGTATTAACCCTACCCTGTTTGAGGCGGCCGAGATTGACGGAGCATCCAGCTCCCAGACCTTCTTCCGTATTACTTTACCAAACCTGAGAACCATTCTACTTTACTCCTTGGTTACGAGTATGATAGGCGGTTTACAGATGTTTGATATCCCAAAACTGTTTATTATCGGCGGCAACGGCGGTCCGGATAACGCGACGCTTACCGCAAGCGTATTTATCTACAACCAAGCGTTTAGCGGAAGCTATATGTATAATCGTGCCTCCGCGGCAAGCTTAGTGTTGTTTATCGTTATCATGGCACTTTCGCTCGTCTTGTTCTATGTGATGCGCGATCAGGATGCTGTTCGGCATAATAAAGAAGTGAAAGAGATGAAAAAGGCTGAGAAACTCATGACAAGGAGGGGGGCACGATGAAACAACGAAAATCAATACCTTATACCCTAATGATGGTTATCATCTACATTGTGTGCATCTTCTTGTCTATACTAAGCATCTTCCCGTTTTGGATTATGCTTATGAATGCAACGCGCGGAACTTTTGAGATTCAGCAGTCCGCGATTTCGTTAGTGCCTTCCACGTATTTAGTTAGCAACCTAAAGATTCTGCTCGGCAAAAGCTTCAATCCGTTCGTTGGCTTTTTAAACTCCATGGTGATATCAACCAGTGCGACGGTTTTCTCTATTTACTTTTCGTCCCTTACGGCGTATGCGCTTACCGCGTATAACTGGAGGTTGCGTCAGCCATTCTTTACCTTTATTATGGCTGTCCTGATGATTCCCGCGCAGATGTCGAGTATCGGTTTTTATCAGATGATGTATAAGCTGGGATGGACCAACAACTTCCTGCCGCTGATTCTACCTGCAATAGCGGCACCCGCAATTGTTTTCTTTATGAGGCAGTATCTGATTGCCACGTTGTCGATTGACATTGTAAATTCTGCGCGCATCGACGGGTCCGGAGAGTTTTACACATTTAATCGCATTATTCTGCCCATTATGAAACCTGCGATTGCTACACAGGCAATCTTCGTGTTTGTTTCCAGCTGGAACAACCTGTTTATGCCCATGGTACTGCTCACCGAAAAAACGAAGTACACGATGCCTATTATGGTTAGCCTGCTAAGAGGCGACTTTTACAAGACTGAGTACGGCTCTATTTATCTGGGACTTTCACTCACTGTATTGCCGCTGTTTATAATGTACTTCCTGCTTTCGAAGTATATTATCGCCGGCGTTGCATTGGGAGGAGTAAAGGAATAAAGCGTATTACCAAACTGCAATTGTGCAGTTATGCTGTTTATTCTAACGACGTATAAACCGCCAGGAATATGGCGGTTTATGCTTTATCGCTTATTTTTCTTAAGAATGATGATATCAACACCTTCATATTTCTCTTTTTGATTAAGTGCCGTTTCTATGCTTTAAAACTATAGCAGAGGCGGCACTTAGTCTTGTAAAGAAGCACAAACCGTTTCCGCCCTATATTGGAATATACTATGCTATCTAATTCGGTAAGAGCCTATTACATCGTGAGAATTTGGTTTAAGTGTTTAAATAGAGAGCAGTCCATATCGGTTCGGTTTTTGGCCGATTCTATAGGGCAGCCCTGACTTTGAAGCGAGGAGGAGACCTGTATGAAACGCATGTTAGCAATGCTCATGGCGTCGGTGCTTTTGTTGTGCTGCTGCGCACCCACCGAGCCGATTTTAGAGTCCTCTCTTGAGCCCGCTCCGTCATCAGACGAGCCTGTTCAGGAGGTAGTGGCTCCCGAAGAGCAAAAGGAAAACGGCGAGATGATTCAAAATGGAATGTTTGATGAAAACGACAGCACAATGTGGTTTACTTATTTAGAAGGGGGAAAGGCTGAAAAAGGGAGAGAGGATGGTGTGCTAAAGCTTGATATTGAAACAACGGGACCCCAAAAGCACAGCGTTCAGCTTTATCAGGATATCCCCACGGTGACGCAGGGCTGTCGTTATCGCCTGACATTTGATATGCGTTCGACGGTACCGCGTACGATAGAGGTACGCATTCAGAAAAACGGCGGTGACTATTTCGGCTACCTACTTGAGAGCGCGAAGATAACGACCGAGATGGCAAGCTACGTCTTCGAATTTCAGATGCAGCAGGAAAGCGACCCCGCTCCCCGCTTTGCACTAAACATGGGGATGTTTGATGAGGACGGTGAGGCGGGCGCACACATCATATACATGGATAACGTGAGCCTGACGATGACTGACGATTCCGAAAAGGTTGCAACCGAAGGAGGTACGGCAGTGACGCTGCCAATTAACATCAACCAGCTGGGATACCGCCCAGCGGACAAAAAGATAGCCGTATTCAGCGGAAAAGACACAAGGTTTGAGGTTGTGGATAAGACGACAGGCAAGGTAGTTTATACCGGCGACATTACCGGCTCTGTTCAGGACGCTCCGACCGGGCAAACGGTGTCGTATGGAGACTTTACAGCACTTACGACCAAGGGCGAGTACACCATTAAAACTGCAAATCTCGGCGAGTCGTTTCCGTTTGCAATCTCCGAGGATGTATATGATAACGCCTTTACAGCGGTGGTAGAGATGTTTTACATGCAGCGCTGCGGGACGGAGCTCAGCAAAGACAGAGCGAAAGACTTTGCGCACGCTGCCTGCCATACCGGGCTTGCAACGGTGTACGGTACAAACACAAAGCTCGATGTTTCGGGTGGCTGGCATGACGCGGGCGATTACGGACGCTATGTTGTGCCCGGTGCAAAGGCGGCGGCGGATTTGATGCTCGCTTACCAGCTGAACCCCGGGGCGTTTGCAAATCCGCTATCTTCCACGATACCTGTGATTGTAGATGAGGTACGCTATGAGCTGGAGTGGCTGCTTAAGATGCAGGACAAGGCAAGTGGCGGTGTGTATCACAAGGTGACCACCAAGGCGTTCGAAGGCGAGGTAATGCCAGAGACGGTGACCGAGGAGCTGGTGCTTGCGCCGATTTCCACCAACGCGACGGGCACGTTCGCGGCGGTAATGGCAATGGCGTCTAACCTGTATCAGCCATATGATGCGGCTTTTTCAAAGAGGTGCCTCGCAGCTGCTGAAAAGGCATGGGGCTTTACACTCAAGAACCCGTCGAATACCTTTAAAAACCCCGAGGATATCTTAACCGGCGAGTATGGAGACTTAACGACCAAGGACGAACGCTTTTGGGCGGCAGCCGAGCTGCTAAAGGCTACGGGTAAGAAGGAATACAACGATTATATCGTAGCGGCGTTTCAGGAGCTGATCCCATCCGGCTTAGGCTGGGCAAGTGTCGGTTCCTACGGAACCTATGCCTACCTGACCACCGCGCCCGATAAGGTTGACAGCGCGCTTGCCGCAAAGCTTAAGAATGACCTGCTTAAAGAGGCAAAAAAGCTGCTGGAGCTCTCGGATTATGACGGCTACAAGATCTCGCTGGGGCGCAGTTACCCGTGGGGCAGCAACATGTCGGTTGCAAACAACGCGATGCTGCTGCTCATTGCCAATCTAATTGAGCCGGATGTCGCGTACAGTCAGTCAGCGGCAGACCATTTAAACTACCTGTTTGGCGTGAACTGTCTGTCGTACAGCTTTGTTACCGGCTTTGGCACGCAATCCCCGAACAACACCCACCACAGACCTTCTATGGCAATTGGAAAAACGCTTCCGGGCATGCTGGTGGGCGGACCCAACAGCAATCTCGAAGACCCCTTTGCGCGCGCTGTGTTAGAAGGGCTGCCTCCGGCGCAGTGCTATGCAGACAACGCACAGAGCTACTCCACCAATGAGATCACCATCTACTGGAACTCTCCGCTTGTGTTCTTATTGTCCTATTACGCAAAGGCATATTAACTGGCTATTGTCATGTTGGATGATTGGCTTTGTCTTATAAAACGTATAAAACAAAACGGATTTTGGTGCAAGCCAAAATCCGTTTTGTTTGGGGTGCTGTATTTCATTTATGAGAATGAGGAGGGAAGTATCTGTTTGTGTTTTTATAAGCTGCGAAGTTCTTCGTATAGCAGAGTAAGCACAAAGGTATCGGCTTCGGATTGTATGCGGTAGGCCCTCTGCGCCGTGTTTAGCAGTGTGATGCGCTCGTTCATATGGTGTACCATCTTGGTCTTCCATGTTTCGTATCGTAAGTCTAGACTAAGCAAATACTCGTTTAGATAACCGGCTTTCTGCCATTGTCGGTATAGCTCTGCGTGGTTTTCTAACAGATAACTGCGAGCCGTCTGCCCGTATTTGCCCAGCTTCCCGGTGAGGTCATCGCTGGAATGGGTGGGATAGTACACGTTGGGGCTGTATGATGGCAGCCTGTTCATGCAAGCACCAGTCCTCTCTCGATGCCCAAAGACAAAATGTTTTTGGCGTTAAAATGTTATGCCGATCTCCTTTTGTCTGTACTGATTATAACAGAAGTTGCATGCGCAGATGGAACCATTTCGTAACGCTTTTATTGAATAATTGCTAAGAAACTATAAATATTCTGTTAGCATGACTTTTGCAGTTTACAACAAAAAGTATAATACCCGTAAATATGACACATATTACGCAGAAAGATGTATTGTTTTGTGTGCCAAGTTGTCTTTACAACAACGACAATATGTTGTAATATGGATTAAGCACTGTGGGTAAAAACCAAGTATGACTTTTACTAATTATAAGTATAAGGATGGATGGAATGGCTTTGCAAAGCGTATCCAAATACAACAAGTTGGTTGACTGGGTGAAACGGCAGATCGATTCCGGCGACCTGCTGCCGGGGGATAAGCTGTATTCCGAAAATGAGCTGACCCGAATGTTCGGCATCAGCAGGCAGACCGTCCGTCAGGCGATTGGTGTGCTGGAAAACGAAGGGCTTGTAGAGCGCAGACGAGGCAGCGGAACCTATATCAACGCATCGCCCGTGCCCACCCATACACCCACAAAAACCATCGGCGTTATCACGACCTATCTCGACGACTACATCTTTCCCAGCATCATTAGGGGCATCGAGGGGGTGCTGTCTCAAAACGGGTATACCATGCGCCTTTCAATTACCCACAACAAGGTGGAAAACGAGACGACCGCGTTGATGAATATGCTGCAGGACAATGTGGACGGTCTGATTGTAGAGCCCACCAAAAGTGCGCTGCCAAACCTAAACCGCAGCCTATACGAAACGCTTGCCCAAAGAAACATCCCCTGCCTGATGATAAACGGAAAATACGCCGGGCTTAATGCTGCCTGCGTTGCGCCGGACGATTATGCGAGCGGACGAGAGGCGGCAAGGTACCTGCTTTTACGCGGTCACAAAAGGATCGGTGGCATCTTTAAGTCGGATGATATTCAGGGGCACCTGCGGTATGCGGGCTTTGCACATGCGCTCAAAGAGCACGGCGTCGGGTTGGATGACGACAGAGTGCTTTGGTATGGCACCGAAGACATCGGGCGTCTGTTTGGCGGAGACAGCGACGATTATCTCTGTTCACGAATCGAGGGCTGCACCGCCCTGTTGTGTTACAACGACCAGATTGCCGTGAAGCTCGTGGAGATTCTTCGCCGCGCGGGGGTACAAATACCCGAGCAGATCTCGCTGATTGGCTTTGATAACTCAAATCTCGCTACAATGCCGGATATCGGCATTACTTCGCTTGCGCATCCCAAGGAGCAGCTCGGCGAGATTGCCGCAAAGGGGCTTTTAACACTGCTGCATAACCGCACGGCGGCGGTTGACTCCCTGTTTGAGCCCGTTATCGTAGAGCGCCAGTCCGTGCGTACGATAACCGAGATGGATTAAGATATAGCTAATTAACTTCAATAATGTCCGAATAAAATCTTCATAAAAGCTTGCGTTTATGGCTTTTATGGAGATTTTTTCGTAGACATTATAAGTTAATTTGGTATTTGACACGCCCTTTTTACATGGGGCGTGTTTTTTTGTTGATTTATTATATAAATAATCCTTAGAGCCCTATTGCTTTTTTGACCAATTTGTTATATGATGACATTAAAGATGTACGTACAACTTAAATGACGTAATCAACAGAATTGGATATACGGAAAGGAAGTCATATCATGGCGAAATATGCAATCGGCGTAGATTTTGGTACGCTCTCCGGCAGAGCGGTGCTCGTAAATGTTGCAACGGGTGAAGAAGTTGCAAGTACAACTTACGAGTATCCCCATGCGGTTATGGATGAGACCCTTCCCGACGGCACAAAGCTAGGCGCCGACTGGGCGTTGCAGCACCCGAAGGATTACCTCGAGGTGTTTGCGCATACCATACCCGGCGTGCTAAAAAGCGCTAAGGTCTCGGCGCAGGATGTCATCGGAATCGGTACCGATTTTACGGCGTGCACGGTGCTTCCTGTTAAGGCGGACGGCACCCCTCTTTGCTTCCTTCCCGAGTTTGCGTCCAACCCGCATGCGTATATCAAGCTGTGGAAGCATCACGCGGCGCAGGATAAAGCGAACAAGCTTAATCAGATCGCGGCGGACATGGGCGAGGATTGGCTCGCGCGGTACGGCGGTAAGATATCGTCCGAATGGCTGTTCCCCAAGGTGTGGCAGGTTTTAGACGAAGCACCCGAGGTCTATGATGCCGCGGACTATTTTATCGAAGCGGCAGACTGGGTTATCTGGCAGCTTACCGGCGTACAGACACGCAACTCCTGCACCGCAGGCTATAAGGCTATCTGGCATAAGCGCAAAGGATACCCGGATAAAGAATTCTTTAAGGCACTCGACCCACGCTTTGAAAACGTGGTGGAGGATAAACTAAACTGCCCGATTACGCCCCTCGGCTGTAAGGCGGGTGAGATCACCGAGCTATCCGCGTCCTTGACGGGGCTTGTACCCGGCACTGCGGTTGCGGTAGGCAACGTGGACGCGCATGTGACCGTGCCCGCAGTGGGCATCGACGGTCCCGGAAAGATTCTTGCCATCATGGGCACATCGACCTGCCATATCCTGCTGGGCACCGAGGAGCGTGAAGTACCCGGTATGTGCGGCGTGGTAGAGGACGGCGTGTACCCGGGCTTTTACGGCTACGAGGCAGGGCAGTCCTGTGTCGGAGACCACTTTGCCTGGTTTATTGAAAACTGCCTGCCCGCGTCCTATTACGAAGACGCGAAAAAGCAGGATATCAACATACATAAATATCTGCGCCAGAAGGCGGAAAAGCTGGGTGTGGGCGAAAGCGGACTGGTTGCGCTGGATTGGTGGAACGGCAACCGTTCTGTGCTGGTGGATGTAGACCTTACCGGCATGATGCTGGGCATGACGCTACAGACAAAACCCGAGGAGATCTACCGTGCCCTGATTGAGGCCACGGCATATGGCACCAGAAAGATTGTCGAAACGTTTAACGCAAACGGCGTACCAGTCGATGAGTTTTACGCCTCCGGCGGCATCTCGCAAAAAGACCCGATGACCATGCAGATCTATGCGGACGTATTGGGTATCCCCGTAAAGATTGCAGGCTCCTTGCAGGGTCCGGCACTCGGTTCCGCCATCT
>JAEZDF010000104.1 GCA_023429685.1 Bacillota bacterium
GGCTGCGCCTTGTGCTCGGCAATTAGCTGTAACAGCTCCGCCTCCTGCTCTTTTGTGCCGCAAAACGGCACACCGGTTGTGGACTTTGCCATGTTTTTAATTCATCCTCCTTAAGCCAAAGAATGGGAAAAAATAAACCTAAACCATTTCTACCGTCCAGCATGCGGGAACCCCCGCCTTCTGGATTCGCCAGTTGGGCAACCCGCCCAGCGGATTTACAAAACGGTTTGCCCGCTTTGCAAACGAGAGAACAACCGGGCACAGAGGTTGCGCAAGATTGTTAAGCATTTCACAATTACAACCGTAATTTGTTAATTATTTAACACGCGCCCGGTTCACCAACTGAAATTATAACAGAACGGCACACAAAAATCCATACCAAAACGCGTAATATTAATGAAATTCCGCCGTTATCGTCCAAGAAAAAGCTGTTATTACAGCTATTGTCCCGGTGTTTTGGTAAAATATAACTAACACTGTTTCGGTGGAGTTTAAAACACCGCTCTTTACACGCCTCGCAGCGGGATGACTTCTGTTTTTCGTTCTGTACTTGCCTCCTATCAACCGTTACAAAAACACACAAAAAGCCTTCCGTTGTCTCGGCAGGGTATGCCTAGACGCAGAAAGGGCTTTGTTTTGTTCTATCCCCCAACGGTGCAGCAGTTATGACTTGTCGTTTTGTTCTGCCTCGGCGATGAACGCCCGAATGTCCGCAGCAAGGGCGACCGAGTCTTCGGTTATGCCGCTCGCGGGGAAATCGATCAAATGCAGGGTTTCTGCGCTGCCCGGTTTCATGTCTTCGGGCAAGGGCTCCTCAAGCCGCAGCGTGTACCAGTCAATCGGAATACCACTTTGCTGCATCAGCTGGTGCAGCTCTGTCAGCAGGGCAGCCATGCTATGTTCGTCGCGCACCTCGCTGAGCATGCTTACATTCAGAGAAAGCTCCAGTGGCATGCCCTCGAGACTGAGCGGTGCGTCCGGCGTAAGCAGGCGGGTGTCCCCCACTAGGTCGCCGATAATCAGTGTTGTTTTGTCGGGGTAATGCGCCTCGATGATTTCGGTAACCAGACCGTCAAGCTCTTCGCTCAGTCTGCGGTAGGTGGTAAAATGGTTGGCAACCTCGTACTCATAATCATCACTGACTTTACCTCGGCTAAACGAGACGGTAAAGCTCGTGTCAATACTGTCCGCCGCCTGTACGCGTGCATAATACGCGCTGTTTGGGAAGGTGTATTTCACCTGTGATACCTCTAATGGTTGGTCAGGGTAGGTTCTTTCCACATACTCGTGTATCCTTTTCGATGCAAAATACGCGGAAACGGGGTTGCCTGTAAAGGCGTTCACCACCATGAATACAACTCCTAAGCAGAGCAGCAGGGCAATTACACCAATTGCGCGGGAAAGCTTTTTGTTCCTTTTTTCTGTCATCTCGTCATTCACCTTTCATCTGCCATAGCAGTCCTTGTTCTCTGCCACGTTTGGTGCAGTCATCGGATGCTCGCCCAGGTGCGCAGGCTGATTATCACATGCGCAACGCCAAACACCCCCGCCGCAATGCCAAGGGGCAGCGAGCGCATCCACACCGCGGCAAGCAAAAAAACGGCCGCGGGAAACACCGCCATCGGCACGGGGATGCCCCACAGCGGGCGAAACAGCAGCGAGAAATCGCCGCCCCGCACCGCATAACGAATCCACAGCCCGTAATACACGGCGGCGCATACGCATAAGAGTATAAGCCACACATCCACCCGTGCCGCGGCAATCTTATTACCCGTAAACAGGATGAGGATGACAAACACCGCGGCTCGCCCGAGATTTTCGGCAATCGTCAGCGCAAAATGCCCGTCACTAAGCCCCGTCGGCATACCCACGGGCGGGATAACCACCATCAACAGATTCGGCAGCAAAATCCCCGCACTGATGAGCAAACCAATCAATGAGAACCGCATACCCATTCCCCTGCCTTTCTATATAACAACGGCTGTGTCATCCCTGCTCCCGTGTAAGCAGTCGCTTGTAGCTGCGGTCGATGGCAAGTGCGCCCAGGGGGGCGGTGATGATAATAGCAAGCACCGCTACGGTCAGCACCGTCTGCCCACACGCAAGCCCCATGGTCAGGGGGATGGCACCGATGGCAGCCTGAACGGTCGCCTTGGGCAGGTACGCGAGCATGCAGAACACGCGCTCCTTCCACACAAGGGGTGTTTTCACCACACAAACCAGTACCCCCAGCATCCGCAGCACCAGCGCGCCCAGAATGACCAGCGCCGCAGCACCGCCTGCCGCCGCCGCGTAACGGATATCCACCGTCGCGCCCACCAGCACAAACAGGATAATCTCGGCGCCCACCCACAGCTTGGAAAACTTCGAGGACAGTCTCTTTGCCACATCGGGCGTTTGTTGCAGCACGGCAGCGCCCGCCGCCATTACCGCAAGCAGCCCAGAAAACGCCACTACATCGGCAACGGCGTGCTCAAGGGCGATGAGCAAAAACGAGACGCTGAGCAGGATAACCACCTTGACCGAGTCGCGCATGTGAATGATGCGAAACAGCCTCGACAGCACAAACCCGCAGAGCAAACCGCCCGCAAGCCCCAGCGCAATCGAGATGGGGATGCTTGCTATCTGCCCAAGCGACACCGCCTGTCCTTGCTCAAGCTGAACAAACGACGCAAACAACACGATGACGAAGATGTCATCCACCGACGCTCCCGCAAGGATAAGCTGGGGGATGCTGCGCGCCGTGCCGTAGCCCTCCTCCATTAAGCGGAGCATGCGCGGCACGATGACGGCGGGCGATACCGCCGCGACCACCGCACCCATGACAGCCGCCTCCTTGTACGACACCCCAAGCAGGGGCGGCGCGAGCAGCACGATGCCCGCAATCTCAAAGCAGGCGGGCACAAAGCACATCAAAAGCGCCGGGCGTCCCACCTTTTTCAGGTCGTCTAGGTCAAGCGACAGCCCCGCCCGGGTTAGGATGATAATCAGCGCAAGCTGCCGAAGGTCGGGCGATATCATCAGGATGGAATCATCGAGCAGGTTTAGCGCATATGGTCCGAGTAAGACGCCGGTCACAATCATACCCACCAGCGACGGAAGCCGCAGCTTGTTAAATAACGATCCCAGAACCATCCCGCACAGCAGTATCAGCGCAAGACTTGTTAACACGGTGCAAAACCCCTTTATTCGCAGGATATTGCAAAAAGCTGACGAATCCTGCGACGGTTAATCACAGAAGTCATCAGCTTTTATCAGTGGCGTATTAAAACGCCCTAAGCAGTTTAGGTTGTCGCACAAAGCGCGCCACCAGGGGAGAACTTCATTCCCTATGCGGATACTATCACTCTGGCAGCACTTTGTCAACCATAATAAGGATGAATTACTTCATCGCCTCTTCAATGGCAACCGCAACCGCAACGGATGCGCCTACCATCGGGTTGTTGCCCATGCCGAGGAAGCCCATCATCTCTACGTGCGCGGGTACCGACGAAGAGCCGGCAAACTGCGCGTCGGAGTGCATGCGTCCCATCGTGTCGGTCATGCCGTACGAAGCGGGGCCTGCCGCCATGTTGTCGGGGTGCAGGGTTCTGCCCGTACCGCCGCCCGACGCTACCGAGAAGTACTTCTTGTTCTGCTCCATGCACTCCTTCTTGTAGGTGCCCGCAACGGGATGCTGGAAACGGGTGGGGTTGGTGGAGTTACCGGTAATCGAAACATCCACGCCCTCGTGGTGCATAATGGCTACGCCCTCACGCACATCGTCGGCGCCAAAGCAGCGCACGTTCGCACGCTCGCCCTTGGAGTAAGCGATGGTCTTAACCACGGTTACGTCGCCAGAGCCGTAGTCAAACGCGGTCTGACAGTAGGTAAAGCCGTTGATGCGCGAGATGATCTGCGCCGCGTCCTTGCCAAGACCGTTGAGGATAACGCGCAGGGGTTCTTTGCGCACCTTGTTGGCACTCTTTACAATACCGATTGCGCCCTCGGCGGCGGCAAACGACTCATGTCCCGCCAAAAACGCAAAGCACTTGGTCTCGTCGCGCAGCAGCATGGCGGCAAGGTTTCCGTGACCAAGACCCACCTTGCGATCCTCGGCAACCGAGCCGGGGATGCAGAATGCCTGCAGACCGATGCCGATGGCCTCGGCGGCCTCTGCAGCGGTTTTGCAGCCCTTTTTGATGGCGATGGCAGCGCCTGCAACGTATGCCCAGCAAGCGTTCTCAAACGCGATGGGCTGAATCTCCTTGGTAATCGTGTAGGGGTCGATACCGATATCCTTACAGATCTTCTCTGCTTCTTCGAGCCCTGCAATGCCGTATGTACTGAGCACGGCGTTTACTTTATCAATACGTCTCTCGTAACTTTCAAACAAAGCCATTGTTCTTACCTCCTTTTAAATTATTGATGGCGCGGGTCGATGTATTTTGCTGCCTCCGCAAAACGACCGTAACT
>JAEZDF010000111.1 GCA_023429685.1 Bacillota bacterium
TACAAAGAAGCTGTTTGACGAGATTGCGCCCAAGTACGCTGACCGCAACGGCGGCTACACGCGCATTATCAAGATAGGACCGCGCCGCGGAGATGCCGCCGAGATGGCGATCATCGAGCTGGTATAAGACTTAATTGCAATACGATAAAAAGGAAGCGTCCCGTAGTGGGCGCTTCCTTTTTGTTAATAAGAATAGAATATGTAGGTTATTTTTCATGTTAACCACCTCATTCAATAAAATAAGCATATAAATTATTCAGCAAAACAATAACATATAATATAAAATAATACATTTATATTACATGATAAGTAATATATTGATAAGTTTATGGAGCTCTGATATTATAATGTTGAAATAAGTAAAAATATGTTTATGTAAGTTGATTAAGAAAGGTACTAATAAGATGAAAATAAACCGATATTCAAAAGTGATAGTCGGAGTATCCATTGTTTTGCTTGTTGTTATTTTTCTGTTTTTCGGCATTCGCGCGGTCAATCCCGATAACAGGGCACATTTTACTTTCGGCTATGTGGGGGAGCGGCAATTTCTTTTGCCCCGCACAAAGGTGGCGCGGATGGCTTCCACTATTGACCATACCGCGATTCGGGCAATGTACGATAAAGCGCTGGATACCGGCGCGTTAATGTTCCGCGTAAGCGAGCGCGACCTCGCCGAATGGACAGTCGCCTCCTTTGAGGATAGCGCGGAGCGTAACGAGATGATTGCGGATTATGAGAAAAAGGCGGTTTCTGCCGAGTATACGCTGCTTGGTTCTATTACCGTATCGGCAAGATAGCGATTCATATACCGTTAAATAGGACATATGCATATAGTGTTCCACCGAGATGGCGATCATCGAGCTGGTATAAACATCAAGTAGCACAATTTATAAAGGGAAGCATCCGGTTTGGAAGCTTCCCTTTTTGTTTCCCTTTTTAGCGTGGCAGTGCATGCCCTCTGATAATTTGCATGTGGGGGTTTCAGGGTATTTTCAGAATGATGCGATACAATAATTGCGAAAGAAGATAAACCGTTTTATAATGAAATTGCCCACACAAGTTGGGGTTATACGACACAGAGGTTAAAGATAATGGGCTATATACGATTGCTTATGGGTTAGGGGGCGCGGGCGTTGCGCGTGCTGATAGTTGAGGATGAAAAAAGGCTTGCCGAGGCTCTCACCGAGATTATGCGGGAGCAGCACTACGTTGTAGACGCGGTTTTCGACGGAGAGGACGGGCTTGCCTATGCGCTGAGTGTGCAGTATGACGTAATCGTGCTCGATGTGATGCTGCCGGGGCGAAACGGATTTGACATGGTGCGCGCGCTGCGCGCAAACAAGGTAGCCACCCCGGTACTGCTACTAACCGCGCGGGACGAACTGACCGACAAGGTGACGGGGCTTGATTGCGGCGCGGACGACTACATGACAAAGCCGTTTGTGCCCGAGGAGCTACTTGCAAGAATTCGCGCGCTTGCCCGCCGTCAGGGGGACGTGGTGCTTGAGGAGCTAAAATACCACGACCTGACGCTTAGCGTCTCCACCCGAACGCTATCCTGCGGGCAAAAGAGCGTACGCCTAGGATTTAAGGAGTTTGAGGTTTTGCACCTGCTTATGGCAAACACCGGCATCATCCTTTCCAAGGAGGATTTGATAAATAAGGTATGGGGCGCCGAAAGCGAGGCGGAGGACAACAACGTGGAGGCATACATCTCGTTTTTACGAAAAAAACTCAGCTTTCTAAACGCGCGGGTACAGATTAACACCGTGCGTAAGGTGGGGTACCGACTGGATATCGACGAGGAGTGATGGGGACTGAAAACGACGAATAAACCAGAGGGAGACGGGATGCTTGCACGGCTGCGACGGCAGTTTATCATCATCTGCATGTCGTTTGTCAGCGTCGTGCTGCTTATCGTGTTTGCCCTGCTCGGCGGCTCCACCTACCAGCGCCTCGTGCGCGAGAGCGAGATGGCAATGCGGCAGATTTTGTCGCGCGACATCGCGCATATGCCACCGAAGTTTGAGATTGGCGGCAGGGGTCCTGAGAAACGAGCGTTTTTCACTGTGCCGGTGTTCTGCGTGACGATTGGTGCAGACGGGGTAGTACAGTCGCGTACGGGCGAATACGTGGAGGTGTCGGACGAGCTTACGGAGCAAGCGGTAATCGAGGCGCAGCAGAGCCAAAAGCGCGAGGGGGTATTGCAGGGGCTGGGGTTGCGCTTTATGACCGAGCAGACACCCGACGGCATGAAATACGCCTTTGCGGATATGTCAAGCGAGCGCAGCGCGATGGCAAACTTTCTTCTGACCGCGCTGTTGGTCGGGCTATTAGGGCTTAGCGCCTTCTTTTTGGCGAGCCTGTTCCTTGCAAGCTGGGCACTTCGCCCCGTACAAAGAGCGTGGCAGCGGCAGCGGCAGTTTGTGGCAGACGCGTCGCACGAGCTGAGAACACCGCTTACCGTTATCCTAGCTAACATGGGGATTCTGCTTGCGCATAAGCAGGACACGGTAGCAGAGCAGGCAAAATGGGTGGAGAACACCAAAGCAGAGGCCGACCGCATGAAGCAGCTGGTAGACGACCTACTGTTTCTTGCTAAGGCGGATGCCACAAGGCAGCCCGACGCGCATAAGGAGCTTGACCTGAGCGACACGGTGCTCAGCGCTGTGCTGCCGTTTGAATCCATCGCGTTTGAGGCGGGGATAACCCTAACCAGCAAGGTAACGCCGTCACTCACGGTAAGCGGCAGTGAAGGCGAGCTAAAGCAACTGGTCGCCATACTTCTTGACAACGCGTGCAAGTACGCGGGTGAAAAGGGGCGCGTTACGCTGATGCTGGAGCGCAGCGGCGACCACGCAAGGCTGTGTGTGAACAACACGGGCGACCCGATAGACCCCGTGCACCTGCCGCACCTGTTCGAGCGATTCTACCGCGTGGATGAGTCGCGCTACCGAAAGAACGACGGTTACGGGCTGGGGCTTTCTATCGCAAAACAAATAGCGGATAACCATCGCGCGAGGATTACAGTGGAAAGTACAGACGGACTGGGCACGACGTTTACCGTGACACTTGCATTAATGCAATAGAGGTTTGAAAGGGCGGGGTGAAACACTCCGCCCTTATTGTTGACAGGTTAGTGAAACTGCGATACAATGACAGCACAACATATTACAAATATAGGATGATACAGGTGATTGCAAGGAGAAGAACGGGTAAAAGCTGCTTAATTGGCTTGTGAAAGTAGAGAGATGCTATGCGGATGAAACGGAAATGCTCAGCGTTAAAGTGGATGACCTTATTATGCCTCGCAATATTTTTGCTCGCCTGTTCACATGAGATAACTAATGAATCATCTCTCCTTGAGAGCATAATTGACAATTACTCAACAAGTTCTTCTTCAATAGAGACCATAGACAACCAGTATGCCAGCCAATCAAAGATTTCAAGTCAAAAGCAGAATGAAGCTCACTCGGAAAGTAGCGATAAAGCGACAGAGACAAGCATACCCATTGAGGGCAGCTCTTCTTTATCAAGTTCCCGTTATGATATAAACTCACAGCAGTCAAGCAATCAGAAACCCAGTGTGTCAATCACTGTGAAGAAAAACAATCTGATTGCCGCGAAGGAGAAAGTGATAACTGACCAATTTGAAATTCAGAGCATTCTCGCGTTTGTCGAGCGGATGTTTGAAAGCACTTTCACCGGACCACCGCCCACAGGAGGAGAGATTATGACCGTGCTCGTGACGAAAGACGGTGTTACCGAGGAGTATTCTTTCCTTGAGGATGAGGTGGACGGATATGGCTTGGCAAAGAACTATCAACATCCTGATGTAAAAACAGTCTGGTTCTTTGCCGATGCCGAGGCGTTTATGTATCTTTCGGGGCTGCTTTCGTAAGCAGTCCCTATTTTTGCGCCCGTTTTTCCGAAGACAATTCGGGAAAACGGGTTTTTTTCTTTGTGTTTTGGGCAAAACTATGCAACTTTTTGCTTTTTGGGGCGGGGTATTAACAGTAGCATGTGAAAAAGCAAAGGGGATAGAGGATATGGCGAGTACGCAAAAGCCGTTGTCAAAACGAGAAGAACAGTTTTGCTGGCAGTACGCAGCGACACAAAACGCACGGGAGGCAGCAATCCGCGCGGGGTACGGCGCGCTGTTTTCCGAACAGACCGCCGCGCGTCTGATGAAGAACGAGGCGGTGAAGGCAAGGCTGAACGCACTGTGCAAAGACCAAGAACAGCGGGCAAAGAGCGTGCGTGTGGGGCTTGAGCGTCTGGCGTTTGGCCCGATTGCGGACGCGGTCACATTGTTGTGCGCGGAGGATGCTACATCGGTGGACATCCAGTCGCTTGATCTGTTCTGCGTCGCCGAGATTAAGCGCCCGAAGGGCGGCGGGTTTGAGATAAAGTTCTTTGACCGTCTCAAGGCGCTGGAGCGGCTGGCACTGATGGACGAAAAGACCGAGAGCGAGGGCGCGGCACCCTTTTACAGGGCGATAGAGCAGGGCGTGCTTGCGATAAACGGGCAGGACGGCGACGACGACTAATAAAAAGCGCAAAAAAGGGAGGTGAAGCGATGGCTACTGAGTTTGTACCTTTTTCTCCGAAGCAACTGACCGCCCTTTCGTGGTGGAGCGGCAAAAGTCCGCATCGGCACAAGGACGCTGTCATCTGCGACGGTGCGGTGCGTAGCGGCAAGACGCTGTGCTTGTCCGTCTCGTTTGTGGCGTGGGCGTTCTATGCGCACTGCGACAGAGATTTTGCGCTGTGCGGCAAGACCGTGACATCATTGCGCCGCAACGTGGTAACGCCGCTGCTGGGCATTTTACAAGGGCTTGGCTTTGCGTGCAGCGAGCGGGTGAGCAAAAGCTATGTGGATATCTCGTATGCGGGGCGAAGCAATCGGTTTTACCTGTTCGGCGGGCGGGACGAATCGAGTGCCGCGCTGATACAGGGCATGACCCTTGCGGGGATACTGCTTGACGAGGTGGCGTTGATGCCACGTTCGTTTGTGGAGCAGGCGCTTGCTCGGTGCTCGGTAAAGGGCTCGAAGTACTTTTTTAACTGCAACCCCGAGCACCCCCACCACTGGTTTTACACCGAGTGGATTAAAAAGGCGCGGCAAAAGAACGCGCTGCATCTGCACTTTGAGATGACCGATAACCCCTCGCTTTCGCCCGAGATTTTGGCGCGGTACCAGGCGCTGTACTCCGGCGTGTTTTACGAGCGGTTTGTAAAGGGACGCTGGGTGGTTGCCCAAGGTCTTGTTTACCCGATGTTTTCGGAGCAGGAGCATGTTTGCATAGCAAAAGAGCAGTACGCGCGGTATGTGATCTCGTGCGATTACGGCACAGTCAACCCGTCGTCGTTTGGGCTTTGGGGCTTTGATGGCACGGCATGGCACCGCTTGCGTGAGTATTACTTTGACTCGCGGCGAGAGGGCTTTCAAAAAACCGATGAGGAGCACTATGCGGCGTTAGAGGAACTGGCGGGCGCGCTGCCCGTAGAGGCGGTGGTTGTCGACCCATCCGCTGCTAGCTTTATCTTGACCATCCGCCGACACGGCAGGTTTTGCGTTACCAAGGCAAAGAACGACGTTGCAAACGGCATACGCCGCGTAAGCGAGGCACTGCGCACCAAAACGCTGTTGTTTGACCCGTGCTGCAAAGACAGCATCCGTGAGTTTGCGCTGTACGCGTGGGAGCAGGACGGTATACGCGACCTGCCGGTGAAGGAGTACGACCACGCGATGGACGACATCCGCTACTTTGTGGCGACGGTGCTCGAGGACGAGGGCGACGGCTTTTTTGTGATGAGCGCCGACCGATAATTGGGCGGGACAAGGGGAGGTGACGGGTCTGTCGAATTGCAATAAAAATAGAAACGGAAAGGGGGAATAGCGTATGGGGCTGTTTCGCAAAAAGGGGGAGCAGGCGGCAGTGGCCCAGACGGTGCGGGAGAGTGCATCCCCGTTTGGAATACTCGCTGGGGACGTTGCGCTGCACACCCAGGAAAACGCGCTGTATGACGCAATACGCGAGGCGGTGCCAATCGTGGATGCCGCAATTGCGAAGATTGTTCGCCTAACCGGCTCGTTTGTGCCGGACTGTGGAAACGCACGGGCAGACAAGGCACTCACCGAGCTGTTTGAGACGGTTGCCATCGCAGGGGGCGGTGCGGGCATCGACGCGTTTGTGTGGCAGCATCTCGACTCGCTGTTGTGCTACGGCAACGCGGTGGGCGAAATGGTGCTTGACTATCAGAAAAAACGGATTGCCCTGCTCTATAACGCGCCGCTTCGTGGCCTTGAGATACGCCAAAACCAAAGGACACTGGCTAGTGAGATCTGCGTAACAAGGGGTACCCAAAGCACACCCGTACCGCGACCGGAGCTTGTGCTGCACACTGCACTAAGCCCGCGCTGCGGGGAGGTAAAGGGGGTATCACTGCTGCGGGGGCTGCCGTTTGTGTGCTCGGTGCTGCTGAAAATCTACCAGAGCATCGGGCAGAACTTTGAGCGCATGGGCAACCTGCGCTTTGCCGTTACCTACCGCCCCGGCGAGGGCGCGCCGGACAAGGCGTATGCCAAGGAACGCGCAATGCAGATTGCGCGGGAGTGGAGCGCGTCGATGAACGGCGACAGCGGCAGAGTGCGCGACTTCATTGCAGTGGGGGATGTGGACATCAAGGTGATAGGGGCGGACAATCAGGTGCTCGATTCTCAGGTGCCGGTGCGCCAGATGCTGGAGCAGATTGTGGCAAAAACCGGGCTGCCGCCCTTTTTGCTGGGGCTTAGCTGGTCGAGCACCGAGCGCATGAGCGCGCAGCAGGCAGACCTGCTCACAAGTGAGCTGGAGTATTATCGCAGGCTGGTTACGCCCGCCATTCTACGCATTGCGGGGCTACATCTGCGGCTGTGCGGTATCTATTGCACGCCGCGCATCCAGTGGCAGGACATCAACCTGCAGGACGCGGTGGAGCTTGCAAGGGCAAGGCTGTACAACGCGCAGGCAGACAGACTGCAGAAGGAGGACGATACACGATGACAAACCAAGGGGCACACATTGTGAAAAACGCGGCACAGACGACAAAGGGGGCAAGCTGCGACGCAGCCGAGCTTGCGCTGATTAACGCCCACGCCATAAAGGAGCTGACGGCGGACGAGGTGTTTGTGTTTTCGGTTACGTTGTGCGACAACGAGGTAGACCGCGACGGAGAGCGGTTTGACATCCCGACGCTGCATGCGCTTGCGCCGCTGTTCACCGGCAAAAGTGGGGTGTTTGACCACAACGCCACGGCAAAAAACCAGACGGCGCGCATCTTTGCGTGCGAGGTTAATTGCGACGACGGGCGGGTAACCACCGCGGGTGAACGGTACCACAGCCTAAAAGCGCGAGCGTATATGCTCCGCGGGGAAAAAACGCAGTCGCTGATCTCAGAAATCGAGGCAGGGATTATAAAAGAGGTGAGCGTCGGGTGCGCGGTAAAGCAGGTGTTGTGCTCGGTGTGCGGGTGCGATGTAAGGCGAAGCCCGTGCGAGCATAGAACGGGGGAGAATACCCCAAATGGTGGCGTGTGCCACCGCATACTCAGCGGGGCGCTGGACGCGTACGAGTGGTCGTTTGTAGCAGTACCCGCCCAGACCGCCGCAGGGGTGACCAAGGCGATGGGTAGAGGGGAAAGCAATATCGAAAGTATCCTTAAAAGACTTGGCGGCGAGCCGATTGGCTGCGAGGAGGGCGAGCGGCTACGCGGTTACATTCAAACAATTGTAGAGCTTGCCGCCTGCGGCAGGGCATACCGCGAGGAATTAGAGGACGAGGTGGTGCGCCTGATGTACGCAAAGAACGCAAAGGCGGACTGCGCGGTGCTCAAGGCGGCGGTGCAGGGGATATCGGTTGCCGCCCTGCGTGAGCTGCGAGCACTATTTGTGTGCGGGCAGGAGAACTACCTAGCGGCAGCATCCCAGCTGTACACGGAGGAAAAAACGGCAAAAGAGGGCGCAAACACCGAGTTTAGAATATAGAATTTGGAAAGGCAGGTAGTGTGGGTATGAATATCTCGTTTGAGGGGTTTAACGAACGGCTTTTGACCTTTGCGGCTCAGGAGAATGTACAGGCGGGCGACCTTGTGTGCATTGCCGAAGACGGCACTGTCGCTAAGGCGGAGCTGGGGCAGATGGTGGCGGGGGTTGTGCGCTCGGTACGCGGTGGCTTTGCCGGCGTGCAGCTGTGCGGCTACGCAAGCCTTGCAGCGGATGCGGCGGTAACAACAGGCTGGCAGACCTTGGTGTGCGACGGCGAAAACGGGTTAGTCGCGGACGAAGGCGGCAGGCAGCTTTTGGTGCTGTGGGCGCAGAACGGGCGCGCCGGGGTGGTACTGGGCTAACAACCGAAAACAACACGAAAGGCAGGGATTTGGATGACAGGCTATCAGAATATCAGGCTGGAAAAAGGGATGTATCAGGTGGCGGGCAAGGGGTTTTCCCGCGTGCTCGAGGAGCTTGACCCCTCCGCGCAGTATCAAAACACCGAGCTGGAGGGGCTAGACGCGTACCAGCGTCAGCTTAAGCGGTTCGGCATTCGCGTTAGCGGGGCGGGCAGCGACAGCGTAGAGAAGTTTTTTGCCGCGACTGACAGCGCGGCGTTGTTCCCCGAGTATGTGGCACGCGCCGTAAAGCAGGGCATTGCCGAGGCGGATGTGCTTAGCCGTATTGTGGCGACCAAGACGGTGATAGACGGCATGGACTACCGCTCGATTACGTCGGTGCCCACCGCGGACGCAAAGGCGCTGCGCCGTGTGGCGGAGGGCGCGCAGATACCCGAAACGGCGGTAAAGACGCAGGAGAACCTGGTAAAGCTGTATAAGCGCGGGCGCATGCTGGTGGCAAGCTACGAGGCGGTGCGCTTTGCAAAGCTTGACCTGTTTACCGTCACGTTGCGTCAGATTGGCGCATACATTGCCCGCGCGCAGCTAGATGACGCTGTTAGGGTGCTGACCGACGGCGACGGCAACAACAATGCGATAACCGACGTGGCGACTGGCTCGGCGGGCAGCGTAAGCTATGCCGACCTGGTCGCGCTGTGGCAGTCGCTTGACCCGTATTCGCTGAATACGCTGATTGCGTCCCCCGCAATGGTGGCAAGGCTATTGTGCATTGCGGAGCTCAAGGACGCGGCGGCAGGGCTGAATTTTCAGGGCACGGGTAGGCTGATTACACCGCTGGGTGCCGACATGGTAAAGGCAAACGCAGCCGAGAACAGCATCATCGGGCTGGATAAGGGCTTTGCACTTGAGATGGTGTGCGCGCAGGAGGTAAACATCGACTACGACCGACTGATTGACCGTCAGCTCGAGCGCGCGGCGGTGACCTCCATCGCGGGCTTTGCCAAGATCTTTGCAGACGCGGCAAAGCGGCTGACGATATAACAGCAAATAGCAATACACAAAAGTCGGGGCGGGGCGGGGTTTGCCCGCCCTGTGACTGATAGATAGGGGGCGTTGCGGTTGACACAGGAACGATTGGACAAGGTCTTGCAGCGGCTTTGCCTGCTTGCGGACATCGAGCCGCAGGAGGCACAGCGGCACAGTGCGGTGGCGGAGTTTGCGGCGCAGGAAATGCAAAAAAGGCTAAAGCGGGGCACAGATACCGCCCAAAACGAGGAGCGCATCCTGATGCTGTGCGCGGCAAACGCCTACTACAAATACGCGCTGCTCACCGCCGCAGGCGAGAGCGGCAGCGTAAAGCTGGGCGATGTATCGGTGTCAGGCGGCGGTGTGCGCGAGGCAGAATGTGCCCGCGCGCTGGCGGAGGAGTTCCTTGCCGCGTGCGCGGATATCCTTTGCGACAACGCGTTTGTGTTTGGGCAGATGCCCGGTTAATGAGCACAGCAGGGGGGCGATAACAATGAGAAGCCGGACACTGACAAGACTATTCGGGCGCTGCGCAAGACCGGCGGTCCTGACAAACCGCAGGGGCGATACGGCACAGCTTATGGCAGTAATCACCCCGCTGCGGTACAAAAACCGCATGTATTCGGACGGCGAGCACGGGGCGGCGGGGGTTGTGGACGGCGGGCATTTTGCGCTTATCTGCCGGTACACCCCGTTTGCAGCAGAGCACGGCGACACGGTTACGGCATCGGGCAGCCGCTTTACCATAAGGCGGTGGGATGTATTGTACCTTGGCAAACGCCCCGAGCTGATATGGGCGGTGCTGAGCAGTGCGGGCGGGGAGGGCTGATATGGGCTATTTTGACGGCTTTAAGCTGGAGCTGATACGCGCCATGCGGGAAAGCGGGGCGTTTGAGGGCATCGAGATCGCCGAGGCGTTTCGCCCCGAGGCACGCGCGGGCCCTGTCAGTCAGGCAATAATCTGTGTTGGGCTTGACGAGATAAAAAGCGAGGCGGGCAGCGCGCAGTACATCGGCGTAAGCGGTGCGGACGGCGCGGATGTGTACGGCAAGACCATGCGCATCACGGTAAGCCTGCGCGTCTATGTGCCGACGCAGGAGGGCGGGGTAAGCTGCCACGCGGTGTTCTCGCGCATTGCCGACTTTTTGCTATTGGGTAACAACACGCGAAAAGCAACCGGATTAAAATGCGGGGAGCTTGGCTACCATAGTGGGCTGTGCGCCTATACGCTAACGGCACTTGCCGAGTTTAAAACTACAGCCGTCAATCAGTATCAGGACGGCGAGGTGATTTCGTCGGTGATTGTAACGCGGCGTAGTGATTATAACGAAGCAGGGGGTTAAGCAATGGGTACGGTTTCTGCGATGCGCCCGGGGGTGTACGCTAGCTACGCCATCGTGGGTGGGCAGTCGGGTAAGGCAAAGGGTGCTGTGGGTGTGTTAGCGCAGTCACCCTCTGGAGAGGTTCTTACATTAAAGCGGTTTACGCGGCTTGCGGACGCCTATGGCGAGTATGGTAAGCAGAGCGAAGGCGGTAATATGTCCGCGCTGGTGGGGATGCTGTTTGCCGGCGGTGCGGGGGATGTGTACTGCGTGAATGTGGGGGAATCACCCTTGCAGCAGGATTATCTGGACGCGTACGCACTGCTGGATAGCGTAGCCGAGATAAAAGCGGTGGTGTGTGACACAGACGACAGAGAGACGCAGAAAGCGCTGGGGCAAAGGTTAAAGGATAGTGCAAACCGCTCGCGGGAGCGCATCGGTTTTTTTGGCGTAAACAAAGATCTAACTCCTGAGCAGATTGCACAGGCGGCACAGGAGATAAACTGCGAGCGCGTGTGCTTATTGGCACCCGCCGTAAGCACGTTGCAGGGGCAGACAGCGAGTGCTGCACCCCTTGCGGCTGCCGCCTGTGCCGCCGTTATTGGGCAAGGCGACCCCGCCGCAAACCTAAACCTGCTCGAGCTGAAAGGCGAGATTGAGCTGCCCGCGCCCTACACTGAGCGGGAGATTACGCTATTACTGAGGGCGGGGGTTACGGTGGCGGAGCGGGTTGGGGGTGGCGTGCGGCTGATTCGCGTCTTAAGCACCAAAACGCAGGAGGACGGCGCCGAGGATACGACGCTGCGGGAGCTGAGCACGGTGCGCATCATCGACGACGTGGTGCCCGCCCTGCGAGACCTGCTTACGGCGCGGCTGCGTGGGGCAAAGAACAACGCTGCGACAAGGGACGCCATCCGCACGCAGGTGGCGTGCGAGCTCGAAAAAAAGCGTAGTGCAGGTATTATTGACGGCTACGAGCCGCCTGTGGTGTACCCAAAAGCGGACGAGCCGACGGTGTGCGTGGTAGAGGTTTCGTTTGCGGTGGTGTACGGCATGCACCGCATTGAGCTGATGGCGTTTATTACGGTGTAGAATACCAAATTTACTTATAATGTCAACGAAAAAATCTCCATAAAAGCCATAAACGCAAGCATTTATGAAGATTTTGTTCGGACATTATTGAAGTGAATTAGCTATACCTTTTATGCATAACACCACGAGACGGGGTGGTTGTTAACATCGCCCCTAGGTGGGCAGTGAAAGGCAGGTGGCAAACATGGGATACACGTACTTTCCCACCAGCAGCGACATCTATATTGAGGTAAACGGCAGACGGCTTGCGGTGGTAGAAAGCTACAAGGCGAAGGCGGTGCGCGAAAGCCGCTATATCGAGGCGTTTGGGCAAACCGAGCCGGTGGGCACGGTGGCGGGCAGGGTTCGGCATGTGATCGAACTTGGACGCATCTACGCGACCGATGCGGCGGTGCGCGACGGCATGAGCTTTTTTGACCTTGCCGATTTTAACCTTGTTATCGTCAAGCCCGACCGCCGTGTGATATACAGCGGCTGCGAGTGGGCGGATATTGCCGAGAGCGTGACCGTAGGCGACGTGGTGGCGGAGCGGGTGACCGTTGTTGCGGCAAAGCGCAGCGAGCTGGTTTAGTCGGGAGGGATGCAGGGTGAGAGAACGAACCGTGCGTGTAGGCGAAAAAGATCTTGCGCTGTGCGAGCTGAGCGCCGCTCAGGCGATTGCCGCAGAGCGAGAGGGGGAGCTGCTATACCACCGACTGTGCGCGCAGGGCATAGCCGAGCAGGCGGCGTATTGCCTTGGGCACAACGCGGCGCTTTGTGCGTACAGTCTGAGCGAAAACGGCGGCAGGCTGTTTTACAGTGCACAGGGCTGCCTTAGCGGGCTGACGCTCGCCGAGCTTGCGCACTGTGCAAAACAGTATAAAGAGCATTTTATGACGGAGCAGGGCGGGTTTGACGAGTGCGGCATAAACCGCGGCCTGCAAATGGGGGTGACGAGCATGGGGTTGTTTGAACAGGATATCCGCGATAACATCACGGCGGCAAAAGTGGATGGGCACATCCCTGCCATACGCCCTGCGGTGGTACAGACGCGCAAACGCGGCGAGATGGGGATGCTTCAAAACACGCCACGAAACCAGTACGGGGAGATCACAAACCCGTTGCAGCCGCACGGCGGACAATACGCCGAGTTTGCACAGCAGTACGGCGTTTACGGCGGCGGCCGAACTGATGCATCACAGGAGATGGCGCAACAACCGCCCGAACCCGTGACAGCACAGACCGTGCTGCGAGAGCTCGAAAGAACCATGCGCCGCACAGACCGCCTGCTCGCTACAGAGTAGAAATCAGTCACAAGGGGAGGGAAAGACCATCGAACGACTTCGGTATAAGGACATGACCCTGCCGTATAACCCCGCGCGGCTGACGATAAAGAAAAAACGACTGGTCGCGCGGCATCCCGTGCCATTTGCGGGGGAGGTTGTGCAGGATATGGGCGCCTTTGCGGCCGAGATAAGCGGCGAGGGCGAGCTGTTCGGGGCGGATGTGTTCGGGCAGTACAACCGGCTTTCTGCACTGGTGCACCAGGGCGGCGCGGGGCTGTTGTACCTGCCTGGGCAGGAGCCATTCTACGCGCATTTTGCCGCACTGACCATGTGCGCACAGCCGGGCAGCGAAGGGCTTGCCTACACCTTTGTGTTTATACAGGATACGGCGGTCACTCTTTCTGCGCAAAGCGGCAGCCGAGTACACACCGTACGCGGAGGGGAAACGCTGTTTGACATTGCGGCGCGGTACGGCATGCAGGTGAGCGAGCTGCTTGCGCTTAACCCGCAGGTCTCGTCCCCGAACCGGCTGACGGCGGGCGCGGTACTTCGTGTGCGCAAATCATAAAGGGGGAGAGGGTGGATATCGGTATGCTGACGCTTACGACAACGGGGTGGGACGGCGCAAAGACATCGCTCGCAAGCCCCGTATCGCTTACGCTACGTAAAAACGAGGGGATGCCGTGTGACGAGCTGACGGCGGTGTTCTACTGTGAAAACCCGCTTATCGAACTTGCGCAGGCAGCGCTTTGTTACCGCGACACCGAGCTGTTTTCGGGGATTGTTGACCGCCAGAGACAGACCGTCGGCGCACAGGGGCAGACCATCTTGCTGGAGTGCAGAAGCCGCGGCGCGCTGCTGCTTGATAATGAGGCGACGCCGCGCACCCATTACTACGCAAAGCTGAGTGATATTGTGCGCATCCATGCCTCCGATTACGGCATAAAGGGGGTTTTGGGCGACGACCCGTACCTTTCGCGCTACGTGGTGACCAAGGGCTTTAGCGTGTGGCGTGCCATCAGCCTGTTTTGCAGGCGAACGCTGGGGCGCACGTCGCGCATTACGGACGACGGCTATATTGACACGGGCGGGGTAACGGCGGAGCAAAAAACGAGAGAGATATCAAACCGTATTGACGGTGCGCAGAGGTATGTGCAGATTGTGTCTGACACAAATCGGTGCGAGGTGCTCTCAACCATTAAGGTGCAGACGCAACGCGGCTACTACGGTATGACGGTGAATAACCCCGATGCCCGCGGCATACGGCGTACTCGGCTGATTACTGCGTCTGCCGAATGGGCAAACCTGCCCAGACAAAGCGCACAGGAGCTGATTCGCCTATCCATGCGTAAAAAACGGCAGACCACGGTCGTTATGCCCGGCATTGTGCCGTGGGGCATCGGCGACGAGGCGGTTCTGTGCGACGAACCGTTTTGCGGGTCGTCCCTGTGTGTGAGCGAACTGGAGTACCGACTGGACGAAAACGGGCTGTTTACCACAGCGGTGTTGGTAGACAGACAATACGGATAAAGAAGGAGAACGGGTATGGAGGAGCTATACAGCCTGTTTAGCGGGCAAGGGCAAAGCCCGCAGCTTGCGACCGCATTGCCAATGCCCGGGGGCGGGCTGGTGACCGAAGGGCAGGACATTACCGAGGGCGTTGCGCTGTTTGCTCCTGCGGGCATAAGCTATGCCCCTGCCGAGGGGGAACAGCTGCTTTTGCTGCCCTTTGGCGACTACTATGTCTGCGTGGGGGCGCAGGTGTCCACACAGGGGGTTGCCCCGGGGGAGCTTGTGCTAAAGAGTGCCGGCGGCGCGCTGTTGCACCTTAAAAACAGCGGCGAGGTATGCATCAACGGGCTTACGATAACAAAGGACGGACATCTTTTGGACAGGGAGGAGGGCTAGCATGGATACCATGCTGCAAAACGGAGACTTAGCGTTGTGCGAGCGCGGGTTTCCGATTACGGTTACCGGCGTGCAGGAGCATGCGCAGCGGCTATTGCTTCGGCTAAGCACGCAAAAGGGTGCGTTTGCCCTTGACCCCTCCTTCGGGAGCGAGCTGCACCGCCTAAGGGGAAGCAACCTGTCTAGAGAGGCGGAGCGTTTGGTGGCGCAGGCGGCGGCGCAGATACCGGGCGTGACGGTGCAAACTGTGACGTGCACACAGGCCGAACAGGGCGCGGTGCGGCTGGACATCCACCTTGTAGCGGCGGGGGAGAACGCCACGCTGGGTCTTCTGATATAGATAACGGAGGGTATAACAATGGCGGATTACAACAAGATCCTTGCCACGATGACCGAACAGTTTGAGGAGCTGGCGGGCTTTTCTCCCGACGCGGCGTCGGATGTAGGCATACGCATGAAGGTGCTTGCGGCACAGATATTCTCGCTGCAGACCGAGCTCGAAGTGCTGCGCGAGGGGTTGTTCCCCGCAACGGCGCGAGGGGAGCGGCTGGATCTGCACGCAGCGGCAAGAGGGCTGCAGCGAAAACCCGCACTGCCATCAAGCGGTGTTTTGCGCTTTTATCGCCAGACCACAGCGGCGCACGACATCCTGATACCCGAAGGCACCGCATGCCAGACGGCTGAGGGCGGCGTGCAGGTAGAGACGACATGCGACGTGCTTCTTCCCGCAGGGCAGCTGCAGGCGGAGGGTGCGGCGCGGTCGCTTTTAAATGGACAAAACGCAAACGTCGCCGCAGGGCGCATCACGGTGTTTAGTACGGCACCCCAAGGGGTGTATGGTGTGACAAACCCCGCCCCCTTTACCGGAGGGCAGGAGGAGGAAGGCGACGACGCGTTGCGCGCGCGGCTGCTTGCAAGCTACGCGACCATAGCAAACGGCACCAACGCCGCCTTTTACCGCGAACAGGCGCTGGGGCACGAGTTTGTGTACTCGGCAGCGGTCATCCCGCGTGCGCGGGGTATCGGCACGGTGGATGTCGTGGTAGCGGGCAGAGGGTGCGTATTGTCACAGCAGCAGCTTGATGCGGTGGAGCGGGAGCTTCAGGAGCGAAAGGAGATTTGCACAGACGTTGCCGTGCGCTCGCCGTCGCAGTTGCAAACCGAAATTTTGTTGGAGCTCGACGCAAAGGACGAATACGGCTTTGAGCAGACCGCGGCGGAGGTTGTGCGGTATATCAGCGCACACCTTGCGTCCCTGCACATTGGGCAACCGCTTCTTTATTCCCGTCTGTGCGCGGGCATCTGCGGGATAGACGGTGTACACAACCATACGCTACGTAGCCCCGCAGCGGATATCTACCCGGCAATAGACCAGCTGATTGTACAGGCGACTGCCACGGTTACGCCGATGAATCGGCAGGCATCATGATGAATAATAAGGGGGTGCGCGGATGAACTGCCTTGAGAGTATGACGGCGCTGATGCGCCCGCTTAGCGCGTACAGCCTGCGTACAGACAGCGTGGTGTATGCGGAGCTTGCGGGCTATTACGCAGGGCTTCGCAGTATTGAAGAACAGCTCCCACTTCTTTGGCGCGAGGGCGTAGTTGGCTCTGCGCAGGAGTTCGGGTTGCGTGAGTGGGAGCGCATGATACGCTCTACCGCGTTTGAGAGTGCAGATATTGACGCGCGTCGCCGGATTGTGGTGTATACGCTTTGCCGCATGCCGGGCGACTTTAACCGCGAGGGCATGCTGCGGGGCTTACGCTCGCTGGGGCTGGAATGCGAGCTTTTGGAGGATGCATCTACCCGCACCGTAACCGTTACGGTCAACGGCAGCTGCGGAATGCTTCGCACCTACGAGCAGGTGTTATCCCGCGTTATGGACATCCTGCCCGCCCATGTGAATGTGGTGCTGGATGTGGGTATCGTGACATGGATACTGCTTGATGACTGCGACCGCAGCTTTGACGAAGCGGATGCACAGGAAAAGTCGTGGGATGAGTTTGAGCTGACACAACCGTAATACCTATTTTAATAAGGGGGGAACACCGTATGCCTAGCACCCACAAAACCGACTATCTGGGGCTAAACCAGTGGCTGGGGAGCGACAAACCCAAGAGAAGTGACTTTAACGAGGACAATGAACGAATTGATGCGGCAGTGCAAACACATGTGTTGGACGGGCAGGTTCACCTTACACAGGAGGAGCGCGAGCGTTGGAGCGCGCCGTTTGTCACAGGCAGCTATATCGGTAACGGCACAAACGAGCAAACGATAACACTCGGGTTTCGTCCCACCGCACTTTTGGTGTGCGCGGCGGACAAGGCGCCGTTTGCCTTTTCGTCCAGCCAAACACAGATACGGTGTGCGTTTGCAACTGGGCATGGCGTGTCCAAGGGCGTCGCGCTATGCGACGAGGGTTTTATCGTGCATCATTCGGCGGGTACTCCGCCCGATGGGGAAACGCCAAGGCTCAACATCTTGGGCGGCGCATATTTTTACATTGCGTACCGATAAGCTCTTTTATACTATTTGTACAGCCCCCCCGTGTGACGACACACGGGGGGTAATTTGGCAACTATTTCTTGTACCTTTTTACGAAAAAAACGGTACAATAGAAAAAGAAATAATCGGCAAACAAACTCACTAGATTATAGGAGGTGCAAAGCCCT
Organism: Bacillota bacterium; assembly: GCA_023429685.1. Lineage (GTDB taxonomy): Bacteria > Bacillota > Clostridia > Oscillospirales > Ruminococcaceae > Acetanaerobacterium. The sequence continues at coordinate 17,678 of JAEZDF010000111.1, forward strand.
TTGTGCGCACAAAGAGCAGATACGAAAACGTACGGATACATAAGGGTTTCGAGCAAAGACCAAAACGAGGATCGCCAGATGACTGCAATGCGGGAAAGGAATGTGCCCGAATGCAATCTTTTTATCGACAAGCAGTCTGGAAAGGATTTTGACCGTCCGGCCTATCGCGCAATGATGAAAAAGCTGAAAAAGGGGGATGTGCTGGTTGTAAAGAGCATCGACCGTCTGGGGCGAAACTACCGTGAGATTATGGATCAGTGGCGTATCATTACCCGGAAAAAGTGTGCCGATATCATCATTATCGATATGCCGCTGCTTGACACCACCATCAGCAAGGATTTGCTGGGTACCTTTATCAGTGATATTGTGTTGCAGCTGTTGTCGTTTGTGTCTGAAAACGAGCGGGAGAACATCCGCCGCAGGCAGGCGGAGGGCATAGCCGCAGCCAAAGCGCGCGGCGTTCGCTGGGGCGGAATATACAAGCCGATGCCCGACGATTTCCCCCGGGTGTATGAACGCTGGACGAATAAGGAGATTACCATCGCAGAGTTTGCACAATACTGTAATGTGTGCGAGAGTACACTGTTTAAGCGCATACGGGAATACCGGATAAAACGAAAAGAAGAGGAACAAATAAACAGCGGTTCTGAACCATTGCCAATTAAATTTTTCGAATAATGCAATAATTAGTTGCATTAAATTTGTTAGTTGTTATAATAATAACGAATCATCATAGAAGGGTAAAAGAATGTACAAACTCTATTTAAGTACACTTCAATAGAACCGTTTTCTTTGTTGTATATATTCCATTATGCGGCAATATCATTGCCATTGCGCAATAATTGCCGCCATTTTTTTCACTTATTCCCAAAATTAAAACAAGTTATTGAAGTGTACTTCAATAGAGCCGTTTTTATATTCTAATGCGAATGCGTCTAACGCCGCACACGCGGCCGTTATTAATATACATACCAGCAAAATACAAACCAATCGACTCGACAACACAAAAAAGGAGTAAACAAACATTGGAACAACTAGAGCAAATCCATGAGGAAACAATAAGGGACAGGTACCTTACCTTCCTCTTGGGCGACCAGTTCTTCGGCGTACCGATCTCAGACGTGGTGCAGATAATTGGGATGCAGCCCATCACAACCGTTCCCGAGTTTCCTGCATATGCAAAGGGCATTATCAACCTGCGCGGCAGCATTCTGCCCGTCATCGACCTGAACCTGCGGTTTGGCAGAAACGAGACTCAGTACAGCGAACGCACCTGTATCATTGTCATCGACATCCAGTCTTACCATGTGGGGTTTATTGTAGATGCGGTGGACGAGGTCTGCGAGATTTCCGCACAGGATGTTCAGCCCCCGCCAATCATGGGCAAAAGCACCACGGCAAATTATATCATGGGCATTGGCAGGCATGAGCAGGGGGTTACCCTGCTACTGGATACGCAACAGGTTCTAAGCGAAACAGCAATTGCCCAAATAACAAGTGAGACAGAAGAAAAGGATGACTAAATATGAAGAACTATAAAATAGGAAAAAAACTGATTATTGCGTTTGGCAGTGTAATTATAGTGCTGGGTATTATGGCAGCGGCGGCGATTATCGGCTTAACCGTGATATCGTCTAACTTCACAACCTTTTATGATGGCCCTTACCAAACCACCACCATTACAACGGATATTCGCAGAGCGATGCAGCAGTCGGAAAAGCACCTGATTCTTTCTTTGCTTGCCACAGAAAAGGAGCCGATAGAGGAAGAGATAAGCACGTCCACAACCGCGATTGAACAGGTGAAGGAGGGCTTAAAAAAACTGGAGCAGACCTTTACGGGGGATAAGATGTTGATAGCGGAGGTCGAGCCGCTTCTGGAAGAAGGTGTACCGCTGCGGGAGGAGCTATATGCGCTTACCCGAGTAAACAAAACCGAAGAGGCGCTTGCGCTGTACCGGGCAAAGTACCAACCGCTTGCAGAAATCATAGGGGATAAGGTAAACAACATCAGCATAATTGCAGACGGAAATGCGGCAAACTTTTACCATAATGCGGCATCCACACAAAGAATGGTGTTGATTCTTGTGATTGTCTTTGCGATATTTGCGCTGATTGTGGCCCTTGCATTTTGTATGTACATCATCAAAAGCATCACTAGGCCGATTGTCGAGCTGGAGAACGCCGCGCAGAGCATGGCTCAGGGCGACCTGAACGCGGTGATTGAGTATTCCTCCAGAGACGAGATGGGCAGACTATCGGACAGCATGCGGTCGATGATGTTCACATTGAAAAGCTATGTGGGCGATATCTCAGAGCTGATGACCGAGATGGCGAGGGGCAACATGGCGGTAAGTTCCGATATGGACTACGCGGGGGACTTTGCGCCCATAAAAACGGCAATGGGGCAGATTGTTGCCTCGCTCAACGAGACCCTCCGGCAGATTAATCAATCCGCCGACCAGGTGGCAAGCGGCTCGGATCAGGTATCCAGCGGCGCTCAGGAGCTTAGTCAGGGCGCAACCGAGCAGGCAAGCTCCATCGAGGAGCTATCCGCTACCGTTGCCGAAATATCCGAACAGATAAGAAAAAACGCCGGGAACGCGCAGCAGACCAACGCAATGGCGGGGGAGATGGGGAGCGAAATCGCCCGTGGTAACCAGCAGATGGAGCAGCTTGTTACCGCTATGAATGACATCAGCGCCACCACCGATCAGATCGGAAAGATCATCAAGGCCATTGACGACATCGCGTTTCAGACCAACATCCTCGCGCTGAACGCCGCAGTGGAGGCGGCAAGAGCGGGTGCCGCGGGCAAGGGCTTTGCGGTGGTGGCGGACGAGGTGCGTAACCTTGCCGCGAAAAGCGCCGATGCCGCAAAGGACACCACGGATTTGATTGCAAGTTCGATAAGCGCGGTTAAAAACGGCAGTGTCATTGCGGTCAACACTGCAAAATCGCTGGAGGAGATTAAGGGCAAGGCACAAAAGACCATCTCGCTGGTTGAGGAGATTGCAACGGCGTCGAATGAGCAGGCAAACGCCGTGGTGCAGATTACCCAAGGCATAGAGCAGATTTCGGTCGTGATTCAGACAAACTCCGCAACGGCGGAGGAAAGCGCCGCTGCCTCCGAGGAGTTAAACGGACAGGCGCAGGTGCTCAAGGAGCTAGTAGGGCAGTTTACATTAAAAGACGCTACCTTTACATACTAAAAACAAAATATTTGCAAACACTCCGCGCTGGTTTTATACCTGCGCGGAGTGTTTGCATTATGGGATAGGACGAAAAATTGTATAAAAGCATAAATAATAAATACTTATAACTAATTAGCCCAACTGATGCAGAATTTGTTGATTGGGCTTGTTTTATGCAATTTATTGTGATAGATTAATTATGGATTATTTATAAGTAAAAAATAGAAATAGATTAGGTTGTTTATTACAAACAGCTGCTAACGAAATTAGTAAGCAAAGATGCATAAGTGCCCTTAGGTCTTTGCACACATACTTAACATTTTAGAAAGGACTTTGATTATTATGCTGAAGAATTTTAAGATCTCAAACAAGCTTCTTGTCGCATTTGGAACAATTTTGGTTTTTTTCTGCATTGTGGTAGCGGGTGCTCTGGTCGGTCTAAACGTCATTATGGCGTTTTATGACGACTTTTACGAGCAATCGTACACGGTGGTAGAGACTTCTATTGATTTGCAGCGCAACTTTCAAAAAGCAGAAAAATACCTGATTCGCTCTTTTACCACGGAGGACATTAAGACCAAGCAGCTTTACACCGAAAACACGAAGTCTTCCTTTGCCGAGATGCAGGTTCAGCTTGTTGTACTCGAGCGGCTAAGCGAGCAAACGGAGCTGGTGCAGGAGTTTCGAAAGCAGTTTGACACGTTGATGAAAACCTCCGAGCGAATCTTTTTAATGTCGATTAGCGAGGGCAACGAAAACGCGATCCTTGTCTTTAACAACAACTTTTCCGAGCCAATAGAGGACGCGAGAGCTGTTTTAAATGAGATTACGGCACAGGCGAAGAACCAGGCAAAAGACGCCTACGACCAAAGCGTTGAGATGCAAAGCCTGCTGACATTCCTACTTATGGGGCTTGCGGGACTGACGGTCGGCGTGCTGCTCTTCTTTTGGATCTACATTGTGCGCAGCCTTACCCGCCCCATTGCCGAAATTGAAGGGGCGGCGGAGCAGATGGCAAGCGGGAACCTCACCGTCAATGTGGGCTATCGCTCCAAGGACGAGCTGGGCAGGCTGGCAGGCAGCATGAACCATATGACCGAGACGCTCAAGGGCTATGTACAGTCCATCGACGAGGTACTGGGTGAGCTTGCCGGCGGCAACTTCACCGTTTCGGTGGATACCGATTTTGTTGGTGATTTTGCGCCGATTAAGCACTCGATGACAGGCATTGCCGATTCGCTCAGTCGCACCCTGCTTGAGATTGACCGCGCGGCCGAACAGGTTTCAAGCGGGTCAGAGCAGGTTTCGGGCGGCGCGCAGGCGCTGAGCCAGGGCGCAACGGAACAGGCTAGCGCCATCGAGGAGCTTTCTGCGACGGTGGATGAAATATCGAGCAACATCAAGCTCAATGCCGAGAACGCGCAGCTTTCAAACTCTCAGGTCATGGAGACCGCAAGTGAGATTGAGCATGGCAACAAGCAGATGCAAGAGCTAATTGTTGCAATGAACGAGATTAAGGCGACCACCGACCAGATTAGCAAGATTATTAAGGCGATTGACGATATCGCGTTCCAGACCAACATCCTTGCCCTGAACGCCGCGGTGGAGGCGGCAAGGGCGGGTGCCGCGGGCAAGGGCTTTGCGGTGGTGGCGGACGAGGTGCGCAACCTGGCTGCCAAGAGCGCGGATGCCGCTAAGAATACCACTGAGCTGATAGCGAGCTCGGTATCGGCTGTTAAGAACGGAAGCAAGATAGCCGCCGAAACCGCGCAGAAGCTTGAGAACATCAAGCTAAAAGCGGAGGAAAGCAGACGTCTGGTAGACGAGATTACCCGTGCGTCGGGCAGTCAGGCAAGTGCGGTGGTACAGATTACACAGGGGCTTGAGCAGATTGCGGTTGTGGTGCAGACCAACTCCGCAACAGCCGAAGAGAGCGCAGCTGCATCCGAGGAACTGAACAGCCAGGCGCATATGCTCAAGGATCTTGTAAAAAGGTTCCGCATCGATAAAGCAAGTAACGAGTATTACCCAGACCCCGAGCGGTTTGACGACGGTGACGGCGACGAGGAGCCGATTGAGGAGTTCAATTCCGGCATAATTGATTACTAACAACTAAAATAGAAGGGTTTTACACAAGCCCAAACAAACAATAATGACGAAACGGCTTTGCCGTTTCGTCATTTAATGCTATAATTAGTACCGAATACTGAACGCGCCAATCATCCTGCCGTCTTTTGGCAGGATGATTGCAAAATACCAAATGAACATCGTTTTTCATCCAACCGGGCAGATGCCGTATATTGTTACTTTTTTGTTAACGGTTGTCTGTACTTGTGATTGGATGTCATACTACAGATAGAAAACATGCCGTTTTGTCGCTGAGCTAGGGCGACAATCGGCAATATAATAGCGCACAGTCAGCCTAGGCTGTGCATAAAACAAGAACAAGGGAGGCGGACATGCTTGTGAAACGAATTGCAGCGGCGGTTCTTTCAATGTTACTCACCCTCTTTATATTACCCCCCGCTTACGCCTTTCAAGCGGCGGTTGCGGTGGGGCAGGTGGACTTTAGTACCTACTCCGAGGCGTATGTTGTCATCGACGCCGAAACGGGTCAGGTGCTGCTGGAACAGAATATGAATAAGCGCGAGTACCCCGCCAGCATTACCAAGGTGCTGACCGTAGCCGTTGCGCTGGAGCGCGCGGCACTTTCGGACAGGCTTGTGATGAGCGAGGCGGCGGTTAACAGCGTTGCGCGGTCAAGCTCCCATATCGCACTGACGGCAAACGAGGAGATCTCGGTGGAGGACGCGGTGATGGCGACGATGCTTGCCTCGGCGAACGACGCCGCCAACGGGATAGCCGAGTATATCGGCGGCTCTGCTGAGATGTTTTGCGCGATCATGAACAAAACCGCCCGTGGAGCGGGTGCTGTAAACTCAAACTTTACCAACGCAAACGGGCTGGAGGACGACAACCACTACACCACCGCCTATGACATGGCGATGATTACGCGGTACGCGCTTACGGTGGACGGTTTTCGGGGCGTATTTGGCGCGGAGCAGTACACGATGCAGCCCACCAACAAACAGCCCGAGCGGCGAAACTTCGGCACGGCGCATCATATGATTGTGTATTCGCAATATGAGTACAAAGGCGCGTGGGGCGGTAAGCTCGGGTGGACACCAAAGGCAAACCACACGGCGGTAACGGTCGCCAAAAGGGACGGCAAGGAGCTTATCTGCGTGGTAATGAACTCCAAAACCAAGTGGGAGAAATACAAAGACACCAAAAAGCTGTTTGATTACTGCTTTAACAACCTGCAAACCGTCACCGTAACCGCCGAGGTGAACAAGCCAAAGAACATCCCCGTTGTGGAGGATGCCGGTGTCGTCGGGGTGGCGAAGGTGCCCAGACAGACGGTAACCAGTACGCTGTATGTACCCGAGGGCGTGACACAGGAGAACATCGACGTATCCTACAACACAAAGGTGAGCTACCAAAAGGGCGAGGAGATTTGCCCCGCGGCGTGCTTTAGCATTATGAGTGAGGGCGGCGCTGAAACACCAATCTACACCATGCCCCTTTCCTGCGAGGTTGAGATCGATGAGAGGCCGAAGTCCAGTGTGCTCAGTGCAACCGAGGTTATGGCAAACGCGGACGATGTGGTGAAGGTGCCAGCCTCCCCGCGTGTGCCGGTCATCATCGCGTCGATTGTGGGCGGGCTGCTTATCCTGTTTATGCTGGTGCGCCTTGCGGTACAACACTACTACCGAAAAAAGCGGGCAAAAAGACGCGCCATGCGCTATTACCGTTAAAGGACACCAACATATTACCAAACGTATTATTATGAAACGGAGTTACCCAATGAATAAACGATACGACACCCTACTGTTTGACCTAGACGGCACGCTGCTCGATTCTAAGCCCGGCATAGAACTATGCTTTGCCTATGCCATGAAGCGCATGAACGAGGCGGGGCCCCCCGTACAACTACCCGAGGGGTTTGATTTTAACACCGTAATCGGTCCGCCGCTCACACACAGCTTTCGACAATTTACACACTCCGAGGAGCAGGTGGTACAGGCGATTACCTTTTATCGCGAGCTGTATTTTGATACCGGCTGGAAGATGAGCGACCCGTTTGACGGCATACGCGACGCGCTTATGCTGCTAAAAGATAGCGGAAAACGCCTGCTGGTCGCGACATCAAAGCTCGAAGACCTAGCGCGTAGAACGTTGGAACACCACGGCATCGCCCGGTATTTTGATGTGATTGCTGGCGCGTCTAAGGATGATAAACGCTCAAGCAAGCAGGACGTTATTGTGCGCGCGCTGGAGCTTGCAGGGGTAGAAAGTACAGACTGCGTGATGATAGGCGACCGCCTGCACGATATGGAGGGCGCACAGCAGACGGGGATGGACGCCATCGGGGTGCTGTGGGGCTACGGCTCGCGGCAGGAGCTTGGCGGATACCAGCCCATACTGCTTGCACAAACGCCCGCAGAGCTGTGCGACTACCTGTTAGCGCAATAGCGATATCTGCAAAGAGGGGGAGAACATGGATTTTACTAAGGTGAAGATAGCCACAACCGCACCGGGCACCGAGGCAGTGACCGGTGCATTGCTCTGTCTTGGCATCACCGGCTTTGAGGTGGAGGACGCTGAGGATTTTGAGCGGTTCCTTGCCGACGTAACGCCCCATTGGGACTATGTGGACGAGGACCTGATGAGATTAAAGACAGTACCCACCAGCGTTTCGGTGTACCTTGCCGACAACGCGCAGGGGCGCGACCTGCTCGCTGAGATTAAGTCTGCGCTTGCGACGCTTAGGCAGCAGGACACAGACGGGGAATACGGCAGCCTTTCGGTCACGCTGTGCGGCGTGCGCGAGGAGGACTGGGCAAACAACTGGAAGCAGTACTTTAAGCCGATTGAGGTGGGCGAGAAGTTCGTAATCTGCCCGTCGTGGGAGCGGTACGAGGGGGACGGCGGGCGCATTGTGCTGCGCATCGACCCGTCGTCGAGCTTTGGCACGGGAGGGCACCAAACCACGCAGCTGTGCATCGAGCAGCTGGAGCGGGTGGTAACCCCTGACCACAAGGTGCTGGATATGGGCTGCGGCAGCGGCATCTTGTCCGCGGCGGCGCTGCTACTGGGTGCGCGCAAGGTACTTGCGGTGGATATTGACGAGGGAGCCGTGCACACCGCACGGGAGAACGTAAAGGAAAACGGGTTTTCGGGCGACCGCTTTACGGCCTTGTGCGCGAATGTGCTCGCCGATTCGGCAGCGGCAGGGGTGGTTGCGGCGGCAAAGTACGACATAATTGCCGCGAATATCGTGGCGGACGTCATCATCGCGATGGGCGAGCTGCTTGCGTCGGTGCTTGCAAAGGACGGCACCCTGATATGCTCCGGCATACTCGCCGAGCGCGCGCAAGAGGTGGTAGACGCACTAGGGACATATGGTCTTGAGCAGGTGAGCCTGCACGAGAAGCAGGACTGGGTTGCCATCGTGCTGCGCCACCGCGCAGGGTAAGCGATAAAACCGAACAACTCCGAAACAGAGAAATCATTATAAGTGAGTGGACTTCCCGCAGGGATGAACGGGGGAATGGGTATGCCAAGATTTTTTGTGGACGCCGTAGCGGGCGAGACCTTCTGCCTGACGGGCGAGAACGCCGCCCATGCGGCGAAATCGCTGCGCATGCGGGTGGGCGAGGAGCTTGTTGTTTGCGACCAAAGCGGCGTAGACCACCACTGCCGCATCACGAGTGTTTCGCCCGACGAGGTGACGGGAGTGGTGGAGCACAGCGCGCCGAACACGGCGGAGCTGCCCTGCCCGGTGTCGCTGTATGTTGCCGTACCAAAGGGCGACAAGCTCGAGCAGATTGTGCAAAAGGCGGTAGAGCTTGGCGTTTGTGACATCACGCCGGTGCTCACCGCGCGGTGTGTCTCTCGCCCCGACCAAAAGAGCATGGCAAAGCGCACCGAGCGACTAGGTAAAATCGCGCTCGAAGCGGCAAAGCAGTGCGGGCGCGGTATGGTGCCCACGGTTCACGACATGGTAGAATTTAAAGAGGCGCTGGCGCGCATGACAACCGCCGAGACCGCCATGCTGTGTTATGAAAAGGGCGGGGAGCGCATCTCGCGTTTGGTGGGCGCAGACCACAAAGGCACCGTCGCGGTCATGACGGGCAGCGAAGGCGGATTTTCGCCTGAGGAGGCGCAGCAAGCAACAAACGCAGGCGTTGTGCCCGTAACACTGGGTGCGCGCATCCTGCGCGCCGAGACCGCGCCGCTCTACGTGCTTTCGGTGCTGTCGCATATCTTGGAATCGGGTTGACGTAGTGATTAAATAAGGCAGCCGTCTTTTTGCAGCATACGTCGGTCACAAAAAACAGGGTGTGTCCTTAGCACGGATACACCCTGTTTGTATTTGCTTATTGATGATATGGAACAGGTAGAAGCTTGCCTGTCAACAGGTCATAGGCAGGTAGGTAGCTGCGCTGTGGTGCCGCCCCTTGGGCACGACAAACGGCGAGCCGGAAACGGGGTCTTTTATCACTTTGCAATCAAGCCCGAATACCGAAGCAATCAGCTCTTTTGTTATCACCTTACACGGGGCACCTTCGGCGATAAGCCTGCCTTTGCTCAGGGCAAAGATATGGTCGGCATACCGGGCGGAGAGGTTAATATCATGCAGCACCATCACGATGGTTGTGCCATGCCGCCGGTTCAGGTCGGTCAGCAGGTCGAGGATTTCGACCTGATAGGCAATGTCCAAAAACGTTGTGGGCTCATCCAAAAACAGAATGTCGGTCTGCTGGGCAAGCGCCATCGCAATCCACACGCGCTGACGCTGCCCGCCCGAAAGCTCATCGATGCTGCGGTTGGCAAGCTCGGTAATGCCCATGATGTCCAGTGCCTCGGCCACGGCGTCATAGTCTTTTTTGCTCCAGCCCTGTAAAAAGGTTTGGTGAGGGAATCTGCCACGCCCCACCAGGTCGGCAACCGAGATGCCCTCCGGCACAACGGGCGACTGGGGAAGAAGCCCCAGGATACGCGCAAGCTGCTTGGACGGGATTTTGCCGATGGGGGTCTTATCAACCGTTATTTCACCCGAACTTGGCCTAATCAGGCGGGCAAGCGTTTTGAGCAGGGTGGATTTTCCGCACGCGTTTGCGCCGATAATCACGCTGATTTTACCGCTTGGAATGGCGATGCTCACGTCATGGAGGATTGTTTTGTTCTCATATCCGGCAATGATGTGGTTTGCCTTTAATCGATGTGCCATGTCTAAAGACCTCCTGTTCGGTTCATACGGATGAGCAAAAACAACAAAAAAGGTGCGCCGAGCATGCCGGTTATCACCCCGACGGGGAATCGGGTTCCAAACGCAAACTGCCCAAGCAGGTCAGCCCCCAGCACCAGAACAGCGCCCATCAGCCCGGCGGGCAGCTCAGAGGAAAACCCCGCACCAACCAGCCGTTTCGCAATGGGACCCGCCAGAAACGAAACGAACGCAATGGGTCCCGTTGTGGCGGTGGCAAGCGCAATCAGACACACGGCGGATAAAACCAGCGCGACACGCGTCTTGTTTGTGTTTACCCCAAGTGCGGTGGCGGACTGCTCGCCGAGCTCTAAGATTCTAAGGCGGCTACCCAGCAACAGGATAACGGGGGACAAAAGCGCGACCGACAGCATGAGCACCGGCGTGTCGCTTAGCCGGATACCGTTTAGACTACCGCTGAGCCACCGAAGAGCCGCAGGAACGTCGTAGCTCGACGCGCCAAGCAGCAGATAGGACACTAGCGCACCCAGCATCGCCTGCATGCCAATGCCAATTAGGATCAGCCGTCCGCCCGAAAACGAGCCCGCACTCGACAGCGCATAGATAAGCGCCGTTGTTAAAAGCCCCGCGATGACCGCCGCGACCGACACGACCGCGCCGCTTGTGTGCAGAACAAGGATGCAAAAAACGGCGGCGGCACTGGAGCCGGAGCTGATGCCGATGATATTCGGGCTTGCAAGGGGGTTGCGCAGCAACGTTTGAAAGGTGCTGCCGCCTATGCCAAACGCAAATCCGGCAAACAGACCCGCCAGCATTCGGGGCAGGCGCAGCGTTTTAACCGCAAAGGACGCCCCCCCAATATCCTCGCCCAACAGTACGCGCACCACGGTTTCAATTGGGTATGTGGTGTTTCCGAGCAAAAGCATTGCGACACAAAGTGTTACGGTCAGGATGGTTAACAGCGCGGTTGCCGCTGCCCAGCGCCGCCGCCTTAGTTTGCGCCCGGTCTGTATGGGGTTTGAGATTGTCATATTCATAATGAACGCACTTTCGATTTTATAGCAATGAGTATCATGACAGGCGCGCCCAGAAAAGCGGTGACTATACCCGCCTCCAGCTCTCCCGAGCCGCCCACTACCCTTCCGACCACGTCGGCTACGGTTAGAATAACCGCCCCGCCCACGGCGGACATCGGTAGGATGAGACGCTGGTCTGCCCCCAGTATCAGCCGCATTACATGGGGTGCCATCAGCCCAACAAAGCCGATGGGACCCGCCAACGCCGTGACCCCGCCGCACAGCAGTACGCCTGCAAACGCCCCCGTCAGCCGCAGCAGCCCGGTTCGCACTCCAAGGCCGGTGGCGGCGTCGTCCCCCAGTGCCAAGGCGTTTAGCGCGGGGGCGCACAGAATTCCGGCTGCTGACCCGACAATTAAAAGAGGTACGACCACTGCGAGAGCTTCCCATGTTGCGCCGCCCACCCTGCCCACCTGCCAGAACCGAAAATCATCCATCACGGTAGTGCGCGGCAGCATAACGGCGCTTACCAAGGACGAAAGCGCCGCACTGGTGGCTGTGCCCGCCAGTGCCAGCTTGATGGGTGTGGCACCGCCGCGCCCCATAGAGCCGATTGCATACACGAACACGGCGGTTGCCGCCGCACCCGCAAAGGCAAACAGCAGGTACTGGATCGGGGAGCTAATGTTTAAAAAGGCAATTCCGCACACTACAAACAGGGACGCGCCGGTATTTACCCCCAACACACTGGGGTCGGCAATGGGGTTTCGGGTGATCGCCTGCATCAGCGCACCCGAGATGCCCAGTGCGGCTCCCGCAATCAGCCCAAGAACCGTTCTGGGGATTCGCTCGCGCACGACGACCGCACCGAGGGATGTTGCATTGCTGTCGAACAACCCGCCGATTATCTCATTTAGTCCCACCGTGCGCGCGCCAAAGGCTAGGGACAGTGCGACGGACAGAACCACACAGGCAATACTGACCACCGTAAGAAGGAGTATTTTATAGGTACGTACACCGGGCTGTATTGCACAGCTCGTGTTATTACTTACTGTAGAACTGTTCATTTTACCTTTTGCGCCGCTTCGCTAATTAAGGCTAGGTACTCGTCGATGGTTGCGGGGATGGAGAGGGCACTGGGCGTTGCAGATGCCGCAAGAGGCGAGTTGTCCTGAATAAACACAACCGATTCCCGTTTCACGGCCGGAATGGTGCCAAGCAGTGCGTCCGCCTTAATCGCTTGCAGCAGGCTGTCGTCACCGTATGCGATGATCATATCAAGCTCACTGAGCAGGTCAACGTTCTCAGCGCTTAAGGTAATGGAAAAGCTCGGGTTTTCTCCCGCGTGGTCCATCAAGCTTTGGGGGAAGACCATGCCAAGATCGGTAAGATATGCCGCGCGGGGGTCAACGGGCAGGTAAACGTAAAACTGCGAAAAGTCGGTGGGGATAAAATAGATAAACGCAGCGGTTTTTCCCTTTATCTCAGGGTACTGGCTCACCTTGTCTTCAATCATTGTTTCGAGGTCGGTCACCAGCTGCTGACCCTCTGCCTGCAGCCCAAGACCGGTTGCGTTTAGGGTTATCTGCTCGCGCCAGTAGGTCTGCCACGGAAGCGTTGGGTACGCAACAACGGGTGCAATCTCGGAGAGAAGGTCGTATTCCTCCTGCGTAATACCCGAATACGCCGCGAGAATGATGTCGGGGGAAACGTCGCTTACCGCTTCAAAATCAAGACCGTCAGAGTCGCGGAACAGCACCGGCTCGGTGGATGAAAGCTCAGCCAGTCGGTCGGTGGTCCAGGGCAGCAGCCGACTATCGGTAACGCCGTAGTTCGCCTCAGAAAGACCCACAGGCAGCACGCCCAATGCCAAAGGAAGATCGGGATTGCCCCACGAGATGGCGGCAACACGCTCCGGCTTGCTCTCTATTACCGTTTCACCAAAGGCATGCTTGATGACAATGGGGTATTCGGCGGAAGGCTGGGCGTTCGAGGAGGAGACGGGCGTATCGTTCACGGAAGACGGATCTTTGGATACAGAAGGGGAGGCGGAACAGGCGGTCGTCGCCAACGCAAGTGTGAGCGCGGCAACAAACGAGCAAATCGATTTTAACTTCATACTTTTTCCCTTTCGTCTTGACGCATGGCGTCGGGCTGTTTACAAGTTAGCAATAGCTAACTACGCAAGTATAACGATTTTGGTGTGCAGTGTCAAGACCTATTTCATACAAAAACAATAGATATTCTATTGTTCATACAATTTGCTTGCAGCAGAACACATTTTTGAAGTAGTATGATGATGTAAGCAATCATGGCGGGGTTGTTGTTTGTATTCTTTGTGCCAAGGAAACGAAACACAGCTTAAATTTTCGATAGAATAAATGATAATTACAGTGTATATTGATATAAAATGGAAGATAATAATTGAAATATAGATGCAATGTAAACAATCTGACTACTTAAATGGAAAAATATATTGAATTTATGAGTTAATATGCTACAATTAGTAAAGCAAACTACCCTGACTTTTGATGAAAATAGACGAAAACGTTTTCGGAAACAGGGCATACGGACAGAATAATGATAAAAAGTTTTTGATACACACAGCGGGAGGGATCATTCGATGCCAACCTATCGGTACGAGGCGCAGCAGGCGGGCGGCGCGTTAATAAAGGGGCTTGCGGATGCGGACAACCCTGCCGAGCTGTTTGCAAAGCTCAAGCAGCGGGGCGAGTACTGTATAACCTACAGCGAGGCGCGCACCGACGCGCTGACCGCGCAGCGAAGCTTTGGCAGCTCAAAGCTAAAGACCCGAGAGCTTGCGCTGGTATGCCGCCAGTTTTCCACTATGCTCAACGCGGGGCTAACCGTCATTAAATGCCTGGAGACCCTGTACCGGCAGGCAGTCAAGAAGCCAACACGCCAGGCGCTGATTGGCGTGTACGAGGGTGTGCAAAAGGGTCTTGGGCTGTCGATTGCCATGAACCAGCAGGGGGCGTTTCCGTCGCTACTCATTAACATGGTGGAGTCGGGGGAGATGAGCGGCTCGCTCGATACGATTATGATGCGTATGTCCGAGCACTTTGAAAAGGAACACAAGCTGAAAAGTAAGGTGTCCAACGCCATGATCTACCCGATTGCCCTGATGGTGACCGGCGTAGTTGTTATGATGGTGCTGCTCGGGTTTGTTATCCCCAAATTCTTTACGATGTTTGAATCGATGGGCACGGAGCTGCCGGCAATTACGAAGTTTTTGCTTGCGGTAAGCACCTTTGTGCAGGAAAAATGGCTACTCATCTTGCTTGGGGCTGTTGGGCTGTTTGTGTTTATTTTTATGTCGTGGCGATCCAAGCAGGGCAGAAGGGTGATCTCTGGCTTGTTGTTGAAGCTGCCGTTCTTTGGCAAGCTGCAAAAGACGATTATCACCGCGCGGTTTTCGCGCTCGCTTGCCACGCTGTTTGCCAGCGGTATGTCGCTGATTACTGCACTTGAGATATCCACCCGTGTGGTGGGCAATGCGGTGCTTGATTACCATATGGAATCCGCGATCGAACAGGTGCGCAAGGGCGTTTCCTTGTCCTCCGTCATCGAGAAGGTCGGGGTATTTCCGCCGATGTTTTCCTCTATGGTATCGGTGGGTGAAGAATCGGGCGCTCTAGATGATATTTTGCATAAGACCGCGGTGTTTTACGACGATGAGGCGGACAGCGCCATCTCCGCGATGGTTGCATCCATCGAGCCGGTCATGATTGTCGTGCTGGGTATTGTGGTTGGGTTTATTGTGCTATCGGTTATCATGCCGATGATGTCTGCATATCAGGCCGTGGCGGGTCTTTAAGTAAAATGCTATCGGTTTAAGCCGATGGTTTTAAACGGTATTTAACCTGATACAGGCACTCGAGGAGGAAGGGTATTTGTGATACTTTCAATCGACGTGGGAAGCAGCCTTATAAAAATAGTAGAGGGAACCCCCGCGGGGCTTGGCGTTGTGGTCAAGCGAGCCGCCATGGTTGCCACGCCCGAAGGGGCGGTAAAGGACGGCAACCTGCTGATGGTGGGCGATGTTGCGAACGCCATCCGCTCCTGCCTTGAGCGCGACCACTTTACAGCAAAAATGCTCTGCTTTACGGTGGGCAGCACCGAAATTTTGCATCGGGAGCTTACCGTGCCGCGCGTAGACGAACGGAGGCTTGCCCCTATTGTGCAAAACGAGATGTACCAGCAGCTGACGGGCGGCGACGGCTACGCGGTGGATTATCTGCTAAACCATGAGCAGGTGCCCGATTCCCCCCATATGCAAAAGGTAAACGCCTCCGGCATGCCCAAGGTGATGGTGTCGCAGTATTTGGAGCTGACTAGCCTGTTGCGCAAAAAAGAAGGGTCGCTTCAGATGCACCCGAGCGCGCTTTCTAAGCTGATGCGCGGCTCAGCGATAAATGAGTTTTCTCTGCGTGATAGCAGCTATATCGTATGCGAGATGGGCGCACACATCGTGCACATCTATCTGTACAGCGGTGGGACGCTACTGTTTACCCGCTGTGTAAAGACGCCGTGCGAGGAGTTCTTTAGCGCCATGCAGCGGCTGG
Organism: Bacillota bacterium; assembly: GCA_023429685.1. Lineage (GTDB taxonomy): Bacteria > Bacillota > Clostridia > Oscillospirales > Ruminococcaceae > Acetanaerobacterium. Next base: position 33,767 of record JAEZDF010000111.1, read on the forward strand.
ACGGGTTTGATACCCCCCAGCAGGTAATCGAGAGCGCGGACCTTTCCCCCGAAGCACTGGAGCAGGATACGCGCGTTGCGCAGGCATCCTCCATGATGCTGCAGTACCTGTCTCAGGAGCTTTCGCGCATGCTGCAGTTTGCGCTTTCCAGACGGCTTGCCTCACCAGTGCAGACGGTGCTGTTGTGCGGCGGGATGTCGGTGATAAAGGGACTGGACGCCTA
>JAEZDF010000129.1 GCA_023429685.1 Bacillota bacterium
AGCATATCCGCTTCACGCGGCTCAAACTCCTTTGCGGTCAGCGGGTCGCGGAAAAACAAAAGCACGTCAATCTCGTTGCACGCAATGCGCGCGGAGATCTGTTGGTCGCCGCCCTGCGTACCGCTGAGATACTTTGCAATCTCTAGCCCCGTTGCCTCTGCAACAAGCCTGCCGGTAATGCCGGTTGCGCACAGGGTGTGGCGGCTTAAAATACCGCAATACGCGATGCAAAACTGCACCATCAGTTCCTTCTTTGCGTCGTGCGCAATCAGTGCTATGTTCATTGGAACAATTCCTCCATTACAATAATCCTTTGGGGGTAACGATTTTTCAGCCAATCAACAGGCGGACGTCTTCTCCGTCTAGCCTGCGAGATATGTTTTCAAAAGCACGGGAATACGGTGTTTTGGGCGGAACAGGCTTTGCGCATTGCAGGTAGCCGTCTAGCCCTGAAAACAAAGGCACAACGCCCAAAAGTGGAATACCCACCTGGTCGATGATGCTGTCGTAGTCGTTTACAGCAGGCGGGGGCAGCTCCTTTTCGGGGACCCTGTTAATAATGAGCTTCTGTGTCTCAATGCCCGCCTTAGCAGAAAGCCGCGCACACAGCGAAGCGGAGCGGATGCTCATGCGGTCTGGTACCGTCACCACGCACACACTGTCTGCAAGGGAGATGGCTGCAATAAACCCCCGCGATACGGACGGAGGCGTGTCCAGAATGACAACGTCAAAACGGGTGCGCAATGCCGAGAACACAAGGGAAAGACGTTCGTAATCAAGCCTTGCAAAGGGCTCGGCAGGAGCGGGAAGCAAAAACAACCCCGTTTGAAACACGCAAGGCTTAAGCGCGATGTCAAGATCAAACGAATCTGAGGAGAGCATGTCGAAAAGGTCAAAAACAATGTCGCTTTCTGTGCCGAAGAACATCGATTGACATCGAAAACCAAGATCCAAATCGACAACAACAGCGCGTTTACCCCGCCGTGCGTAGGCAAGCGCCAGATTAAACGCAATCGCAGATTTCCCCACGCCGCCCTTGGAACCGACAACCGCGAGAATGTTAGCGGACATGGCAGATCCCCCGATACGGATAATTAATATAACTTCACAATTTTAATATTAACACAAAAAAGGAAAAAATCAATGCAAATATATAAGTGATTATTCACAAAATAATGGGTTTTCATTCGGAGAGTGAGAAAAAACCCTGCTATGACAATAAAACGGATTCTTGAGATACCTTCGTGCCGGCACTTTTTTGCGCGTAGTACGCGTCAAAGATATCGCGCGCAACCGGCGCACCGGTATAGCCCTGACCGCCCTTCTCTATGACCACCGCAACGGCAATCTCGCTGTTTTGTACGGGGGTAAACGCAATAAATACCGAGGTAAGGCTGTCAACCGTCTCGGGCGTACCAGTCTTAGCGGCGATGGTTTGGGGGTAATCCGCCAGATAGTAACGCGCAGAACCCGACACAACGCAGGCAACCATGCCTTCAATCACCGTTTCAAACGCGTTGTTATTCCCCTCAATGGTGGCGGCGACCGCCGGCTGCGTTTCGCGGATGGTTCGGTCGAGGTTGTAGGAGTAGACGCCCCGTACGATATGCGACTCAAGCCGTACGCCTTTGCGCGCGACGGTTGCGACATACTGGGCAAGCTGAAGGGGTGTTGCAAGGGTATCGGACTGACCAATGGAGGCCTGCAGCACATCGCCGTGGTACCACTTGCGATTGTTCTGTTCGCGCAAGGCGGGGCTTGCCACCTGCCCAATCGCCTCGGGGATCTCGATGCCGGTGCTCTGCCCAAACCCAAACTGTGCGGCATAGTCGGCGATGTCATCAATGCCCAATAGACGCCCCGTTTCGTAGAAGAATATGTTGCAGGATACGGCAAGGGCGGTTACGACATTGATGCTGCCGTGCGCACTCATGCAGCGCGGCTGATAATCGGTAAAGAAGGTATAGATTAGGTTGCAGGTAGTACGCGAATTTGCGGTAATAATCCCTTCGGAAAGTGCTGCGGTTGCGACCATGGGCTTAAACGTAGAGCCGGGTGCATACCGCCCCGTCAATGCGCGGTTAATCAGCGGCTTGCGCGTATCCTCGAGCAGGGAGTTGTAGTTTTTTTGGTAGTCGTTGATGTTATAGGACGGATAGGTAACAAGCGAAAGGATATCGCCTGACTGTACATCCACAACAACGACCGCGCCCGCTTCCGCCTCTTTGCCTTTGCCTTCCGTGCCGTGTTCATTTAGGTACGCAATCTGATTGGCAAGTGCCTCTTGGGCGACCTTCTGCAGACGGGCGTCCATCGTCAGCTTTACCGTGTTACCGGGCTGAGGGGCTTCAAGCGTCTTAACGCTCACAACGGTGCCTGAGCTGTCATATTCTATTAGGCTTGAGCCGGCGGCGCCGCGCAGTTCGTCCTCAAACGCCTTCTCGATGCCTTCCTTGCCCACGACGTCATTGAGACTGTAGCCTTTTTCCTTTAGTGCTGCGTACTCTTCGGCGTAGATGGGACCGATTCGCCCGATGATATGGGGTGCTATATCCTCGCTTACATACTCGCGCACCGTGCTCTCCTGTACGTCCACGCCTACAAGGGTTAAGCTATTTTCTTTAATCTTGGTGACGATGTCCATGTTAACGTCCACTGCAAAGGTGTATGGCGTAACTGCAGAGAACTCCTTACGCTGCATCTCGTACCGCACCGCGGCAACAATAAGCTGCTGTGCGGGGGTATATTCTTCTGCAATCGAGTAACGGGAGAGAAGCTCGGTCATCACATGCTCGGCGGTTGCGTAGGTTTGCAGCCCAAGATTGGTTTTAACCGCTTCAATCTCACGCTCGGACGCGTCGGTAAATGCGTAGCTGCTGCCCGATATTTGCAGCGGTAGGTTACTAATCCACCGGCTTTCTTCCTCCAAAAAGACCTCAGTCAGTGCCAAGATAATCTCGTTTTGCAGCTTTTTTGGCATGGTTGCTCCGTCAAACACCACGTTGTAGCAGCTGCGGTTCACCACAAGGGGGCGCCCGTTTCGGTCCACGATCTCGCCGCGTGCCGCGGGTACGGTGACGGTGCGTTGAGTGCGTTTTTGTGTCTGGGCAAAATAGCGATCGCCTTCAACAAGCTGCAGCTGCATTAACCGTAGCCCGTATGCCACAAAGACGGTCAAAGCAATCAAAAACAGCGCAAGCGTCCGGATGAACATAGACCGTTGTTTCATATCAGACGCAGCCTCCCTTTAAAAAATCAGTATAGCGTAAAGCGGCGTGTCGATAGAGATATCGACCGCCCTCTTAGTATAGTTTGTTTTACCTCCATGGTGGTAAATAACGCGTTTCGGTTTTGTAACGCCACCGTGAACAAGGCGCCATTATTTTGGCGGGCGCAGCTTGTTGTGAATTAGGCGTGTGATGTAATAGTACGGCACTACGCTAATGGCAGTAAGCCCTATGGTGGGCAATATGCGTGTAGCAAAAAACTGCCTAAGCTCGCTGTAGTCCCATAACACATAAAAGAAGAAAAAGTCCAAAAGACCGATTATCAGCGAAAAACCGCCTGCCAGCAGCAATGAGGTAAACAGGGTAGGGCTCATGGCATAAGAGCAGATGAGTCCGGTCGTGACGCCTACAATAAGCAGCAGTATCGCATAGTAGCCAAACACCGCGTCGGCGGAACAGCCCCAGAGAATACCCGCGACCGCAGCGAATACCCCGCCCGAGAATTCGTGCTCAAACATTGCAACGCACACGGCGACGGGTATAATCAAAACCGGTCGCATCCCCCACACCGCAAACAGGTATGGGTTTTGACCAAGCGTATAGGATAGCAATAAAACAGCGGTATATAATGTCCACTTAAATACAAGACGAAGATTTTTTTTAAATAGTGAGCTTTCCGACGACATAGTGGTACTCCGTTTCAATCCAGTGATGGGTTTCTGCCGCGCTGCACATGCGCAAGGATGCTACTCCTGCGGCGCGAGCTCTTCCGTGTCTTCGCGGGTTTGACCGCGGAACGAGGTGATGACAAATATCTCGCGAACCCTAGAAATATCGGCAGAGGGTACAACCTCGGCAAACAGCGAAATGCCGCTCTGCTCCGCTTTTACATCCGCAATGGTGCCGATAATAAGCCCTTTGGGGAAGGTTCCCCCGATGCCCGAGGTCGTGATGATGTCACCCGCCGAAGCGGAACTGTCGCGCGATAGGTAGGTAAGCTTGCATCTGCCCAGCATCGCTAGCGCTAGGTCGCCTGTAATGATGCCGGTATCCCTTGTGCGTGCGTCAAATGCACCCACATCGATGCCAGGGTTTAATAAGGTTACGACCTTGCTGTCGGTGTACGACACCTCAGATATCCTGCCCACCAACCCGTCGGGGGTGATAACGGGGTCGGAGACCTTGATGCCGTCAAGAGAACCTTTGTCTATGGTAAACGAGTAAAAGAAATCGGTGGGGTCTCGTCCGATGACCATCGCGGCCTCGAACACAAAGTCGGGGTTTTGTTCCTTCAGCTCAAGGAACTGGCGATACTGCTCGTTTTCTGCCTTATACGTCTCGAAGTTTACCATCTGCTCGCGCAGCTTGCGAATCTCATCACGCAGCTGCTCGTTTTCTTCCGAGATTTCGTCCGCCATCAGGATGCGCTCAAAAAAGCCCGTGGCAGACTCGGAGATCGAGACGGAGAACTTCTGTACAGGACCCAGCAGCGCACCAACAGAGCCGGACAAAAAGTTCGCCATGCCGCTGTTTACGGCAGTATAGACCATAAACCCAAACAGCAGCGCGGCTATGCCCAGCAGAATCTTAAACTTTTTGCTTGCAAAAAATTCCTTCAAGGAAGTACCCTCCGGCAGATATGCGGTAACAGGCGGCATACCTGCTATAGCTCATTCACTTTAACAATGTCCGAATAAAATCAAGAAAAAGCTCGATTTTACGGTTTTCGTAAACATAGTATATGAAGTTAAATTGGTACAACGACCATAAAACAGGTGCCGCAAGCCAAAACGGACCGCAGCAGCAAACACAGCAGCGGACCGTAGGATAGATAATGTCAGCGTTATAACCTGTTTAACCGGGTTGGATATCGGTATACAAAGTATTTACCGTAAAGCAATGGAAGATGCCAGCTAGTAAAGCGGTTATCTGAACGCGCCAATGCGCTCGTCGTCGCTTAGTATCTGGTTGAATCGGGGCGAGCTGTCAAGCACCATGCCGGTACCCAGCGCAACGCAATCCAAGGGGTTATCCGCAATGTATACGGGAATGCCCGTCTCCCTGTGAACCAGCTCATCCAGCCCGCGCAAAAGCGCGCCGCCGCCGGTTAATGTAATGCCGTGGTCGATAATATCCGCCGAAAGCTCGGGCGGGGTCTTTTCGAGCGTCGTCTTAATGACCTCAATAATCGTCTCAAGCGGCTCGCGCAATGCCTCTCGAATCTCCTCGGAGGATACAATCACATTCTTGGGCAGACCGTCAACCAGGTTGCGCCCCTTAATCTCGACGCTTTCCTCCCCTTCATACGGAAAGGCGGAACCGATCTCAATCTTTAAATCCTCGGCGGTTCGCTCGCCAATCAGGACGTTGTAGCGTTTTTTTATGTAGGAGACGATGCATGCATCAAACATATCGCCGCCGATGCGCGCGCTTTTCGCGGCAACAATGCCGCCCAGCGAGATAACCGCCACCTCGGTGGTGCCGCCGCCAATATCCACCACCATGTTACCGGTGGCCTCTGCAATGGGCAACCCTGCGCCGATTGCAGCCGCCATCGGCTCTTCGATGATGTAGACATGCCGTGCGCCCGCCTTAAGCGTCGCTTCCTTTACGGCGCGGCGTTCCACGGGGGTGACCCCCGACGGGATGCAGATGACAACGCGCGGTTTGGCAAACAGCTTGCCCGCAAATACCTTTTTAATAAAGATCTGCAGCATGCTCGCCGTGATGTCAAAGTCGGCGATAACGCCGTCCTTGAGCGGACGAATGGCAACGATGGAACCGGGTGT
>JAEZDF010000011.1 GCA_023429685.1 Bacillota bacterium
AATACAAGCCGTTGATTTCTGCCCCCAATAAACCCGTCACAATATAGCGGTCGGAAAGGTTTGTCACCCAAAAAAACAAGGTGTTGGGGATAAGCGGAATGGCGTACAGCACCATCGCCCGCCATACAGCCTTGTTGACGGAAAATCCTTTGAAGTACCGCCAAAGCCCCGCAATCCAGGTTAAAAACAGCGCGGACAAGATATCCGCCAGGATGATAGCCAGAACATAGCCGGTAATGCCAAGTTTAAAAACCACCAGACCCAGAATATTAAACACCAGCACCATGACGGTGGACAAAACCCCGTCAAACGCAAACAGGCGGATATAGCCCTTGGCTCGTACAAACTGCGCACAGATGCCCTTTAAGGAGGACGCAAGAACAAACAGATACACAAGCGGCGTGTAACCTGTGATAAATGGAATCATCGAAAACAGCGGGTAGCATGCAGCAAACAAGGCAAAGCCGATTAGCACCGTGAGTATGCCGGAGGTGAATACATCATCCTTGCGCACGGCACTATCCAGCCCAAAGCGAATAACCCCCTCGCCGATGCACACCGCGACGATGGGGATCATAAAGTTCGCCGTGCCCGTTACAAGCTCCACCACGCTGTAGTCGGCGGGTGAAAGGATTCGTGTGTAGATGGGCATGAGCAAAAACACAAGAACCTTAGAGCTGAACGTGCCTATGGCAAATATCACCGTATTGAGTGCAAGCTTTTTGTACCGATCCATTTTAATAACCCCACAGGCAGCAATCACTAATAACCTTATACATCTGACAATCAGCAATAATATCTACGCAGGAAAGAAAAGCGGTGCAACGGTGTTATCAGGCACATCTGTAACCAAACACCCTCTGCACCGCTATCAAGACGCATCGTTTACGTAAATGAATAACCCTTTTACTGATTATAACACGGCGTTGTTGTGTGTGAAAGGGTTAATCTGTAAACGTGATTATTTACAAAGCTTCGCAAGGGTCGCAAGCAAAAGCTCCCACACTGCGTTACAGGACGCGACGTTCAGTCGCTCGTCCGGCGTGTGGCAGTCAATGATGTTCGGACCGATGGCAATGATGTCGAGCTGCGGGCATTTCGATTTAAAGATGCCGCACTCAAGCCCAGCGTGAATCGCCTCAAAGCGAAGCGCCTTTCCTGACAGTGCAAGGTAACATTCGCTCATCACATCGCGCAGATGAGATTCGCGCTCATAGTCCCAACCCGGGTATTCCCCTTGAATAGAAAGTGTAAATCCTGCTTGCTCGGCAACCTCGCTTAACTTAGCTACCACCGCGTCGCGCTTATGCTTTGCCGCGCTGCGGATGGAAACGATAACGCGCAGCTTGTCGCCGTCCATCGTGATAGAGGCTAGGTTACAGGAGCTTTCCACCATATCGGGCGCGTGTTCAAACCTAGTTTGCACCCCGTTTGGCGTGTTGACGAGCAGCTCGAGTATCTCATCGGAGCAACACATCGCCCTATCCCCTTCGGCATCCGACACTGCGATGTCAAAGCTTGTGTCATCCTCGCCGAGGGGGGGTAACTCTTCTTTAAACCGCTGCACCAATGCGGAAATCTCATCCACGGTACGCTCTGTTAAAATGACCGCCCAGCACTCACGGGGGATGGCGTTATCCTTATTGCCCCCCGCGATTTCCGCTAGGGCAAAATCGGTATCTGTCTTCAAGTACCTCAAAAGCTTTGCCATCAGCTTGATGGCGTTCGCACGATTTTTTGCAATATCCACACCAGAATGACCGCCCGCAAGCCCATGAACAAACAGCCTTACCGCATTGGCATCGGACTGCTGATACACAATCGGTTTTGATAGATGGGTTCGCACGCCGCCGCAGCAGCTTACGGTGGCAACCCCCTCCTCCTCGGAGTCTAGGTTCACCATATACTGCGCCGAGATCAGGCTGCCGTCAAACGCAAACGCGCCCTCCAGCCCCGTTTCCTCGCACACGGTAAATATACACTCCAGCGCGGGGTGGCACAGGGTGTTATCGGCAAGCAGGGCAAGCATCATCGCGACCGCGATGCCGTTGTCTGCACCCAGAGTCGTGCCGTCGGCACGAATCCACCCGTCTTGCTCAATCAGTGAAATCGGGTCATGTAAAAAGTCGTGGGACGAATCGGCGTTCTTTTCGCATACCATATCAAGGTGCCCCTGCAATGCTACGGCGGGCATGTCTTCGCAGCCGCACGAGGCGGGCTTCTTTATCAAAATGTTGTTTGCTGTATCCTGTAACACCCACAGACCGTGCTCCCTCGCAAAGGAAACCAGGTAATCGGAAACCGCCTTTTCGTTGCCGGAGCCGCGCGGAATACGAGAGATTGCTTCAAAATAGTGAAATACCGACTGCGGCTGGCAACCGCTTAGTATGTTGTTCATTGTGTTCCCTCTCTTGTTTGTGTATTGATGCTGCGTTATTTATCTGGTCAGAAAATGCGCCATCTGCTCGTGCCCGACCTCACGGTATACACCGGTTTTGGCGCAGGCTTGCTCACAGAAGCACGTTACCCCGCTCTCACGCTCCAGCTGCTTGTGATAGATAAGGTAGGGCACTGGGTCGTTTACATGGGTACGCAGAGAAAGCGGTGTTGCATGGTCGGGCAAAATCATAATTTTATAATCATCATACCGCTCAAGCGCCTTCAGGATTGGGGCGAGCACGAGGGAATCGATTAGTTCAATGGAGCGAACCTTGTTTTGCAACTCGGCGCGGTGACCGCACTCGTCGGGTGCTTCCACATGCAGGTATACAAAGTCCTGCCCCAGCGCGAACGCGTCGATGCATGCCTGCGCCTTGCCGTCAAAGTTTGTGTCTATATACCCGCTTGCGCCTTCTACATGCAGCACCTCAAGGTTTGCAAGCCTGCCGATGCCCTTGATGAGGTCTACCGCCGAGATAACCGAGCCCTTTACGCCGTATCTTGCACCGAAATCATCGAGCGGCTTCTTACGGCCGCTGCCCCAAAGCCAGATGCAGTTGGCGGGGCGGTGCCCCTTTTTCACCCGCTCCAGATTAAGCGGATGCGCGCGCAAAAGATCGTAGCTCTTTTTGGTCAGCTCTAAAAAGCGCTCGTTTTGGGGGAGATAATCGGTTATCTTTTGCAGCGTAATATCATGAGGCGGGGTTGTCTCGCCTATCTCCTCTGGCGCGTCTTTCCACACCAGACAATGGCGGTAGCTGACGCCAGTGTAGAACGAAAACTCCTCGTCGCCCAGCATCTTTTGCAGGTACTTAATCAGAATATCCGCTTCTTCGGTGGAGATATCGTCGGCACAGTAATCCACCATCGTTTTCTCTTCAAATACCACATCATCCGAAAGGGTGACCAGGTTGCATCTGGTTGCGACGTCGGTCTGTGCCAAATCGATGCCGATGCTGGCCGCCTCAAGGGGGGAACGTCCCGCATAGAATTGCTCGGGGTCGTAGCCCATCACCGAGAGGTTTGCGACATCACTGCCCGGCTTTAGCCCGTCGGCAACCGTTTTAAGCAATCCTACCTCTGCACGCGCTGCAAGACCGTTCATAACAGGCTTGCTTGCCACCTCCATCGGTGTTTTTCCTCGGAGCTCCTCCACAGGATAATCCGACATTCCGTCACACAGCAAAACAAGATACTTCATTTCCCCTACCATGTCCTTTCGGCCCGATGCACTTACATCATATAGCCTTATATTTTCTGGTTTAGGCTACGGGAAAACCCAAGCCTAAATATTAACTACCATAGCTAGTATATCAAAGTCCCAAACCATAAGGCACTGGGTAAAAAATTGACTCAATGATTCCCAATTTCCAATATCGACGACTGCTTCATTATACCCCTTTTCACACAGCGTTTGCAACCGATAACATACATTTATAGCGAAAACAATGCAAATTGAACTGGATTACGACAGCTGCGTAAGGTGTCACCACATTATGATTGCCGTATACTCTAAGTTGAACCAATTTTCTTGTTGTAGTGCCATCATAATAAGGCATCTAGATTTATTGGAGAATTTTTCACAGATGTATTGACATGCGACATATGTCGTGGTACGATATATGTGTCGTTGAACGACATATCGAATGGTGACACAACTAGGAAGGGGCATAACCAGTGGTAACAAAAAACGAACCGTTGACCGAGAGTTATTACTATATTCTGCTGTGCCTGTATAGTAAGCCCAATCACGGCTATGG
>JAEZDF010000012.1 GCA_023429685.1 Bacillota bacterium
CCTATACCGTAAGCACCCCAAAGCAGCTTGCCCTTCTGCATTATTTTGCGGGCAGCATGTCAAACGGGGTGTACTTTGCGCAGGACCGTGACATCGACCTTTCGGGCATCCCAAGCTGGACGCCGATCGGTACCTACTACACAGGTGGCGCGTTTGAGGGGCATTACGACGGCAGGGGCTACGCCGTAAGCAATATGACCATTCGCTCTACCCAGACTATTACCGAGAATACGGGGCTTGGTTTGTTTAACTGTATTGAGTTTGGCAGTATAAAAAACCTTGCCGTTGTGAATGCATCGATAACCGTCAATGCACGGCAGGGTGCCGATAACTACATCATCGGTCTGCTTGCGGCGCGCGTCGACGGAACGTCGGCAAAACGCGCTGTAATACAAAACTGTGTCGCTACGGGCAGCATCGCGGTCACTCTCTCTGGTACGGGGGATGCGTATACCTATGCGGGCGGGCTGTGCGGGGCGTTGGTGTATACCGATGTGACCGCATCTTCCTTTGTGGGAAACATCACGCACACAGGTGGCAAATGGAACGAAACAGGCGGACTTTGCGATCTTGCTCAGACAAGCGACATTGACCGCTGCTTTGCCAGCTGTAGCATTCGTTCTTCTGGGCAATCCTTATCCGCAGTCAGCGGTATGGCAGGACTTGTTTATGAGCTTGCAGGAGCGCAGGTTGCCGACAGCTATGCCATCAGCACACAGAATGCAGTGAACGCACCAAGCATGAGCGACGGCGCGGGGCTTATCGGTTTTGCGACCGTTCAGTCTTCTGTAAAGCGCTGTTACTCCTCTGCCGCTATCTCGGGAATGAGATCGGTCATGGATGCATTTATATGCTACTGGCACAGGGAGGTTGTGCTTGAGTACTGTTACTATAACAGTACCCTTGCATCCGGCAGTTCTGTTGGCGCAGGCAGAATAGAGCCGCTTGAGTTGGAAGGGCTAACACAGACCGCAATGAAGAGCCCAGATAGCTACAACGGCTGGGATTATGCAGGTACGTGGGCGGCGGTACCCTTGCAAAATGGAGGGCTTCCCATCCACATTGACCCACCTATTATGGCTACGGGTATGGAGGTAACGGTGCCGAACACCGTTTATCTGCCGGGGAATGTGCCGTTATCCGTCGCGTTTACGCCCTCCTACGCGTCGCCGCAGCCGGTTGAGTTTGTCATTACAAACAACGGTCACCTTACGCTGGCAAACGGTGTGCTAACCGCTGCAAGTAAGGGGCTAGAGACAATAACCCTATCCCACGACTTGTTGGGAACGATGGTAAAAATAATACGCATTGACCAGCGGCGCGGCGACCTTGACAAAAATGGTACTGTGGATACCGTGCAGGCGATTACCCAGCTGATAAACCTGCTTACAGGAAAAACCGCAACCTACAGCGATTACTACCCGCTTGACATCAACCGTTCGGCAGGCGATGCGTTTACCGCGACAAGGGGGGACATTACTTTAACCGACCTTGTGCAGCTTAAGCAGTTTCAAGCCGGAGCGCGGGAGGTTAATCCTTAGCCGAAAGGCAGATCCCATACTTCCAAAAAGTTGTGGAGCACAGCTTGTTTTGCGGCAAAGCCGCATCCCTATTTAACATGGCGTTTTGTGCCTTTGTGGCGCAGTGAGCCGGGAAGAAAGGGCTATACCTATGAGGAATAAGCAAACAGCAACACCCTCAAAGCATGTGATGCGGATGATGGCACTTTTGCTTTCGACAGCGGCGGTGTGCCTGCTGCTTGCGGACTGCATCTGGGTCTATGCGGATGGGATAGTTCGCGCCCCTGAGCCTTATATACAAAACCGAACCAACTGGTGCTGGGCAACCTGCGCAAAGATGGTGGGTGAGCGGTACAATACCCGCTACCGCCGCCTGCAAACGCTCCCGAAAGGGGCGGTAAAGGCGGTGAATATGGCAGGGCTGCGCGCAGCCTACGTGGGGATTGACGCGGACGGCGCGTTTACCATTGACGCGGGGCAGCAAGGTATTGTCATTGCGGTACTGGGCGGTGATCTCAACAACGCGGGCTACCGTCAGGATACCTTTGGCGCGATGAGCTATGCGACCGCCTTTGACGCGCTGCCTCAAGGGCTTGGCAACTATCTGGACGGCAGCGTTCTGCGCGCGGCATGGAACGACGTACAGGCGGTGCTCGACGAAGGGATGTATGTCATCGGCAACGTGTATAACACCGGCGCCAGCGTCGGTCATTCGCTTGTGATAACAGGATACAACTTTCGGAGCGGGCTGTACACGGTATATGACGTGTGGGACGGAACCACCGTATCGGTCACGAAGGGACAGCTTTTGACCGACGGGTTTCACTCTAGCTACGGCACCGCGGCGGTCACATGGGTTTACTATTGCATTAACCCTGCCGACCCACCAACCCTTGCAAGGTATAACCAAGGAGACAACGCTCCCCCCACCGCAGCGCAGATAAGGCAGGACGCGCTGGGTCTACAAGAGTATATAGCGTTGCAGCCTGGTGCGGGTGCATACGGCGTTTCGGGGAGCGCGCCAAATAACTATATCGTCTATACGCAGGTGAACAACGGCGGGTACTATGCTACCAGAGCTGATAAAAACGGGCTTTTCCATCAAATGCTGATGAAACGGCTGCGCAAGGGAGACACCGTAACTATGTACTGCGAAAGCCCGTTGGGCGCAACCACCGGGACGGTGACCTATACCGTACAGTAAAACGGTATTACATTCACGAGAATAAATATAATGCGCGAGCTGTGCGGCGCCCGCTTAAGACTAGAGCAACCCGAATTATTGTGCAAAGGAGGGGATACCGAGTTGAATATAAAACGATTCAAACAGGCAGCCGCAATGGGCGTGTTAGTTATATTTATGTTCATAAATATAGTGTTTGTATCCGCTGAGGAATGGACGGATTGGGGCTTTGCCACCCAGAACGAACAGGCGCAGGGTGTCCTGCTTTCTGGTCTTTCTGCCGAAGCGCTCACCGCACAAGGGCTTACGGTTCGACTTTCTAATTTGGTGCCGGTGTTTGCGCTTGAGAACAGCGCGCTTACCGACCCTGCGCCACTCAGCGAGTTGCCGTTGCGGGAGCAGCTTTACCACGCCAGTTTGTTTGACGCGGACGGGCAAGCAGCCGGTTACGTCCTGCTGCGCTATAACTACTACACGCCAGACAGCGAGTACATCGCCCAGCGGATACAGCAGGACGCTGATTTCCCTCGGTATTACGACGAGCAGGTACGTGACCGCTTTGAGATAGTCGAAATGAAACTATCAGGCTCTAGTCTAGACCTTTCTACCCACAAGGGAGTGATAAGCGATTGGATTGTACACAACGGCTTAGTGGGGCAGAGTGTTACGGTTCGTTTGGTAAACCTTGTGGACGGGCTTGGTTATGCGTATCGCGTCGCTGATGGCAGCAGCGTGTATTATTATCTCATTAGCCAAACCCGTACACGAGAGCAGTATGGTCTTGCAGACACGATGTGGGTGGATGCATCTCATCTGCAGGACTTGCTATCATCCACAATTGTCAACGCGCAGGCAGACGAGACACAAGCAGACGAGCCCCCCATCGGCGGCGGGATGGAAGGGGTGTTACAGAAAAGGCACCAGACAGCCAGACTACACCCGTGGGTTATCGGGGTGGCGACAGGGCTGTTGCTTGGCGCCTGCCTGCTGTTCGTACTCAGTCGTCGCAGCCAAAAGGAATAGCTGAATCGATATATAGATATACATAAATACAAACGACACAGAACGCATATCAATGCGCTGTGCCGTTGTTTTTTGGCAAACAATTCTGTCGAAGCGCAAATATTTGGCTTAGGTCATATCGGTAGAGGTGTCGCAGTATAAAGAAATAAAAAGTATTTGTAACTCGGTGTGTTTGCGCTTATAATAAATAAGGCAGTAAAATATCATAATCAGCCCTACACATCAAACGGTCTTTTTGGTATGGTAGCACAAGCAATAAATTGCATAAGAAAATCCGGCTAAAAAAGGGAGCTGCCGTTGGCACTGACCCGCTCGGCTGGTAAACCATTAACGAATTACTTTGAGTAAACCAAAACCAAAATGAACATAGAAAGGCGAGAAACGCGGTATGACAATATCTCTTGGCGATTTTCTTTCTCAGGTTACATCCAATCCTGCACTCTTTGTCTTGGTGCTGTTAACGGCTGGCGTTATATTGGTCAACGGTTGGACCGATGCGCCCAACGCGATTGCCACCTGCATCTCTACGAGGTCAATGAAACCCGCGGCAGCTATTTTGATGGCGGCTGTATTTAATTTTTTGGGTGTGCTGGTTATGACGCTTGTGAATAAAACCGTTGCGCAGACCATCTATAATATGGTGGACTTTGGGGGAGACCCCAAAACCTCGCTAATTGCGCTCTGCGCGGCGTTGGTTTCCATTGTGATTTGGGCAACAGCCGCATGGTGGTTTGGTATTCCCACCAGCGAAAGCCATGCGCTGATTGCGGGTCTTTCGGGTGCGGCTATCGCTTTGCAGGGCGGTATTGACGGCATCAACGGTGCGGAGTGGATTAAGGTCATCTATGGGCTTGTTCTTTCCACGGTTTTGGGCTTTGGTATGGGCTGGTTTACTGTAAAGTTTGTGGAGCTTATTTGCAAGAGAATAGACAGAAGAAAGACCCTTCGTCCGTTTAAAGGCGCGCAGATAGCGAGTGCAGCCGCCATGTCGTTCATGCACGGCGCACAAGACGGGCAGAAGTTTATGGGCGTGTTTTTGCTTGGCATCTTTCTTGCAAACGGACAAGCAGGGGTGACGTCCTTTGAAATACCGATTTGGCTCATGGTGTTTTGCTCCGCCGTAATGGGAATCGGCACCTCAATCGGGGGCTACCGCATCATCAAGGCGGTAGGGATGGATATGGTAAAGCTTGAAAAGTATCAGGGTTTTGCAGCAGATACCGCTGCCGCTGGGTGCCTGCTGTTGTCGTCGCTTACCGGTATTCCCGTCAGCACCACCCACACCAAGACCACCGCAATTATGGGTGTTGGCGCGGCAAAAACGATACGCAACGTAAACTGGGGTGTTGTAAAAGAGATGGTGCTAACCTGGGTTCTCACCTTTCCCGGTTGCGGGTTGATTGGGTTTTTGATGGTACACCTGTTTATGTGGATATTCCAATAAAACATTGATAATACGGAAGGATGTTTATGATGGCAAAAAAACGTGATTGCGATTATTTTGCAATGTTTGTGGAGATGGTGGAGTACTGCTGTGAGGCGTCTCGGTGCCTCAACGAGGTGCTTACCCACTTTGACCTAGAAACGGTGCCCGAAAAGGTGAAGGAGATGCATCACATCGAGCACACTGCCGACCTTGTAAAGCACGATATGATTAGCAAGCTGATTAAGGAGTTCATCACCCCCATCGAGCGGGAGGATATCATGATGCTGGCGCACCAGATCGATAATGTTACCGATGCGATTGAGGATGTCATGCTACGCATCTATATGTATAACATTCGCTCGATCTTACCCGAGGCACTCGAGTTCAGCGAGACGATTATGCAATGCTGCGAAGAGTTAAAGCAGACGATGCAGGAGTTTCCGAACTTCCGCAGGTCAAAGACGATTCACGAGCATCTGGTTAAGGTCAACTACCTTGAGGAGGTGGGGGATCGCCTGTACACCCAAGCGGTGCGGTCGTTGTACACCTCCGAGCATACCGCGACGGAGCTTGTCGGCTGGACTGAGACCTTTGAGAGAATGGAAAAATGCTGTGACGCTTGTGAGGATGTTTGCGATGTCGTTGAGAGCGTTATTATGAAAAACGCGTAGCCGATACGCAGGGTATCCTGCCGTAATACGCAAAAAACAGGCGATTATACTCTTTCTTGCACTTGATAAAACGGGAAGAAACCGATAAAATAAGAGTATTCGATGAGAAACCTGTACACCGTTCATTGCATTATACTAATTGTCACCCCCTCACTAGCAGCATTGCACTACTGCAACAGATTTTGTTTACTTCTTACTTTTCGATACGGGTTACATTGCCTAAAACCGCAGACCGGCGAAAGCTGATCTGCGGTTTTAGGCATTTTGGCAGTTGTATGGTTGAAACAGGTTGTCGAAAATGGTAAGATAAAGGTAAAAAAACTGACAACCCTGTGCCAAATCGCCTAGCGGTGGCGTGCCCTACGAATCTGCCCATATAAAAAGGGAAAGTAAAAAAGTCGGATGAAGGGGAGGGTAAAAAACCTTGATATTCATCGTGTGCTGTGACGAAAATGTCACCCATTTAAACAACCTCAGGCAAGAGATATCGATGCTTGGTGTAGGTGAACGGGTCAATGCCGTGTTTTTTACTACCCTCCAGCAGTTGACCGATTATATGCAGCAAAACGCACACTTGGTTGATATCCTTCTGTGCGATACCGTTTTGAGCAACAAAAGCTCCATACCCATGGTAGAGGGGATAAAAAAGAGTAGCCCGTGTGTGCAGGTTATCTTTATGTCGGTGCTTGCCGCCTGGTGTGAAAAGACCTATACGGTGGAGCATGTGTATTTTTTGAAAAAGCCGGTGAGGCAGGCGGCACTTGCCAACGCGGTTTTACTGGCAGCCCGCAGGGCAAAGCAGCAAAAGGAACGCTACATCAACGTACAGAAAAAAAGCGAGATACAGACCATACCGTTTTCTGAGATTCTTTATATCGAATCGGCTTTGCGCGAGATTCGCATCGTCACACATCGGCAGAACGTACTGGCGTATAACCGTATATCCGATATTGCGCAGCAGCTGGATGGTCGATTCATGGGCTGTCACAAGAGCTATATCGTCAATCTCGAAAAGGTGGAGCGTATTGGCGGCTTGCAGTTTATACTATCGGATGGTCAGGCGGTGCCAATTGCTCAGGCGCGGTATCGGGAGGCGCAGCAGCGGTTTTTGCACTACACCGGGCAGCTGTACAACTGAGCTGCATGTGGGTGTCGCCCTAGTAAGCGCACCGCAGCGGCGTATTTTTGTATTGGCAGGGCTTATTTTTTAAACAAAATGTGAATACTGTGGTTGTGTGGTTGACTATTATAGTAAGAGTAGTATAATTCAAAACAGTAAATCGGTTAACTATTAACCGGCTTACTGTTTTTGTTCGACGTTTCAATGCATAAACACAACAAGCTGTACCCGTTGCTTTAAGAGAACAGCGTGCAGCACACTTGAAAAAGGAGGAACGGGGATGGGACTTTCTACAACGTCGGTAGGCAAAAAGATGATGCGCATCTCGCTGATGCACCGCATTACAATAGAAAAGGCAACAATAGAAAAAGGACTGTATTTTGGGCAGTTCCCCGTGCTTGACTTTGTGGCGAAAAACAACGGCTGCACTCAGGTGCAGCTTGCACAGCACATGCAGGTATCTGCCCCTTCCGTCGCCCGTTCGGTTGCACGAATGGAACGTGCGGGGCTTATAGAGCGGGTTGGGGACGAGAACGACCGCCGGTGCAATCAGCTTAGCGTAACCGAAAAGGGCATAAAGACGGCAAATATCTGCCGTGCGCATATCGAGGCGCTAAACAGTAAGATGCTCGAAGGGTTTTCTTGCGAGGAGATCGATGCGCTGGGCGCGTATCTCGACCGCATGATTGAAAATCTTTCTACCGACAACCTAAAGGACAACAGTATGTTCTCACTGGTGGCTCAGGCAATGGAGCTGCACAAGTCAAAGGAACCAAAACATAAAGAAACAGATTAATACCACTTAGGTAAAGGAGAAATGCGCATGAAAAAATTAGCAAAGCTGCTTCGGCTCATGAAGCCCTACTGGCTGTTTGCGCTGCTCGGACCAATCGCGATTGTGTTTGAGGTCTTGTTAGAGATTCGCATCCCGTTTTTGATGGCGGAGATTATTGACAAGGGCATTCCCGCCAAGGATATGACGCTTGTTCTGCAAACGGGCGGAAAAATGGTGTTAATGGCACTGTTTTCACTGGTGTGTGGCGCATCCGCATCGTACTTTTCCACGTACGCCGCAATGGGGCTTGGGTCACAGATTAGAAAAACACAGTTTAACCGCATACAGGGCTTTTCGTTCTCGAACATCGACCGCTTGGGTACGGCGTCGCTGATTACCCGTCTGACCACCGATGTCAACAACATTCAGCACGCGGTGATGATGAGCCTGCGCCTTTTGGTGCGCGCGCCGGTTATGATGGTTAGCGCGATTATCATGGCATATAGCATCAACCAAAGTCTGGTTTCGGTGTTTTTGTTTGCGGTGCCGCTGCTTGCTGCGTGCATTGTTGTTATCATGATGCGGGCGTTTCCGCGCTTTACCATTATGCTCGGCAAGTTCGATAAGCTAAACGCATCGATTCAAGAGAACCTCATTGGCATTCGCGTCGTAAAGGCGTTTGTGCGTGCAAGGCATGAAAAAGAGAAGTTTCGTGGGGCAAACGACGATGTAATGCACGCCCAGCGCAAGGCGGAGTACATTGTAATCTTCGGTATGCCGTTGATGATGATGACGATCTATTCCTGCATCATCGCGATTCTATGGTTTGGCGGAAACATGGTAATCGGCGGGCAGATGCTTACCGGTGAGCTGATGAGCTTTATCACCTACGTCACCCAGATATTGGTCTCGCTGATGATGATCTCGATGGTATTTATTACACTGGTCATCTCGCGTGCGTCCTTTGGGCGTATTATTGAGGTGCTTGACGAACAAAGCGACATCACCGACCAAGGCTGCGACCCCTCTCTGACCGTGCAAAACGGCGATATTACCTTTGAGAATGTGTCGTTTAAATACAGTCAAACTGCCGAGGAGAATACACTCGAGAACATCAGCTTTACCATCCGTTCGGGCGAAACGGTGGGCATACTGGGCGGTACCGGCTCGGCAAAGACGACGCTGGTTCACCTCATCCCCCGCTTATACGACGTCACGGGGGGCAGGGTGCTGGTGTCAGGGCACGATGTCAGAGATTACCCACTCGACGCACTGCGTGTCGCCATCGGAATGGTTTTGCAAAAGAACGTACTGTTCTCGGGTCCCATTATAGAAAACCTGAAGTGGGGCAATCCAAATGCCGTGCAGCAGGAGGTTGAATGGGCAGCCGGTGCGGCACAGGCACATAGCTTTGTTACAAGCTTTTCGGAAGGGTACGACACCGACCTAGGACAGGGCGGCGTAAACGTATCTGGCGGGCAAAAGCAGCGCCTTTGTATTGCACGGGCACTACTCAAACGCCCCAAAATCATGATTTTAGACGACAGCACGAGTGCCGTGGATACCGCCACCGATGCAAAGATTCGTGCGGCGTTTGCAAACGAGCTGCGTGACACCACAAAGATTATTATTGCGCAGCGCGTCGCTTCGGTGCGTGACGCGGATAAGATTATTGTGCTCGAAAACGGGCAGATTGCCGATATCGGCAACCACGACGAGTTGCTTGCGCGCAGCGACATCTACAAAGAGGTATTCTTGTCTCAACAGAAAGGGGTGGCGCAGTAATGGCAGGACCCGGACGTGGACCACAGATGGCGATGGCTCGCCCCAAAAATATGCGCAAAACCTTTATGCGGCTACTTGGTTACCTGACGCGATACAAGGTGCGCTTAGCGCTGATTGTGTTGTTTGTTATCATCAGCTCTCTTGCGGGGGTTGCAGGAACCTATTTTCTCAAACCCATTATCAATGACGGGATCCTTCCGCTGGTAGGCACTTCGCCGTCGTTTGAGGACTACCTGCCGCTGATTAAGCTGATTGTTATTACAGCGAGTATCTTCACCGCGGGTGCTGTCTCCAGCTATATCTACAGCCGCCTGATGATTACACTTTCCACCAGAACGCTCAACAACCTGCGAAAAGAGCTGTTTGAGCGCATGGAGGACCTGCCCATCGGCTACTTTGACACCCATACCCACGGCGAGCTGATGAGCCGCTTTACAAGCGACGTCGATTCCCTGCGCGAGGCGCTCAGCAACAGTGCGTCGGGCATTATCAACTCGTTTATTACGGTGGTGGGCACCTTTGTGATGATGCTCATTATCAGCCCTCTTTTGACACTGCTGATTATCGTGATGCTTGTGGTTATGCTGTTTATCGTAAAGACCATCGGCGGCAAGAGCGCAGCCAACTTCAAGGCACAGCAAAAGGCGATCGGCGCCGCCAACGGCTATATTGAGGAGATGATTGAAGGGCTCAAAGAGGTGAAGGTGTTCAGCCGCGAGGAGCGCGTAAAGGCCGACTTTGCCGTGTTAAACGAAACGGTGCGCTCGGTTTCTACCCGCGCAAACACCTACGCCAGCATTCTGATGCCGATTATGGGCAACCTTTCGTACGTCAACTTTGCGCTTACCGCTTCGGTTGGTGCCGCCATGGTTATTGCAGGACGGATGGATATCGGCTCGATTGCCTCGTTTTTGCAGTACTCGCGCCAGTTCTCTCAGCCCATTGTCCAGCTTTCACAGCAGTTCAACTCCATCCTGATGGCGATGGCGGGCGCGGAACGCATCTTTGAGATTATTGACCAAACGCCCGAGCCCGACGACGGCTACGTAACGCTGGTCAACTGCACCGAGGATGACACAGGCGGGATTGTCGAGTGTGAGCAGCGCACGGGAGTGTGGGCGTGGAAGCATCCGCATAGCGACGGCAGCGTAACCTATGCGCGTCTAAACGGCGATGTGCGGTTTGAAAACGTGACGTTTGGCTATGTGCCCGATAAAACGGTGCTTAACAACGTAACGCTATATGCAAACCCAGGGCAGAAGATTGCACTGGTGGGCTCCACGGGAGCGGGCAAAACCACCATTACAAACCTCATCAACCGTTTCTACGAGCTGACGGACGGTAAGATTCGTTACGACGGCATTAATATCACCAAGATAAAAAAAGACGATCTGCGCAGGTCGCTGGGCATGGTGCTGCAGGATACCCACCTGTTTACCGGCACGGTGCGCGAGAACATCCGCTACGGCCGACTGGACGCCACCGACGATGAGATTGTGGCAGCGGCAAAGGTTGCCAACGCACACTGGTTTATTAAACACCTACCAAACGGGTATGACACGATGCTGACGGGCGACGGAACCAACCTCAGTCAGGGACAGCGTCAGCTTATCGCCATCGCACGCGCTGCGGTTGCCGACCCGCCTGTGCTGATACTCGACGAGGCGACCAGCTCGATTGACACGCGAACCGAGGCACTGATAGAGAGGGGCATGAACACCCTGATGAAGGGGCGCACCGTATTTGTAATTGCGCACCGCCTTTCTACCGTGCGCAACGCGGATTGTATTTTGGTGCTCGAAAACGGCGAGATTATCGAGCGCGGCAACCACGACGAGTTAATCGCATCAAAGGGTAGGTACTATCAGCTGTATACCGGACAGTTTGAACTAAGCTAAACGGGGATAAAAAACGAGCGGACGGCGTAAGCCGTCCGCTCCTCTGTTTTAGGGTTAGTTTGCTATGAATCCTCGCTAAGCGGGATACAGATCGTAATGGTGGTGCTGTTGTCATTTGCATCAAGCGTAACGGCCGCTTCGTCTTTGTACATCAGATGAAGACGGGCAATTAGGTTTGCAAACCCTGAGCCTGAGACAATGCCACTGGTTGGTGCGTCTATCTTGCGCCGCATCTCGTCTAGCTGTAAGGGTGTGGGCGGATCGGCGTTGTCTTTCGCTACAATTACCATCAGCCCACCCTGAAGCCGCACATGGATGCTGATGAAGGTATCGTCCCGGGTGGTGGCTTGGGTGCGCAGAAGGGCGTATTCCGCGAGCGGGTAGAGGCAAAGCTTTGGAATCATCAGTTCAAGGCAGTGGTCGTCGGCACTTACATGGTAATCAAACCGCTCAAACGCCTGCGTTTTAATCAGCTGCAGGTAGCTGCTCGTAAACAGCACCTCGTCCTCCACCCGTTCGTAATCATTCGGGTTTGCGGTGTATTCCATCAAATCCAGCATGCCGTCGGTCATCTGCGTCAGGCGATTATGCCCCCGACGTGAGGAAAGAGAAGAAAATGCCCTGAGCGTGTATCTGATGATACCGGGGGTAACGCGAGCCTGTAGAACCGAGAGCTGGGCGCTGTCTCGCTCCAGAACGGCTTGGTTGTTCTGTTCCTGCAGACCGGTCACCCTTGTCGTCAGCTCGTCAAACTGCTCGGACAGCATATGAATCTCTGCGCTGCCTCCAAAGCAGCATGGGGTCTCGGGCATCGGTTTGGCGCTACCGCTTACCTTTCCGGACAAGGCATACAGCGGCAAGGTAAGGAATCGCGCGGCAATAAAAATTAAAAACAGGCAGAGTATGAGCAACGGTATTGAGATTAGCAGCAGCTCCTGGCGCAGCCCTGCGGTCTGTACGTCGATTGTCGATTTGGGGAAAAGGTGTATAAAACGCCACTCGTACTTTGCTGAGGTATCCGCCACCATATAATAGGACCTTTCGCCCAGCTGCACAACAGGGCTTTGCCCGCCCAGCGCGACAACCAGATCGGGGCTAAAGCGAACAAGGCTGGCGGTGTTTATCATTTCCGGATTGCTGGTGTAATACATGCGGTTGCCACTGTTAAGCAACAGCACCTCGCCTTGTTCAAACGAGCTATTTCTGGCAAGGGCAGTTATGTATGAGTTGTCAACCTCCAGCACCACAGCGGCAAGGGGCTTTCCGTCCGCCACATTGATGATGACGCGGGTGATGGTGTAAAGCCCATTGGTTGCAAGCGGGGCGGAGTGCAGATAGGGCGCTTCCCGCGAGGCGTCATCAAACCCGGGTATCAACGCCGGCGTTTGGCTGCCAAACAAACGCACGTTGGGGTGCTCTTTAGAGATGGAAAAGGCTCTGCCAAGAGGGAGCATGTACACTGTGTAGCTGTTAATATCACTGCGAGAGTAAAATATATTGCGAACCAAGGTTTTTGTATATGCCTCAGCTTCATAATCAAAGGACGCGGGCGAGGCGAGGTACTGCATAAAGCTTTCGTCGTTGCGGATGGAAAGAGAATAGGTGAGCAGGGCGTCGGTGTAAGCGTCAAGGTCGTTTAGGGTCATGCTTAAAACCGAATGATTTGATTGGGTTAAGGTGTTCTTGATTACAACAATAGAGCGACCGACCGTCAGGGAGACAATCAGGATAAAAACCATGACCATAGAGAGCCCAAAGATGGAGGTAAGCTTGACGGCAAGCGCCATATTACCAAGCCCTTGTTTTAGTTTGCTAAGCAGGTTCACCCCAAATGCACCTCCGATTGATAACAAAGCCCTGTTGTGTCGGGATAAAGCGCTGAAACGAAACATCGATTCAATTGGTGAATAGATCACTGATTAAACCGACAATTTGGTACTATGCTTTTCATTATATCACAAATTCTGTTGGGATTTAACATAGAATATACAAAATACTCATTTTTCGGGAAAGTAATTTACAATAATCGCACAAAAAGTTATACTGAAAATAGAATAACCGTAAAAAAGAGTTTTTTGCTTGGGTGAAACGGAGGTGTATGATAATGAGGATAGTAAAGCACATAAAAACGGCGGTAGCCGCGGTGTGTGTGACGGGGGTAGTTTTGCTTCTGTTTATAAGCTGCGCACTGTCCGATGCAGGGATTTCCCTTCCAAAGGAGGATGCCGCAAAACCCGAACCAAAGGTTCTTCACTTTTTATTTAACAGCCCGGAAATGACCGAGCAGTTTAATGAAATGGCAGAGGTTTACCAACAACTCCGAACCGACGTTCGCATTCAGATGGAGATTCGCCAAAATGACTATATCCAGGTGCTTAAAACCAAGATTAACGCAGGCGAAGTACCTGACCTTTTTATCACCAGCGCATACAACGACAACAGGGTCTATAAAAACTATATATACGACCTATCAGCCGAGCCGTTTATCAAGCGGATTGAGCCTGCAATGCTTGCAGGCGTTACGGTGGGCGACAGCGTAACGGGCGTACCGCTGCTGGTGCAGTCGCACTCGTTTATCTACAACAGGACCTTGTTTGAGCAAGCGGGGGTACAAAGGCTTCCTACAACGCTTGAGGATTACGAGGCGGTGTGTAGACAGCTGCAGGGTGCGGGAATCACCCCCTTCTCCACCGGCTTTGCCGATTGGTGGGTGCTGCCGCAGACCTTTTACCCTTCCGCCAGCGATATAGGGGGCGGAGACTATCAGGCGGTGTTTGACCGCATTCGCACCGGCGAAAAATCGGTATACGATTATCCTGAGGTGTCGTTTGCGCTTGACGTGCTCGACCTTGTGGCGCGTTATGGCGGAGAAAACCCGATGGCGTCGGGCTTTGAGCAGCAGTGCGCCGATTTTGCGGACGGACAGGTGGCGATGATTCATCAGGGCATCTGGGCGGAGCAAACCATACTTGACCGTGCGCCCAATATCCGCTTGGGGTATCTGTACGCTCCACGACTGGACGGAAAAAGTGTAATCGCGGTGGATTCCAACCTCACCTTCCGCGTGTATAAGGACTCCCCGATGCGCGAGAAAACACTCGCATTCTTGGATTGGCTCTATACGTCGGATTACGGAAAGGCGTGGATACCCGATCGCGTAAAGCAGATTTCGCCTATCATCGGAGCAAACATGCCAGACACCCAGCTTTCCATCGACACGGGCATCGCGATGATACAGGAATATACCAGTGGGTGGTGGATCTTTGCGGGGCCGGACAACATTGAACAGCCGCTGGGTGCCTTATTGCAAAACTACGTTGCGGGCAGAAGCACGAAGGTTGAAACAATGAAGGAGTTAAGCCTCCTGTTTGGCGGCAACGGGGCGACCCCTCCGCCACACAGTTCTGACCCAAGCCAATAGGCGGACGATAGTAGCCGTGTTGTATTGAAAGGGGGATGCTGCCGTGCAGATGAGGCGACTGTTTGATATGGTGTACCTGTTAATGGAGCGCGGCAGCGTGACCGCAGGGGAGTTTTCGAGCCGATTTGAGGTGTCGGTGCGCACGGTGTACCGCGATGTGGACATGCTTAGTGCCGCAGGGATACCCGTATATACCTGCCGAGGCAGGGGCGGCGGTATTCGATTGCTGGAGGACTTTGTGCTCGACCGCTCCTTGCTTTCCAAAGAGGAGCAGAGCGACATCTTGGCAAGCCTCGAGAGCGCGGGCGCACTGGACGCCGTTGATGCAGAGCCGGTTTTAACCAAGCTAGCCGCGCTGTTTGGCAAGCGGCGCATCCGATGGCTGGATGTGGACTTCTCGCACTGGGGCGGGCAGGAGCACGATCGCAGCCGATTTGAACTAATTAAGCATGCCATACTAAGCAGTGAGGTATTGTCGTTTGATTACTACAACACAAACGGCGAGCGAAGGCACAGAACCGCCGAGCCGATTCAGCTGTTGTTTAAAGGGCGGGGTTGGTATCTGCTCGCCTTTTGCCGCACACGGGGGGCACAGCGGCTGTTTAAACTTGGGCGTATCAAAAACCCGAAGACTACAGGCGAAACGTTTGAGCCCGTAGAGCGGGACGCGCCTTTTTCTGAGCCGTTCATTGGGTCACAAGAGATGGAGCTTGTGCGGATGCGTCTTGATGAACGGCTGGCGTTTCGGGTGTACGACGAGTTTGAAGAAAGCCAGATAGAAAAGAACAGTGACGGCAGCTTTACCGTAACGGCAGTTATGCCCAAAGACGATTGGACGATGGGGTATTTAATGTCATATGGATGTGGCATGACACTGCTCGAGCCTGAAGGGTTAAAACAACGCATGACGAGCACCCTGCGCAAGATGCTGACAAAACACGAGACAAATGGAATATGACACGCCTTGTCATATTCCATTTGGTATCATTAAGCAGAATAAACAAGAAGAGGCGGTGACAGAATGTTAGAGCTACCTGAGACTACGACATTGGCAAGCCAGATTGCACAGGTGTTAACGGGTAAGACCATTAACAAGGTGATTGCAAACAAAACCCTTCATAAAATGATGTGGTTCGAAGGCGACCCAAACAGCTTCTCTGGGCTGCTTACGGGCAGGCGCGTAACAGGTGCCGATGCGGCAGGCGGTTATGTGAAGATGCGGTGTGAAAACCTGATTGTATCCTTTCAAGACGGCGTGATGCCCCGGTACCATGAACCGGCTGCGCCTGAGCCGGAGCGGCATCAGCTTTACCTGCGGTTTGACGACGGCAGTGCGCTGAGCGCCGTGGTACGGATGTACGGGGGCATAGGTGTGTTCGAAGATGGCAACAATAATAACCCGTACTACTGTTGTGCACACCAAAAGCCTTCGCCGCTATCCGACGCGTTTACCCCGCAGTACTTTGCCTCACTACGCGAGTACAAGAGCAGCGAGAAAAGCTCCATCAAGGCGTTTTTGGCTACCGAGCAACGCATACCGGGGCTGGGGAACGGAACGTTGCAGGACATTCTGTGGCGGGCAAGGCTGCACCCCAAGCGCAAGCTGGGCACGCTCACCGACGCGGAGTTTGACGTGCTGTATCACGCAGTCAAACAGGTGCTGCATCGCATGACCGAGGCGGGCGGGCGCGATACCGAGCGGGATCTGTATGGGAACGCC
Organism: Bacillota bacterium; assembly: GCA_023429685.1. Taxonomy (GTDB): domain Bacteria; phylum Bacillota; class Clostridia; order Oscillospirales; family Ruminococcaceae; genus Acetanaerobacterium. Next base: position 16,543 of record JAEZDF010000012.1, read on the forward strand.
GGCGGGTACAAAACCGTTCTGCGCGCCGGAGCCGAGCAGGGCTATTGCCCGACATGCGGCCATGCGATAAAAAAAGAAAGCTACCTTGGCGGCAGCATCTACTATTGTGAGGGCTGCCAAATACAAGAATAAGCAGAGCGAATGCAAAAAATCGCAGCCGTACGGTCACTATAAGTACAGAGCCTGAAGAAAAAGGGCGGCTTATGTCGTAATAGATTGGAGGACTACGATTTGAAAAGGATGTTGCTGCTGCTTGCGGTGCCGATGGTACTGTTTTTTGGCTGTACAAATCAGGAGACGATTCAGTTTACTGGGGTAATCGAGGAGATTCATGAAAACGGTGTGCTGGTGTCGACTGACGATCTAGCGTCGAGTGACCGCGCGAGCGTCGGCTTTGCTAAGGAGCTTGAGCCGTTTGGCTTTAACCTGCTGGTGGGACAGACGGTTCGGTTTACCATACTGCCCGAGATTCGGGAAAGTTACCCCGTACAGGTCACCGCCGTAAAACTGGAGTTGCAGGAAAGGCAAGCCGAGCCAGCCGCAGACACGCCAAATAAGGAGGACAAGCAGGTGAGTAGCCACAGCACTATCGTAAACACCATAACGCCCGAGCAGGCGAAACAGATGATGGACAACAACCCCGACTGCGTTATATTAGACGTGCGAACCCAGGAGGAATATGACGAGGGGCACATTGCGGGTGCTGTGTTGTTACCCGATTTTGAAGTAGCCACCCGCGCGCAGGAGGTTTTAACGGACAAGGATGCCGTAATCCTCGTATACTGCCGCAGCGGTAGACGCAGCGCACTTGCTGCCAAAGAACTTGCCCAGATGGGGTATACACAGATTCACGACTTTGGCGGAATCATCGATTGGCCGTATGAAACAATCAAATAGAAGTAGAAAATACAATAAAACATTAGACAATATTATCATGACAAAAGGCGGGCTGACGAATGGGATGTATCGGTAATGTACTGTGGTTTTTATTTGGCGGGGTTTGGATAGGTCTGGGTTGGGTGCTACAAGGCATCTTATGGTGTATTACCATAGTCGGCATACCGATTGGGGTTCAGTGCTTTAAGTTTGCCAGTGTTGGTTTTTTCCCGTTTGGCAAGGAGGTACAATACGGCGGCGGAGCGGTTTCGCTTTTGCTCAACATCATATGGATTCTTATCGGTGGAATTCCGCTCGCTGTAGAGGCGGCAATGATTGGTTGCATCTTTTGCATTACCATCATCGGCATACCGTTTGGCAAACAGTGCTTTAAGCTTGCCAAACTAGCGCTTATGCCGTTTGGCGCGTCGGTGGTAAGAATATAATACAAAAACACACAACCCCCGTGAGCGGCTATCGCTCTCGGGGGTTGTAGCTTTATATCGATAACACTAGGTCTTAGCGGTGGCGGGCTTGAGCTTTCGGTCTTTGATTGCACTGCGAATGACACACACAACAAAGGCGATAAAGGGAAGCAGCAGGTTAAAGAAGGAGGAGTAGATAGCAGCCGTATTCTTGCCCCATTCAAAGTTGGTTGCGGAGGATTCATGCGCAATAATCGACAGCAGTGCCGCAAGCACCCCGATAATTGCAACAATGGGTCGGTACTGCGTCAGCCCCGTTGATTGGGCAATTGCAAGGGAGCACACATAAAGTAGAACACTGACCTTAAAGAACCGCAACACATACAACATCAGTGCGTATAACGTATCCATACGGTTAATGATGTCTCCCAGGTTGATTAAGCGAATCGTCTCAAAGCCCGGCAATGCAAAATAACCGATGGCGCTCCCAAGTACGAGTATCTCGTACACAACGATAGCCAACAGGCCCAGTGCGCCTAGCGAGTACCCGATTAGAAAATGTTTACGGACTGTTTTTTGATTATCAACCATCGGGATAATCATCATAAACACAACAAGCTCGCAATAGGGCAGAGCAAGGATGGTATGCGTGCCCTGAACATAGCTTTTTATAGGCATATTAAAAAACGGCAGCAGGTTTTCGGGGTTTAAATCTTTAATCTGCAATAAGACAAACACCGTCATGCTAACGATTAGTGTAATGGCAAACAGTGCGGCGAGCCGCGCGATGCTGTCCATGCCCTTGCGAGACAGCAGAATGGGAATGAGAAGAAACAACAGCGCCAATACCTGCGGGGGGGTGTCAGGCATCATGTAGCCGATGATGAACGAATAGACATCATAGGTATTGAGTGCGATAAGCGAGAAAAAATAGAAGATATACAGCGCCGTAAACAGCTTGCCCAGTACCCGCCCAAACAGGATGTCGTTTATCTCAATAAGACCCTTACCCGGATGCTTTGACAGGATAAACAGATACATCAGCATGACGGGCAGACCGATCAGGTACGCGATAATCACGCCCATCCAGCTGTTTTGCTCCATTACGTCCGAGAAAAAGGCGGTCAGAAGCGACGAGCCCTGAACAAAGGCAAGAACGGAGAACAAAAGCTGTCTTGACGTGATGCCTTCCTTGACGATCTTCATATGCGTGCATCCCTCCCCCAAAGCATTAGTGGTAGCTGATTCTGAGCACGTCCTCAATCAGACGCTTTGCTTCCATAATAGGGCTTGGCAGGTTTACACCAAAACCAAACAGTACGGTAACGGTTAAGCCAAATATAAACAGAACCAAAAAAACAGCAAGCTCACGAAACAGACGTTTTTGAATTAAAGGGGGAATCTCAAACACCGCTATAATAATTACCAACGCGGCAAACAAAAAGTCCAAACCCTACACCGTCCCATCTGAGGTGAGTATAGTTAACGCTAAAAAAATGCTGCAAAAATAATCGGGCAAGCCTTACGCAAAACTAAGAGATGAATTTGCTTTGAAGTTGGGCAGTCTGGGTCAGCTTGCCCGTACCCTTAAGCGTACTGTTTACCGTTATTTCCACATCAAGCTTCGAGAAAATGGTAGACCAGTTATCCGTAAACTTTTCCCATTCTTTTGGGTGATAGTGCGCAAACTTTAGCCCGAACCCGAAGATGTCTGAACGCATCTCTTGTGCAAGCTTTAGCGCAAGCAATGCCTCCGCGTGCACATAGTCGGTGAGCTCTCCATTTAGGTATTCCATTGTGGTAGGCTGTGCCTGATTTACAGCGCCCTGCTGGGAGCCGAGGTTCCCGGTCACATCAATCTCGACCTTAACCGACGGTGTGCCATCCTCTTTTATTATGGGCTTAATCTTACTTTTCACACGTGAAATTTCGATAGCCACGGCGCCGTCAGAGCCGTTAAGGTTTACGATGCTGCTTTTTGCGTTTCCAGTAATCCATTGCATTCCCCTGGTCTGCACACCGTTGAGTTCCCCCACCATACGGCCGTCGCCAAAAACGGCACAGCCCGCCACGACGCTGGTTGTTCCCGTATCCGTTTTTTCTATGCCTATCATCGGGATAACCGGCACAAAACCGGGACTGATGCGTGCGACTAAAAAATCAAACAGATCAACATCCGGCGTTTCAGAGGTATTTTGATGCTGGGTCTCAATTAACTGGGTAAAATCGATGGCAGGAGCTTGCTCGAGATAGGGCTGTTGCTCTAAGGCGTCGAATGCAGTGCCCTTGACCACCATTAAACGCACGGTCATTCGCGATTCAGTGTCGCGTAAAAAAAAGTCAAGGTAGCGGTTAAGCCCCGATTTTGCTACATCTTCCCCCAAAATAATGACCAGAGTGTGTGGAAAATACAGCTTGCGGGTCATGACGCTGTTATAGTCGCGGATGATGGAAAAAACCTCGGTACCATAGTTTTTGATGTTGACGTATGCCTTTTGCTCGCCACTACCACCGCCGCCACCACCGCCGCCAGCTCCGCCGCCTGTCGGCATGGCGGTATTCTCCACCTGAACCGTCATACAGATTTCATCCGGGGTTCTGCCTTGGTCGATTCCTACACCAAGCACAATTCCAAGCTGGTTGAGCTCGCGGCGGTTCCAACATCCGACCAGCAACATCAGGCACAGTACCCCTACGGTCAGTCGCAGCATATTCTTGAGCATAGTGTTGTCGCCTTTCTGTTAGTTATTGCTGTTGTTGGAGTTGTTCTGCTTGTCGTCTTTGCCGGGCAGAGTAATATCCGCCCGTTTTTGGTCGTTCTTAGCAAGCACCGCGGGGCGCCGTATCATCATCCACATGGGCAGGCGTACAAAGCTATCCTTCAAATCGCTTGGCTGCAGCGGCGCGTAGGGCGATAAGAATGGTACGCCGAATGAACGAATCGCCGAAAGATGAATTAGAATCATCAATAGCCCCGTTACAATTCCTACACCGCCCATCCATGCGCCCAAAATTAGTAGAATATAGCGCATTAGTGTTGCTGCATCCGCTTGCATTGGTACAACAAAGTTCGCGACGGCGGTAATGGCAACCATAATCACGAGTGGCGCGCTCACAAGTCCTGCAGCAACAGCAGATTGCCCCATAACCAGCGCGCCGACGATGCTGATGGCCTGACCGACCGGACGTGGCAGCCGAATGCCCGCCTCGCGGATAATTTCAAACGCAAGCAGCAAAACAAGAGCCTCAATAACTGCGGGGAACGGTACACCTTCGCGCGCAATGGTCATGGAGTAAAGCAGCGGTGTCGGAATCATCTCCTGATGAAAGGTGGTCAGTGCTACATAAACGGCGGGGGCTAAAACGCTGATAGAAAACGAGATATAGCGCAGCAAACGAAGAAAGGATGAAAAGAAGGGGCTGATGTTATAGTCCTCAGAGGTTTGAAAGCTCTCCATAAAAAACATCGGGACCGTCATAACAAACGGCGTACCGTCTATGATGATGGCAACGCGACCCTCAAGAAGCCTGCCCGCCACCACGTCGGGCTTTTCACTGTTGTTTATGGTGCTAAAAGGGGAGTAGGGGTTGCCCGAAATAAACTGCTCCAGCATGCCTGCGGATAGAATGCTGTCGGTGCTTACCTTGCCAAGCCGCGTGCGCAGCTCAGTTAGCACCGAATCGCTTGCAAGCCCCTTGATATAGCACAGCATGACGGTGGTACGTGTTTTTCTGCCTATAATAACCGATTCAAACGCAAGGTCGGGGTTTTTCATCTTGCGGCGCAGCAACGAGGTGTTGGTTCGCAGGCTTTCGGAGAAGCCCTCGCGCGGGCCCTTGATGGTGGTTTCGTTGCCGGGCTCCTCAATACCGCGTTTCTCCCAGCCGCGTGTGCTCATAACAAGCACCTTGCCAATACCGTCTATAAGAAGCACCGTATCGCCGGATAAAACTCCGTCCACCACGTCCTGGATATTGCCAGTTTGCTTTGTTTCGGCAATCGTAACAAACGAACGCTCGATGTCGTCGAGTGTCAGCGGTGCACCGTTTTGATTAACCGGCAGCTGTTGAGAACGGTACATCATCGGTTCGATGATACACTCGTTAATCAGCTTGGTGTTGGTAAGCCCGTCGATATAAATAATCCCCGCGCTACAGGTGTGCCCGTGCCCAAACGAAAACTCGCGGTAGATTACATCGTTGCTGTCGCCCAAAATGCCCTTTAAAAGGGTCATGTTTTCTTTGAGCGACTGTTTGGGCTCACTCTGAGTATTGGCTTGTTCGGGGTGTGGAGGACCTGCGTTTTGTTTTTTCATCAGCCACGTGGCAAATTGGTCTAAATACTCTCGAAACAAGAGATAACCGCCCTTTTTAGAAGAATATGAAAAAGCATGTATGTAGTATTTCGCAGCAAAGGCAGATTATACATAAACAGTAGGAAGCATAAACCAGACACAAAGAAAACGCAGAGCATCATGTGCTCTGCGTTTTGCGGTGTTATGTTATATGGGGTTACTCGTTTACCCAATCCTTTAGCTTATCAAAAAAGCTCTTGCGTTTTTCGTAGTTTCCGTCGTCGCTCAGCAGCGACTCAAAATCCTTAAGGGCGTTCTTCTGCTTATTGTTGAGGTTGCGCGGCACCTCAACGGTTACGCGCACATACTGGTCGCCGCGGCTTCGCGCATTGATTGCGGTAATGCCCTTGTTCTTTAAGCGGAACACGGTGCCCGACTGCGTACCGGCAGGAACCTCGTACTCCACCTTGCCGTCGATGGTGGGCACAACGATCTTAGCGCCGAGTGCCGCCTGTGTAAAGGTGATGGGGATGTCGCACCACACATTGTAGCCGTCGCGCTCAAACAGGGCATCGGGACGAACGGTAACGGTGACGTTCACGTCGCCGGGAGGTCCGCCGTTAAGCCCGTTGTCACCCTGACCGCGAATGGCAAACGTCTGCCCGTCGTCAATACCGGCGGGTATGGCAATCTCGAGCTTGCGTGCCCGGCGAAGCCGTCCCGCGCCGCCGCATTTTGGACACGGCTTTTTAATCAGCTTACCGCGTCCGTTGCAACGAGGGCAGGTCTTGGTGCTCTGTATTACGCCAAACATCGTGCGCTGCGAGGTGCGCACCTGACCGCTGCCACCGCATTCGGAGCAGGTCTCGGGCGAGCTGCCCTTTTCGGAGCCGGAGCCTGTGCACTCGTCGCACTGCTCGTACCGTGCCACCTCAATCTCCTTGCGGCAGCCCTTAGCCGCCTCCATAAACGAGATGGAAAGCCCCATTCGGATATCGCCGCCGCGTTGCGGGGCATTGGGGTTGCGAGTGCGCGAGCTTCCGCCCATCCCACCGCCAAAAAAGCTCTCGAAGATGTCGCCGAGATCGCCAAAATCCATGCCCGCGCCGCCGTATGCGCCGCCACCGCCGTAGCTGGGGTCTACCCCCGCGTGACCAAACTGGTCGTACTTGCGGCGTTTATCGGCATCGCTTAAGACCTCGTACGCCTCGTTGGCCTCTTTAAACTTGGCTTCCGCTTCTTTATCATTCGGGTTTAAATCAGGGTGATATTTTTTGGCGAGCACACGGTACGCCTTTTTCATCTCGTCCTCGGTGCAGCCCTTAGACACCCCTAAGACCTCGTAATAGTCTCTCTTGTCAGGCAAGGTTATCAATCCTTTCCCAGGGAAGTTGCAAATGTAATAGCGACTGCATCTAATACAGCCAAAGTCGCCCTTCGAATTATATCATACCGCCGCGCTAAATAATACAGTTCTCGGGCAAAAACAGCACAAAAACCAAAGGCAAGGGCGGGATGGCTCCCGCCCTTGGTAAGGTTATTAAAGCTGAGAATTATTTGTTGTCGTCAACCTCGCGGTACTCGGCGTCTACAACGGGGTCGCCGTTCGCGCCTGCGGGGTCGGGTCCGGGCGCTGAGCCGGGTGCCCCGTCCTGGGGGGCAGCCTGCTGGTACACCTTAGACGATACCTCGTAGAACTTCTTCTGCAGGTCCTCCTGCTTTGCCTTGATGTCGTCAAGGTTATCGCCCTTGAGCGCCTCTTTGAGCGCGGATATCTTCGTCTCAAGCTCGCTCTTGTCGGCGGCTTCCAGCTTGTCGCCAAGGTCGGTAATCGTCTTCTCGGACTGGTAGACCATCTGGTCGGCGCCGTTGCGGATGTCAAGCGCCTCGCGCATCTTCTTATCCTCGGCGGCAAACTGCTCGGCTTCCTTAACCGCCTTGTCGATGTCGTCCTTGTTCATGTTGGTAGACGCAGTGATGGTGATGTGCTGCTCCTTGCCGGTGCCAAGATCCTTTGCAGAAACGTGAACGATGCCGTTTGCGTCGATGTCAAAGGTTACCTCAATCTGCGGCACACCTCTGGGTGCCGGCGGAATGCCGTCAAGGCGGAACAGTCCGAGGGTCTTGTTATCCTTGGCAAACTCGCGCTCGCCCTGCAGAACATGAACCTCTACCGAGGTCTGACTGTCTGCGGCGGTGGAGAACACCTGTGATTTCTTAGAGGGAATGGTGGTGTTGCGCTCAATCACCTTGGTGGAAACGCCGCCCAAGGTCTCAATACCCAGAGACAGGGGGGTTACGTCAAGCAGCAGCAGCCCCTTCACTTCGCCGCCCAGAACGCCTGCCTGCAGCGCGGCGCCCACCGCGACGCACTCATCGGGGTTAATGCCCTTAAACGGCTCCTTGCCGGTCAGGCGCTTTACAGCATCCTGTACAGCGGGGATGCGGGTAGAACCGCCCACAAGAAGAACCTTGTCAAGCTGAGAGGGGTCAAGACCCGAGTCCTTCAGCGCCTGGCGCACGGGACCCACGGTTGCCTCTACAAGGTCGGCAGTCAGTTCGTTGAACTTCGCGCGGGTCAGTGTAACGTCAAGGTGCTTGGGTCCCGAGGCGTCCGCCGTGATAAACGGCAGGTTGATGGAGGAGGAGGTAACGCCCGAAAGCTCGATCTTTGCCTTCTCAGCTGCCTCTTTTAAACGCTGCATCGCCATCTTGTCGGCAGAAAGGTCGATGCCGCTGTCCTTTTTAAACTCCGCAGCAAGGTACTTGATGACGCGCTCGTCAAAATCGTCGCCGCCTAAGTTGTTGTTGCCCGCTGTGGCAAGCACCTCTTGTACGCCGTCGCCCATCTCAATAATCGAAACGTCAAACGTACCGCCGCCTAAGTCGTATACCATAACCTTTTGGTCATTCTCTTTGTCAATGCCGTAGGCAAGTGCTGCGGCCGTGGGCTCGTTGATGATGCGCTTCACCTCAAGACCGGCAATCTTGCCCGCATCCTTGGTCGCCTGACGCTGTGCGTCGGTGAAGTATGCGGGGACGGTAATAACCGCCTCGCTGATTGTCTCGCCCAGATAGCCCTCTGCGTCTGCCTTGAGCTTTTGCAGCACCATGGCGGAGATCTCCTGCGGGGTGTAGCCGCGACCGTCAATCGTCACCTTTTCGCTGGTGCCCATCTTGCGCTTAATCGACGCGATGGTGCGGTCGGGGTTTGTAATGGCCTGACGCTTTGCAACCTGACCAACCATACGCTCGCCAGATTTTGAAAATGCCACGACCGACGGGGTTGTGCGCGCGCCCTCGGCGTTGGCAATAACAACGGGCTCGCCGCCCTCCATCACCGAAACGCAGGAGTTGGTTGTACCAAGGTCTATACCGATAATTTTACCCATAATATAATCCTCCCAAAATAATCAAATCTATATACTGCCGCAGATGAACAAGGCAGAATGTTATGCTATAAACAACAGTTAGGGCGGGTTAATTCGCCACCTTAACCATCGCGTGACGGATGACAAGGTCGCCAAGCTTGTAGCCCTTTGCAAACACCTCGCATACCGTGCTTTCCGGCAATGCTTCGTCCTCTACGTGCATCACTGCGTTGTGCAGTTCGGGGTTAAAGGGCTGGTTTAGGGCATCAATCTCCTCTACACCCAGCTTTTTAAACGACTCCTGCATCATCGTAAAGATCATCGCAACGCCCTTTTTAAACTCCTCATCGGTCGTTGGGGCATCGAGCGCACGCTCAAAATTATCAAGCACCGGCAGTAAGGTCTCCGAAGCCGTCTTAATCGCCTCGGGAAAGATCAGGTCCTTCTCCTTCTGGGAGCGCTTGCGGTAGTTGTCATACTCCGCCATGGTGCGCAGAAGGCGGTTGTTGAGTTCCTTTAGTTGCTCCTCCTGCTTTTGAACGCAGGTCTCGGCCTCTTCCAGCTGTTTTGCAAGCTGCGAGGCATCCTTTGCGTTCGTCTTGGTTTTTTTGCTCTTATCTTCCTTATCCTTGTGTGGGACCGTGTCGCACGCCGCCTCCTGCTCGGGGGCAGGTTGGTTGTGCTGGGCTGTATCGGTCATCGTTTGGGTTCCTCCTTTGGTGTTGTAACGCTTGAGGGCTAAGACTGAATTAAGACTCGTCAAACGTATCGTTTAACAGCCTGCCCAACCCCAGCGCGAGGTATTCGATATAGGGAATAATCTTGGCATAATCAATGCGCGCGGGGCCCAAAACCCCGATTGCGCCGCCTGCGTCCTTACCAAAACGGTAACGCGTGACGATGATGCCGATATCAGAGAGCTCGCTCATTTTGAGCTCCTTGCCAAGCAAAACGTTCATTGAGTTTCCGCCCAATGTAAGGGGTGCACTGCCGTGAGAGAGCAGGTTTAAAAGCTCATCCTCGCGGGACAAAAAGCCCAGTAGATCTCTGGCGGCGGTAACCAGCTCGCTGTACAGCAACAGGTTATTCTGTCCTTCTACAATCAATTCGCCCGAGCACGCCTCGCGCGCAAGCTCATACAGGGCAAAGATAATCGGAGAAAAGCTCAGCGCGTATTCGCCCATGCTTGCGGCAAGGGTCTGAATAAACGCGGGGGTAATCTCCTCAACCGCAACCGACTGGATGCGATCGTTAATCATGCGCACAAACCGCGAAACCGCTTCGCTGCTTACCTCAAATTCAATGCGGCACACCTTGTGCTTTACAACGCCCGCAGAAGTTAAAAACAACAGCAGGTACAGCTTGCGCCCCGTGGGCACCAGCTCGATGTGCGCAGTACCACCGCCAAGGGTGGTGGGGGTGGTGCTGATGGCAGCACAGCCGGTTTTGCTTGCCAAAACCTGCCCGGCTTCCTCAAGAATCGCACTGGGGTTTGGCTCGGCGTCGCGGAACAGCTCATCAATACTCTGCTTTTCGTCTTCGGTCAGCGGCTTTTTGTTCATCAGTCGGTCGATGTAGAAGCGAAAGCCCAGGTGAGAGGGCACACGTCCCGCCGAGGTATGCGGCTGCTCAAGGTATCCCATATCCGAAAGTGCCGCCATCTCGTTGCGCAGGGTGGCGGAGGATACCGACATGCCAAAGTGCTCGGCAAGGGTACGCGAACCGACCGGCTCACCCGTTTCGATATAGCTTTCTATAATGGCGCAAAGCACCTTTTGCTTTCTCGCGTCCAGCTCCATTCCTGCTCACCTCACTTTGACTGACAGTAATTTTAGCACTCGATTAACAAGAGTGCTAACAATTCTTATAGTACAACCGAATGTGCTGACTGTCAAGGGAGTTCATATTTTTTTTACAGAACATACAAGAAACTCAGCATATTTAAAACGCGGTCTTTTCGCACCGATATATACTGATTGACTATAATATATGGTTTCCTCCAAACCGCATAAAAAACGCCTCGGGTATGTACCCGAGGCGAAAATATTCTTGTTAAACCGGTACGCGTTCGTACTGACCGGGCGGGTGTTCGGGGCTTTGGCAAAACGCCACAACGCGGTTTTTGCCCGCGCGCTTGGCTTCATACATCGCCTCATCCGCACGGCTGAAAAAGCGGCGAGACGAACAGTCCGTACTGGGCACGGCATGGTAGACCCCTATGCTGATGGTAACAGAAGTAGAAAGTGAGGAGGCGCGATTGGGAATCTTTTGCCCCTCAACCTCGGCGCGAAGCTGCTCAGCGGTTTGTATCGCCTGCTCGAGTGTAACGCCCACCATAATAACGACAAATTCTTCGCCGCCGTAACGCAGTACATAATCCCGCCCACGGTCGGTGTGCTGGGCAAGCACCTGCGCAATGCGAACGATGCATCGGTCGCCCGCCTGATGCCCGTCGGTGTCGTTTAGCTTTTTAAAGTCGTCAATATCCAGCATCAAAAAGGCAAGGGGCGTGTTGCTGTCGATGGCGCCGTTCCAGATGCTGGGCAAAAAATCGTCCAAGAACCGGCGGTTGTATAGACCTGTCAGGTCGTCGGTGTGTACCAGTACCCGTAGCTTGCGGTTAATCTCTTCAATCTCCTTTTGCTTTGCGACAGCGGCGCGGTGAGTGGAATATACCGTTCGTGCGCTGGCGTACCTCGCATAGGAGATAATAAGCGACAGGGCGGTGATGATGGTAGACACTATGGCGTACTGAATTAGGGTGTCGGGGGGGACCTTTGCCGAGACGGCAAGGGTCAGTAGCAATGCCTCGCTGCTAAAAAAAAGCACAAGCGACGCGAAGGGTCTTAGGTAGCTCAGTGACGCAGTGGTGAGAATTGCCACATAATAAACGGTGGTGTTTTCAGAGCGGTCAAACGAAAGATAAACGCAAAGCACCGCCCATAGGCAAGAAAGAATGCTGTACGCTATCGAAACGGATAGCATCTTTGTTGCATGACGTCGTACGTTACGACCCAAAACGATTGCGACGGCAAGTACAGCCGCCGATAAAAGGGCATACGACCAGTGCACCAAAACCAGCTGCCTTTCTGCTTGTTCAAAGACCGGCAGAGAAAGCAAACGGGTGATGCTGTAAACGACATAAGCAAGCACAAACGGAACGCTCAGCTCCAATGTGCGTACGATTTTGCTCGCAATATCCCTGGTAAACCCTTCTTCGGGTCGTGTGTTATGCAGAAAAAACTGCCATTTACCGGGTGTTTTCATCGCGCGTCTCCATCGCTTGATTTATTAAAGAGAAGGCTGCCTGCCTGTCGTTTCCTTTGACCGCGGTCTACGAGATACCGCACTCAAAGTAATCCTTCCATTTCTCTTCGTGTGCGCGGTTGTCAAAATATCGAAGTACAAAGAAAACGGTGGTGGCTACAACGGTAATCACACCGATGAGGGTAAACAGGTTGCGTATAGGGTTATTCTTGCTCATAATGGTGTTCGCGTCCTTTCTTTGGCACGCCGGATGACGATTACGGCATTCAGCACCAATTGCCAAAAAGCCACCGTCAGGCTACACCGTACTATTGGCAAAACAGGAATCTTGCCGACGAATACGAAATCATATATTTCAGGTTTATCATACCGTAAGCGATAGGGCTTGTCAATAATGGTGACTCTCGATCATCACAATAACAAAAAGCAGCACCTTTTGTTAAAGGAAGCTGCTTTGTTTAGAACAAATATGGATCAAAGAGGTTAGCCAACCTTGTTAAGCTTAGTTACAAGACCGGACTTTTTTCTTGCAGCAGTATTCTTATGCAGCAAGCCCTTCGCGCAGGCCTGATCGATCTTTTTTACCGCAAGCCTTACCGCTGAATCCTTATTCTCTGCGTTCGCGGCAACTGCAGCGTCGGCATTCTTAATGATGGTCTTAAGGCTGCTCTTAAGCGCCTTGTTACGGGCATACTTAACCTGAGTAACCTTAACTCGTTTCTTTGCGGATTTAATATTAGGCATCGGCGCACCTCCTTGCATATGACAGTAATAATTATGTTAGCACGATTCATTTTAAAAATCAATAGTTTTTACAGTATTAATATTATTTTTTTAAAATAACGGCAATAATCCAAAG
>JAEZDF010000042.1 GCA_023429685.1 Bacillota bacterium
CCGGTATGGTGTAGTATTTTAGAAGTGCTGGCTTGTTTTTCGCTGTTTTATTGCAAACCAAGCAGATTTCATTCCGTTTTGTGGTATATCGTATTGCAAATTTGGCGAAAATTATGTAAAATGAATATTAGTTATAGGCTGTCGAATTGTATTGAGGCGAATGGGATTGTTTTTTGCCTCGCCGCAGGGGCGGCGGCCGCATTGGCGTGTTGCGTGTTACGCAAAGCGTATGGTCAGAATTCGATACGAGAAGAAGGGATACGATATGTCAAACAGACTATTTCAAGGCGTGGTTCACCAAATGCGGGATTCTATTGACAGGGTCATTGGAGTGGTGGACGAGAATGCCACCATCGTCTCCTGCAGCGAGCTTTCCAAGATAGGGGAAACCGTTATGGAGGTCAGCGGATATCAGCCGTTTGATCTTTCCGACTCCCACGATACCTTTGTGCGCGATGGATACACCTATAAGCCCTTTGGAACGCGCCCAAGACCCGACTATGCGGTGTTTGTTGAGGGTGCAGATGACATTGCCACCAAATATGCGGCGATTCTTGCCATCTCGCTTGCCAGCATTAAGCAGTACTACGACGAAAAGTATGACCGCAATAACTTTATTAAGAATGTTATCTTAGATAACATCCTGCCCGGAGATATCTACGTAAAGGCGCGCGAGCTGCATTTTAGCACCGACGTTTGCCGCGTGGTTGTCTTAATTCGGGTTACAAACACAAACGATGTGTCGGTGTTTGAGGTAATACAAAACCTGTTCCCAGACAAGCAGAAGGACTTCGTGTTCAACATCAGCGAAACCGATGTGGTGCTTGTTAAGGAGATTAAGCCCAACATAGAGTCGCGTGATCTGGAAAAGCTTGCGCGTTCGATAGTCGACACCCTTTCAAGCGAGTTTTACACCACTGCCGTGGTGGGCATCGGCACCGCGATTGTGGGGGTAAAGGAGCTTGCGCGCTCGTTTAAAGAGGCGCAGGTTGCGCTTGAGGTCGGCAAGGTATTCGATACCGAAAAGTCGATTGTCAGCTACGACAACTTAGGAATTGCCCGTTTGATCTATCAGCTCCCCACCACGCTTTGCGAGATGTTTTTACGCGAAGTGTTTAAAAAAGGCTCTATCGAGTCGCTTGACCATGAAACGCTGTTTACCATTCAGCGATTCTTTGAGAACAACCTCAACGTATCCGAGACCTCCCGCAAGCTGTTTGTGCACCGCAACACACTGGTGTATCGTCTTGAGAAGATTAAGAAGCTCACCGGGCTTGACCTGCGCGAGTTTGACCACGCCATTGTGTTTAAGGTAGCGTTAATGGTTAAGAAGTACCTGACAGCAAATCCTGTAAAGTATTAAGGACAAAAGGATTGCAGGATTACCCGGATGCCCGAATCTGCTTATCATCCTGATAATCCCGGAGGCGAAAAAACGCATTGATTAAATTTACAGGTGTGTCGGTGGTTTACCCCAACGGCACAAAGGCGCTGCGCGAAGTAAATCTAAAGATAAACGACGGTGAGTTTGTGTTTGTTGTCGGCGCTTCCGGCGCCGGCAAAAGCACGCTGATCAAGCTGGTTATGGGCGAGGAACGTCCTTCAAAGGGAACGGTTGAAGTCAACGGCTACAACATCTCCCATATTAGGCGCCGCCATATACCCAAGCTAAGACGCTCGATGGGCGTTGTGTTTCAAGATTTTCGGCTTATTCCCAACATGAGTGTGTATGATAACGTAGCGTTTGCGCTGCGCGTAACCGGCGTAACCGCCCGGGATATCCGAAAGCGCGTACCCTACATACTCGGTCTTGTCGAGCTTGCGTCCAAAGCGCGATGCATGCCCGCCGAGCTTTCTGGTGGCGAGCAGCAGCGAGTAGCGCTTGCTCGCGCCCTTGTAAACAACCCGTCACTGATCATCGCAGACGAGCCGACGGGCAACATCGACCCCGAGCTTTCTTACGAGATCATTGAACTGCTCAGCGAGATTAACCGCTGTGGCACAACCGTTTTAGTGGTAACGCATGAGCACGACCTTGTTGCGCGTTTTAATAAACGCGTAATTATCGTGGAACACGGCGAGATTGTCTCGGACGGACTCGCGCTGGAATGGAGGCCGTAACCGATGAAAGTAAGTAGCTTTGGTTACCTTCTGCGGGAAGGCGCGCGAAATGTTTGGGTGAACCGTATGATGAGTGTGGCGTCGGTAGGTGTACTGACAGCGTGCCTTTTGCTCATTGGCGGTGCGCTCTTGTTTTCGGCTAATGTAAACAGCATTGTCGGCTATGTGGAATCGCAAAACGAGGTTAAGGTGTTCTTGAAAAATGAGATCCCTGACCTGACCCGAACCACGCTTGACACCGAGATTCGCAAGGTGGATAACATCAGCACGATTGAGTATATTCCAAAAGAACAAGGCATCGAGCAGTTTGCCGAGACAATGGGCGAATACTCGGACCTGATGGCGGGTTTGCGCGGCGAGGAAAACCCCCTGCCAGATACCTATATGGTGAAGGTGGCCGACCTCTCAAAACTTGGCGAGACCGTGGAGCAGCTCAGGGGGTTGGCGGGGGTCGAAAGCGTCAGCGCACCGATGGAGGTTGCCTCCTCCATTACCGGTATTAAGAACGCCGTCAACGTGTTCGGCGTGGCTGTGGTGGGTATTCTGGTGTTGGTTTCGCTGATTATCACCGCAAACACCATCAAGATTACCGTGTTTAACCGCCGTCGCGAGATCAGTATTATGAAGTTCGTCGGCGCTACCGATAGCTTCATACGCCTGCCCTTTATTATAGAGGGCACCATTTTGGGGCTGATTTCTGCGTTGCTTGCCTTTGGTGTTGTATGGGGCGGCTACGACTATATCCTGCGCAGCCTATCGGAGAACGCGTCGGGCTGGCTTGACCTAGCTTATCGCAGCTTTGTGCCGTTTGATACGGTTTCAAATATGCTGTTGCTGGGGTTTGTATCAGCGGGTGTTCTTTCCGGCACCATCGGCAGTATGCTTTTTGTAAGAAGACATCTAAAGGTTTAGACTGATAAGCGGGCACCCCGCAATATCGGAAAGGGAGGGCTTTTGGATGAATCATAAAGTGAAACGAAATATTCGTTTGTATACCGCGGCAGCGGCAATAATGATGATTTTTAGTGCAGCAGTGCCGCAGTTTACATATGCACTTACCCTAACCCCCAACTCGAGCTCCTCGAAAGAGGACACGAGTTCAACCGGCTCAACCCCTTCGTCGTCCTCCGGGTCTAAAACGGAGGCGAACGAAAAGCTGGACGGTCTTAAGGGCGACTACGAGAAGCTACAAAAAGAGCTTGACGCCATTAAAAAGAACATTGATAGCATATCGGATGAAAAGTCAAAAACCATTGCCAAGCAGAACAGCGTAAGCCGTCAGATCGCCATTTCTCAGGAGCAGATTGCCATTTTGCAGCAGCGCATCGCCGTTTTGAACGAGGAGATCGCGCAAAAGGAGCAGGAGATTGCGGACAAGCAGGCGGATATAGACGAAAACTACGAGCTGTTTAAGATTCGCATGCGGGCACTTTACATGACAGACACCTCCAGCGTTATGAATGTGTTGTTTGGCGCACAGAGCTTTTCTCAGTTTTTAGAGCGAAGCGAGTATATTAAACGCATCACCCAGCACGACGATGAGCTGATTTCACAGCTTCGCATCGACAAGGCGGGGATCGAGGCAGCGAAGGCGGAGATTGACGCCGCCAAGGCGGAGTTGGACGAGGCCAATGCAGAGGAAGCCGCAAAGAAGAAGCAGTTAGAAGGGCAGTACAGCAGCCTAAGCCAAGAGGTTTCCATCCTCAAAAAGGCAGAGGCGGAGTACAACGCCAACAAGGCAAAGATTCAAAAGGAGCTTGACGAAGCCAAGGCGGAGATTGACCGTCTGATGGCGGAGATCGGCAGCACCGGCGAATATGTCGGCGGCGAGTTTGCGTGGCCGGTACCCGGTTACAGCAGCATTTCCTCCTACTACGGCTGGCGTTTTAACGGCTCGGATTTTCACACGGGTATTGACATCACCGGCTCTGGAGTGTATGGTAAGTCTGTTAAGGCGGCAAACGCCGGCAAGGTTGCATTTGTGCAGACCAACTACACCGCGGGTGTTGGCTATGGCAAGTATGTTATTATAGACCACGGCGGCGGGTACGCAACCCTGTACGCACATATGTCCAGCATCTCTGTGGATTTGGGGCAGTGGCTGGCACAGGGGGAAGAGGTTGGCAAGGTGGGTTCCACCGGCTGGTCAACCGGTCCGCACCTGCATTTTGAAATCCGCCAAAACGGCAAGCACACAAACCCCCTTAACCATTACACCAAGACGTAATACAGCACTTTTTGGATGCGGGACAATCGGGGTACCCCACAGGAGAGCGCCGCATAGAAATTTACCCGGCTCTCTATCCGCGAGCGCAAACAGACCCTCGCGCACGCATACGGAGGATTTATGAGAAAGAAGATTTCTTTGGGTGCGGCTATCACCTTTATGGCCATTACGGCCGCCGTCACCTTTTCCATTACCATGGTTATCTCAATGACCAACTTCAACTCGATGGTATATAACCTCAAGGAACGCGAATCCATGTACGAAAAGCTCAGCGAGCTCGAGCGTCTTGTTCGTCAGAACTATTCGGGCAAGATTGATGAGGATTCGTTGCAGTCCAATATCGCAAAGGGCTTTTTGGGCGGCATCGGAGACCCATATGCCGCTTACTACACAGCGGAGCAATACAATGCGCTGAATGCGGCTTATGCCGGAAAAAGTGTAAATATCGGCGCGAAGTATGAGGTCGACCCCTCAGGCTATATCGTAATTACCGAGGTTTTTTCAAGCGGTACGGATGAGGAATCGGTTTCGTTGCTTGCCGTGGGCGATTTGATTATCAAGGTAGACGAACTAGATGTCACCGCCGCGACAGCGGAACAAGCGATGCAGAAGCTTGCAGGCGATGCAGGCACCAAGGTTTCCCTTACCGTGCGCCGCGAAACGACCGATTCGGTTGTTGAGGTCACAAGGCGGGAGGTCGAAATCTCTTCTGTTTTTGCAAAGCTTATTGATACCAACGCATATATCCGCATCGTCAGCTTTAACAACAACACCCCCACACAGTTTGAAACGGCTGTGGATCAGATGATATCCGAAGGCGCGACAGGTCTTATCTTTGATCTTCGCGGCAACAGCGGCGGTAATCTCACCGCTGCGGTTGAGATGCTCGATAAGCTGTTGCCCGAGGGCACGCTGTTCTCGGCAACCTACAAAAGCGGCGAAACCAAGATTATTGCAAAGAGCAACTCGTCTTATGTAAATCTTCCGATGATGGTGCTGACTAACAGCAATACCGCCTCCGCATCCGAGTTGTTTGTGCAGGCATTGCGCGACTTTGAGGCGGCAAAATCCGTGGGAACTAAGACTGCGGGCAAGGGCTCGATGCAACAGCAGTATAAGCTCAACGACGGTTCTGCGGTATCGTTTACCATCGCCGTATATAAGCCGCCCAAAAGCGATAAGTTTGATGGCATCGGCTTACAGCCCGACTTTGAAGTAGCGGTGTCTGCCGAAATGGAAAAAGCACTCGCTACCCTTGATATTGAGTTTGTATCTCCCGACGAGGATGCTCAGCTCAAAAAGGCAATTGAGGTCATAGAGGCAACCAAAAAGAACCTTGCAGAGGTTCAAAACCAGCTAGCACAGGCGGGCGAAGCCTCTTCCGAGGCTGCGAAGTAGTCACCGACACCCCGTTTGTACAGAAGAATAGACCACCTGCACAAAAAAGGTGCGGGTGGTCTTTCATAAAATTCTGCCACAACTTTATAGAGACAATCATCCCTTGTAGTCATGATAGCCAAAACACCCGGCATATACTTGCTTAGGGCATGCCAGGTGAGCGCGAAAGCGCTTTGCAACCATCTTTTACAGGGGGCGGCACCATGTTTATTGCGGCTGTGCCGGCAACAAAGCGGCGCAAAGGATTGTTTGCGCTGTGGTCAAGGAATCATGGCACGGCGTGCTACTGCGGGCAGGAGAACCTAGATTATTATCTGTTGCAGATACCAAAGAAACGGAAAAAGCCGGATTATTCCGCCCTAAGGGAGCTTTACCCACGTTTTAGCGGGCGGGTTATCGCCGCCGACACCCTGCAACCCGCGCAAGACCTTTTGGCATTGTATTACGACTCGCAAAATTATGAACAGCAGATTATGCTGCGTCTGTGCACTCGGGTAAGCGAGCTTTTGCCTATGCCGCTCATTCGAAGAACGATAGGTCTTGTTGACCCAGACGGAATATACGCAAATTTTGCGGAAACACTGATTAAATATTCTCCAATCGTTAAGGTTTACACGAAAAATCCTGAGGCATATAGCGATACCTGCCGCCATCTGCTAGAGTATTACGGCGCACCACTTTTGCTTACCGAACACATCGGCTCGTTAAACGACTGCGTGCTACTCTTCTCACCCGACTTACAGGATGAGCCGCAACTTTCGCCGCGTTCGCTGGTTGTTTTTGGCACACGCCCGCACAATCGCGAGGTGGTTTTGCCCGGCGCCGTTTGTCTGCGCACCCTTAGCCTTACCCAGGGGCAACAAGGCCTAGTTCCGAGCGGCATCGACCCTATCTTATTCTTTGGCGCCGCCTGTGATTTGAGTGGTAAACGGGAGTTTGCATCCCTTTCCCCCAAACAGCTCGCTGTTGGTCGTCGAATACTCGAAGCGGCAGAGCTGCCTGCGTTTGTACAGTCGTTCTTTGTGTGAGCAGTCTAGGTGGGTGGCATACAATACACACAGGATGATTATCGCAAAATAGAATAGATTCGCGGCATCTATTGACATCCCAAACCGCTTTTACTATAATACAAATATTGTCACGCTGCCGGGTTTTGTGCAGCGTACGCTTTTTTGTATGGCCTTCCTGTTGTAGGAGTATGAGCGGCAGGCATGTTTTTTTATAATTTTCAGCTTAAATCAGAAAGGAAAATGATCTATGGCTAAACCGATTTTACTTACCGACGAGGGCTTGAAAAAGCTGGAAAATGAGTTAGAAGAGCTAAAAACAATAAAACGAAAAGAGATATCCGAAAAGATTAAGGTCGCTCTTTCGTTTGGCGACCTTTCCGAAAACAGCGAGTATGACGAAGCGAAGAACGAGCAGGCGATTATTGAGTCGCGCATTGCGACCATCGAGGCGATGCTTAAAAACGTAAAGCTGCTTGATGAAGAGGATATCTCCACCGAGACCGTGAATGTCGGTTCTAAGGTAACGGTAAAGGACCTTGAGTTTAACGAAAACATTCTATATACCATTGTCGGTTCCACCGAGGCGGACCCGGCAAATGGTAAGATCTCGGACGAGTCGCCCATTGGCAAGGCGCTGCTCGGACACAAAGCGGGGGATTCCGTCGAGGTTGAAGCACCCGCCGGTCTTTTAAAGTTTGAGATTATCTCCATAGGCAAATAACCGCTACGATTTTGACGCAGCAGGGCGTGCCCGCGCTAGCCTTCGCAGTCTGTTACGGTATCGTAGCCAGATGGGGCAGGCGGACAAGCCAACATTGAAAGGAACGAACACGCATGAGCGAAGTGATTGAGCCACAGGCAAACGAACAGGAGCAGGATCTTTCTGAGATACTGCGCATCCGCAGGCAAAAGCTTACCGACCTAAAGGCGGAGGACAAAAACCCCTTTGCGATTACCACCTTTGCACGCACAGCCTATTGTGCGCAGATTGTGGAGCGTTTTGAGGAGCTTGATGCGACCGAGGTGTCTATAGCGGGGCGCATTATGTCTTGGCGCGATATGGGCAAGGCAAACTTCATTGACGTGCGCGATGCGAGCGGCAAGATTCAGGTATACGTAAAGATAGACGACATCGGCGAAGAAAACTACGCCGATTTTAAAAAGTGGGACATCGGCGACATCGTTGGCGTAAAAGGGCTGGTTTTTCGTACCCGCCGAGGCGAGATTTCGGTGCATGCGCACCGTCTCACCCTACTTTCAAAGTCCCTCTTACCGTTACCCGAGAAGTGGCACGGCTTAAAGGACACCGAGCTTCGTTACCGCCAGCGGTACGTGGATTTGATTGTCAACCCCGACGTCAAGGAGGCGTTTGTCAAGCGCTCGCTGATTATTAAGGAGATCAGGGGCTTTTTGGATTCGCTCGGATACCTGGAGGTGGAAACCCCCGTACTGCATACCATCGCAGGCGGTGCTGCCGCGCGTCCGTTTATTACTCACCACAACGCACTGGATATGGACCTGTATATGCGCATCGCCCTTGAGTTGCATCTAAAGCGGCTGATTGTGGGCGGGTTTGATAAGGTTTACGAAATCGGCAGGGTGTTCCGCAACGAGGGTATATCGGTGCGCCACAACCCTGAGTTTACATTGCTCGAACTATACGAAGCGTATACCGACTACAACGGCATGATGGACATTACCGAGCGTCTGATTCGCACCGTTGCGCAGAAGGTACTGGGCACAACCAAGATTGTGTACAACGACACAGAGATAGACTTTGGTCAGCCGTTTGAGCGCCTTACGATGGCAGAGGCGGTGAAGAAGCACGCAGGCGTTGATTTTTACGAGGTGAAGACCACGGAGGAAGCAAAGGCTCTTGCGGACAAGCACCACATTGCCTATGAAAAGCGCCACCAGAAGGGCGATATTCTTAACCTGTTCTTCGAGCACTATTGCGAGCAGCATCTGATGCAGCCAACCTTTATTACCGAGCACCCGGTGGAGATTTCTCCCCTAGCAAAGCGCAAGCCCTCCGACCCCGATTACACCGAACGGTTTGAGCTGTTTATCGTGGGCAGAGAGCATGCAAATGCATTCAGTGAGCTAAACGACCCAATCGATCAGCGCGAGCGCTTTGAACGTCAGGCACAGATGAAGGCGCAGGGCGACGACGAGGCAAATGACGTTGATGAGGATTTTTTGACTGCGCTTGAGTACGGGCTGCCCCCCACGGGAGGACTTGGTGTCGGCATCGACCGTCTTGTCATGCTGCTGACGGGTAGTTACTCGATACGCGACGTTCTTTTGTTCCCGACCATGAGGCCTCGCGATTAGGCAATAGGAAGGTGAGAACGGATGGATGGAATGAGCTTTAAAAAGAAGTGGGAAAACTACTGGTATCATTATAAATGGCATACCATAGCGGGTATTTTCGCACTGGTGTTGTTGATTATCTTTGTTAAGGATTTCGTTACGAAGGAACGATTTGACGGTACCGTTATGGTTGCAACCTCTCACTTTGTGGACGATGTAAGATACGAGAAGCTTGAAGAAACCTTAGAGCAGTATTTCACAGACATCGACGGCAACGGTGAGGTAAACCTTTCGATTGTCCCGATTTTCTTAGAGGGCGGACAACAGGGCGAACCGACCGACCCACAGCTTGCCTACGCCATGCAGATGAAGATGGTGGCGGAGATATCGACTAACCCGTCGATGATGTTTATCTTTGACGACGGCTTTACCAACCTGTTTATTGAGCAGGGATTGTTACGCGACCTGTCGCAGGATTTCCCGGACAACCCCTTGGCTGACGGCAAGGCATGGGATATTACGCAGTCGGAGATAGCGCAAGAGACCTTTATCAGCGAATACCACGCACAGGTAGGGTCGAGATTTTACGTGTCTATGACAACTGGTGAACAGGTAAAAGAGAAAAACGCCGCGCAATACGACAAGATGGTCGAAGGACTATACAACATGGTTAACAACATAAAGGTAAGCTAAAAACATACCTCGTCAGCGTGCGCCACGGCGCACGCTGACGTTTTGTAAAAATTCCTGTTTGAACTAAAGTGAATTTTGGTTTTTTGCAGGGGAACAAATAATAAATTACAAGGGAGATAAATAGTTATGGTAACGGTAGTAGCAAAAAATTATGTGCGTGCAGAAGAGGTAGCAAAGTTTAAGGAGATAGCCAAACAACTCGAGACGTTAACCAACCAAAACGATGCGGGCTGTATCCTGTACAGACTGTATCAGGACATAAACGACCCGACGGTCTTTGTGTTTATCGAGGAGTGGCAGGATATGCAGATGCTTAAGGATCACTTTGAGGCAGCGCATTTTATCGAGCTGGTTCCGCAGCTGCGCGCGTTGTGCAGCAAGCAGGGAGAAACCAACCTGCTCAGCAGCGATTAGCCGCAATCCTACGATATTGGGATGAGATGATTATGATACGAAGAGTAACCGAGCAGGATAAGGAGCAGTACCTTGCCCTTGCCGCCGCGTTTTACCGCTCCGAGGCGGTTCTGCATCCCGTGGCGGATGAAAACCTCGCCGCCGCGTTTGACGAGATGGTACGCTCAGACTGCTACCTAGAGGGCTACCTGCTCGAACACGAAGGCAGGACGGCGGGCTTTGGGCTGATTGCAAAGACCTTTTCGCAGGAGGCGGGCGGGCTTGTGATATGGGTAGAGGATCTGTTCATACTGCCCGATTACCGCTCAAACGGTTTGGGAAGAGCCTTTTTTGAACATCTTTTCAAAGTGCATCCGAGCGCAAAGCGCTTTCGCCTTGAGGTAACAAAGGATAACCGAGCCATCGCGCTGTACGAGCGGCTCGGGTTTGTAAGATTTGACTATCAATCAATGGTATTGGATTGCAACGATTAACCTGTAAAGGGGAGTTGTTCTAAATGAAACGCCTATATCGTTTGCTTATTGTGGTATGCATGGTGGGGCTGCTGTGCGCCTGCGCAGCGCAATCCGTAACAACGGTTGACGGAATCGCGCTCGAGTTCCTTGACGACGGCAGGACCATACGCTATGGCGAACAAACCTACATATACAGCACCGACAGTCAGGGGATTACCATTGAATACCCAAACGGCTATCTCTATACCTATACGCGTCTTGACCAATCCCAATATTCAGGGAAATGGTCTTATCCGCTGGATGCGCCGGGATTTCAGTCGGGCTCCGAGCTTGGGTACATCGACGAGGACGTACTGGTTACCGAACTGCAAAATCATGCCAAAAAGGGCAGGTCGCCCGTTATGCTGATTCCCGCACTGCTATTGGCTTCGGTGGGTTTGGGGCTTGCGGTCAAGCCAAAAAACCTGTGGTATGTGACGGAGGGCTGGAAGTTTAAGAATGCCGAACCATCTGACACGGCGCTCGGGCTATATCGCTTTATGGGTATCGCGCTTATCGTAATCGGTGCAATTATCCTGTTTATGTAGAAGAATAAAGTGAAAGCCTCGGGGTGCTTTAGCAAAAACGACACTAGACAAACCACACTCATTGCGATATAATACTACAAAAGGCAACCTTTAAGTTGGTCCTGTGAGGCTGACAAGGCGGTCGGATATTCACCATAGCCGGATGTTTCATTCGGCGGATATTGTGAACGCATCTGCGACCAAACTGTCACACCACAGACAGTTTGGTCTTTTTTATACCGTAAACTAAAGAAGGGGGAGCTTGTTTTGAAGGAAAAGGCGGAGATTATGGATGATAAGGCGGTTGCAAGAGCCATCACCCGCATCTCATACGAGATTGTAGAGCGCAACCGCGGCACCGAGCAGCTGTGCATACTGGGTATCCTTTCACGTGGTGCGGAGCTTGCCGCACGCATTGCCGCGCGCATCGAGCAGATGGAAGGAAAGGCGGTGGAGGTAGGGCTGCTCGACATCACCCCGTTTCGGGATGACCGAAACGAACAGGGCAGTTCACAAAACGACCGTTCGCACATTGGGTTTTCGATTACGGGTAAGCGTATCATTTTGGTTGATGATGTGCTGTATACCGGGCGCAGCGTGCGCGCCGCCATAGACGCAATCATGCAGCGGGGCAGACCACAGAACATCCAGCTGGCGGTACTCATTGACCGCGGGCACAGGGAGCTGCCCATTCGCCCCGATTATATCGGCAAGAACCTGCCCACCTCGGGCGACGAGACGGTTAAGGTTCAGGTGGTCGAGCGCGACGACATCGACCGTGTGGCAATCTATACAAGCGAGAAGTAAAAAACCGCATGCGGTTCTATACGGGGAACAAAAAAATAAGTTGAATAATTATTCATAACAATGTATAATTATTAAACGAAGCCCCCCCGCAGCGACGCAAGCCACTGTATCGCAACACATAAGAATAAAACTTGGGGGACGAAACAATATGTCATTTGACCTGCTGATTAAAAAGATAGAACAGACCGACAACGTCACCGTTGCGGGGCTGGACCCAAAGCTCGATTACATCCCGACCACCATCAAAAACGCCGCCTATGCGCAGTATGGTAAAACACTTGAAGGCGCGGCGCAGGCGCTGCTTGATTATAACAAAGGGCTTATCGATGCGCTGTGCGACATTGTGCCCGCTGTAAAGCCCCAGAGTGCCTACTACGAGATGTACGGCTGGCAGGGGGTTCGCACCCTGTACGAAACCATTCGCTACGCCAAAAGCAAGGGGATGTATGTGGTGGTAGACGGCAAGCGCAACGACATCGGCACGACAATGGACGCATACGCCGCCGCCTATCTTGGTGTGACCGAGGTCGAGGAGGAAAGAATCCCCGCCTTTGACTGCGACGCGTTGACGGTAAACGGTTATCTCGGTACCGACGGCATCGCACCGTTGATTAAGCAGTGCAAGGAGCACGACAAGGGCATCTTCGTACTGGTCAAGACCTCCAACCCCTCGTCGGGCGAGCTGCAGGACAAAGATTTAGGCGGTAAAACGGTTTATGAGGCGATGGGGGAGCTGTGCACCCAATGGGGCGAAGGCACCAAAGGCACCTTAGGTTATAACTCGGTGGGCGCCGTGGTTGGGGCAACCTACCCCGAGCAGCTCAAACAGCTGCGCGCCACCCTGCCCGATACCTTCTTTCTTGTGCCGGGGTACGGCGCGCAGGGCGGCTCGGCAAAGGATGTGGCAGTGGCGTTTGATAAAAACGGTCTCGGCGCCATTATCAACTCGTCGCGCGCCATTCTGTGCGCGTGGCAAAAGGGCGGCTACAGCGAGCAAGACTACGCGCTTGCGGCAAGGCAAGAGGCGATTCGCATGCGCGATGAGATTAACGAGTACCGCGGATAGAAGCGGTTACCACAATAAAGGGTAAAGACGCAAACTCAACGCAAACGCATCGGCAGGGGCTGCATAAGCGCTGCAAGGAAAGGGATGGGCATAGAGATGATGACAAGCACACCGAAAAAGGCGTACATACTGCTTGCAGACGGTACGGTTCTTACCGGCGAAAGCTTTGGCGCCACGGGTACGACGATAGGCGA
>JAEZDF010000095.1 GCA_023429685.1 Bacillota bacterium
ATACTATAATGGTACTAGACAATTGAATATCTCCTTATCAAGAGTGGTGGAGGGACTGGCCCTGTGAAACCCGGCAACCTGCAGATGTAAGGTGCCAATTCCAGCGTTAAAACGATAGATGAGGCTACAATAAACTTTAAACGCCTCATCCTTATCGGTTGAGGCGTTTTGTTTATTCAGTATAAAAGCGGCGTATCTGCCGCCGCGAAAAAAGCAACACTAACGTTGTTGCGTAACGATTTGCAATGGAGGAAAACAGATATGTCCAAGATGCTTTTTACATCCGAGTCGGTCACCGAGGGTCACCCCGATAAGGTGTGCGACCAAATTTCAGACGCCGTACTGGATGCGATTCTTGCCCAAGACCCACTGGCACGAGTGGCGTGTGAGACCGCCGTCACCACCGGAATGGCACTATTGATGGGCGAAATTACCTGCAACTGCTATGTGGATATTCCTAAGCTTGTGCGTTCGGTGATTCAGGAGATTGGCTACGACCGCGCAAAGATTGGTTTTGATGCCACCACCTGTGCGGTTCTGACCTCTATCGACGAGCAATCGCCCGATATCGCGATGGGCGTAAACCGCGCGCTGGAAACCCGCGAAAGCGATGCCAACGACACCGGCGCGGGCGATCAAGGCATGATGTTCGGTTACGCGTGCGACGAGACCAAAGAGCTGATGCCTATGCCCATCTCGCTTGCGCACGGTCTTGCAAAGCGCCTTGCCGCAGTACGCAAGGACGGTACACTGCCCTATCTGCGTCCCGACGGAAAAACACAGGTGACGGTGGAATACGTTGACGGCGTTCCCGTGCGCGTGGATACGGTGGTCGTTTCCACCCAACACAACCCCGAGATAACACTCGAACAGATTCGCGCCGATGTGATAGAGCAGGTTATCCGCCCCGTCATCCCGGCTGAGCTGCTCGATGACAACACTCGATATTTTGTGAACCCCACCGGGCGGTTTGTGGTAGGCGGTCCCCAGGGTGACAGCGGATTGACAGGACGCAAGATTATTGTGGATACCTACGGCGGATTTTCCCGCCATGGCGGCGGCGCATTCTCGGGCAAAGACCCAACTAAGGTGGATCGTTCCGCCGCATATGCCGCGCGTTATGTGGCAAAAAACATCGTAGCCGCAAAGCTTGCTAAGCGTTGCGAGGTACAGATAGCCTACGCCATCGGCGTTGCTCACCCCGTCTCTGTGATGGTGGACACCTTTGGCACCGGCGTTGTGTCGGATGAAGTGCTTGCTGACGCGGTTGTTCGTCTGTTTGACCTGCGCCCCGCCGCAATCATTGAGCAGCTGGATCTGCGCAAGCCCATCTACCGCCAGCTTGCCGCTTACGGTCACATGGGACGCGAGGATCTGGGCGTATCTTGGGAGAAAACCGACAAGTCGGACGCGTTGCGTAACGCAGTGGGGCTGTAATACCAAGCCTAGTTAGAAATGCAGACAAAAAACGTGTCCTGTGCCGATTGCGGTACGGGACACGTTCATTTTTATGGATCAATGCTATTTCTTCTTATCGTAGGCAGAGCCAAGCGTTTGTGCCTTTGCGTCAAAGTAGGGCGTATGCGCCACACGTCGGCGATCCGTGATATCCTTTAGCTCCTCTATCATCGCCTCTCGCTGCCGTTCCACATTACTAATGAGCTTGGCATCGATAACAGCCACATCGCGAAACGTCTCGGCCAGTTGGTTTGCCAGTGCGATTACGTCGTTAAGTTCTGTTTGCGATGCGCCTTTAAGCTTGCCGAGTGCCCTGCCGAAGTTATCATCGGATGCTGCACCAGAAACACGGTACAGCACATCGTGTACACCGCTTTCGATGAGGTTGATGTCGTCGATGATACGCTGACGCTCTTTAAGCAGTTCATCTGCCTGCTCAATATCGCTGTTTAACAGCTGTACGGTAAGCTGCTGATATCCGCGTATGGCGGCAAGCATATTGTTAAGGCTTTCGGTCAACGCCGTGATGTCATTAGAACTGATTGCCATCTGCGTTTCCCCCAGTTAGTTTTTACGTGTCGATTTTTCAGCCGTGTCGAATGCCTCACGCAGTTCTTTCAAAATAGGGATGACTTCCAAAACAGGCTGCGGGTCTTTTTTGATGTTCGCCGCAACAAGCTGAGATTTGGAGTAATCATAAAGCTGCGAAAGATTGTTTGAGATATCATAGCTTGAATCAAGCGAGGATTTGAGATAGGATACGATATCCTGCGCCTTTTTTAGTGAGACGTTCGCAGCCTCATAATCCTTCTCTTCCAGGTATTTCACCGAGAAGTTACAACGCTTAATCGCTTCGTCATAGAGCTTAACAATAATCTCGCCCGGGGTGAGCGTTACGATAGACTGTTGCTTGTACTGGGCATATGCAGACGTATTCATCGTTGTCCCCATTTCTCCGGCGCGAAATGTAATTTTACTTTGCTCCGCCGCTTAGCCGGAATGCAACGGATTGCGCGCATTATAAACCGAAACTTATGAACCAGTGCCTGATAAGGAGGTGAGCCAAGAGCTTTGACTGTTTAACTGGGACAACGCGGTCTCCATTGCAGAGAACTGCTTCCACAAGCGCGTTTCTTCTTCGATGAGTTTGTTTTTGAGCTGAGTAATCTTATCTTCCAGCTCTTCAAGCTGCTTTTTGTACTCGCCGTCCATATAAACCGAAGAACCGGCGGTGCGTACCAGCTTGCCGGGGTCTACTAGGCTGGATTTTGCATAATCGTCGATCAGCGTTGCAAATCGGTCAGAAAAGCCGGTTTTTGATTGGGTGAAGAAACTGGTTACGCCTTCGAGGTCTTCATTTACCACTTGCCGGAATTTTTCTTCATTGAGCGAAAGCTTCGTGCCTTCTGTTAGACTGACCGCAAACTCAAAACCCAACTTTTCTAATGAATAGCCACTTGTCTCTGATATTGAATTTAATAGTTCTTCCATCTCTGTGAGCAAGGAGTTTAGGGTGGAATCGTTTTTGAGTACGCCACTTCTCGCCTTCTCTTCCCAAAGCTTGATTTGACTTTCGGTCATATCCTCGCGCTGGGCATCGGTTAACGGGGCATAGCTTTTGAATACCTCTTCGCTCACAAGGGTCTTTATGGCGGATGACATGCTGTTATATTCATCCACGAACTTCTTCATGGTATTGACTAGCGTATCCATATCCTGAATGGATGAGATTGTTATCTTTTCGCTTGTATTTTCGCTTGTCTTTTCGTTAATCTGAAGCAATACACCATTCACAGCAAAGTTGTTGGTGTTTCGCTCAATCACCGTACCATCTTCCATTTTAATGACAGCATTGGTGCCCGCAGTGACAACCGCGTCGGACGCAGCGCCGTTAAATGCAGTGGTGCCCAGCAACGTGTTCATGGCACCGCCGCTATCCGAGAATACCATCGGCGTACTGCCATCTGACTGCAGGGCGAACACGCCGTCCTCAAACGACGCGGTTATGCCAGTTGTTGCAGTTAGGGCATTGATGCCGTTAATCAGCTCGTCCACGGTCATATCGGAAGTATAAGCAACCGTCTCGGAGCCAAGCGTAAGCGTAAGCGTGCTTTCGGATGTAATACCCAGTGTAGCAAGCGTACTGTTTGCAGAGGAAGCATTCGAAACGCCGCTTGCAAATCCCAGTGCGTCGAGCAGTGCGGTTTCAGCGCCTTGTTCATCAACGGTGCTTAAGGTAACCGCGCGGTTGTTGTCGGTTGCGAGGGTTAGGGTAGAACCCGTTACCTCAAAACGAACATCCGTCGTTCCAAACGCCGACTTAATCTGATTGTTAAGGGATGCAGCAACTGCTGCCAATTTTTTGTCTTGCTCCAATGCGCCATCCGGCTCGGCGAGCGATAGGGTCTTGGTAACACCGCCTATGGTAATGTCAAATGACTTGCCCGCAAGGCTGCCCCAGTCGGTGTCCAAAATGTTGGTTTCAGATGACGCGATGGATTGCTCGGTAACCGTTTTTCCGTCTATGTTTGTTACTCCTGCCGCGCTGACACCAATCATTGCGGTGAGCAGGTTTCCTTTTGTTTGATTTATCGTGATGTTGTCTCCAGTGCCCAATGCTTTGGATGACAGAGTAAAGGTGTCGTTAATGTCGGAATAGGTAAGCTTCACACCTGCTGTACTGGAGTTAATGGTGTTGACAATATCCATAACGGAACTGGATGATTTGAAGCTAAACGCTGTTCCGTTAATCGTGAATTCGTAGCTGTCGCCCACAAGCTCCTTAGCAAAAGAGGTGCCAGCGACGGTTTTTGTAATATCGACACGGTTGGATACCCCCGATTTCAGTCCAAGGGAGGATAGGGTCGTAGCGTCGCCGGAGATAACCAACTTACTGCTGCCAGTAACAGAAATCTGCACAACTCCGGACGTTTCAGCCAATCGGACACGGGGTGCCGCTTCGGATGAGGACAGGCCAAAGGCTGACGACAGCGCCGCTTGCGGGTTATCGCCAAAGCTCACGGTTTTGCTGACGCCATCCAGAGTGAAGGTCAATGTCTTGTTTTTAAACGAATCAATAGTGCCCGCAGCAAGAATCGGACCCGACACCGCCGAACCGCTTTGCACGGTATACGCGCTCGCAACCTGCTCGACGGCCGAAATTACAATCTTTGCGCCTGTATTGGCAGAGGTGGAGGTCGCGGTTACCGCCGATGAGCTGGATGTGGTCTTCCATGTGTTAAAGGCGGAGGTGCTGCTCAGGTTTGTGGTACCAAGTACATCGAAATAGCTGCTTTTAAACGTATTCAGCTTGTCTATAACCGAATTATAAGAGTCTTGCTTCCACTGAATCTTCTGCTTCTTTTGCATCGCCATATCGATTCTCGCCTGAGCCGAAGTGGTAAGGGATTTGATAATCGAGTTTGTGTCAATACCCGAAACAAGCCCAGCGATACCGTAAGCGCTTGTTTTGGCGGTCGATGCGTTTGTGCCGATGCCAGCAACTGAACTGAACATATGAGTACCTCCTTTAGAGGATGATAATTATCAGAAAATTACAAGTGTCATTTTCTTTATACTAATTTTATCGGCAGGGATCGGTATTTGTTTAGCTTTTTGGGGGAGAAATTTGTAAACATTTATACTTAACAGCGATAAGCCTATAAGAAAAAAGCGCCTCTCCCTTATCGGATTGGCGCTTTGTTGGTTATTGATTAAACGAAAATTCTTCGCGCTTTATCTCCCACATGATCACGTTACCGTCGCGAAATAGCTCTTTCATACCCGACTTTTTGAGGATATGTATCGATGCTGCGTTATCTTCTAGGCATTCCGCCGATATCCGCCTAACACCGGGCTGCGCAAACGCCCATGCCATCGCTGCGAGTACCGCTTCGGTTGCATAGCCCTTTTCCCTCGCGCACGGCGCGATGCCGTAGCCGATATCCACCGCCCCCAGCTCATTGGGGGCACCCTTAAACCCCACATCGCCGATGACAAGACCACTGCCCCGTTCAACTACTGCCCATGTATAGAAACCATTCGGCGGTTGGTCCTCAGACATAAAGGAGCGGATGATATCGAAATACCGCAACACATCAAGCGTAATCCAATCATCGCATAAAAGATAGCCCTGTTTTTCAAGCTCCGTCTGTGTGCCGTCAAGAAGCTGGGTCATACAGTCGTATGAAATCGGAAGCAGAAGCAACCGCTTTGTTTCGATCTTTA
The DNA here is from genome assembly GCA_023429685.1 of Bacillota bacterium. Classification (GTDB taxonomy): domain Bacteria; phylum Bacillota; class Clostridia; order Oscillospirales; family Ruminococcaceae; genus Acetanaerobacterium. The sequence continues at coordinate 5,686 of JAEZDF010000095.1, forward strand.
GTTCGTTCAAACAAATCACCCCATATTTGTTCCTTGCAGTTTTACTGTTTTAGTATACGGCAAACCAAACGGGTTGTAAAGCGGCGCGGCGTCAGCGATAGCCTCGCCTTGACCGATTATTATTCTGCTGCGGTCTTGGTACATTGCCTGCTAACGCGGTCATTTGGTTTATGCTGTTTTGCAGCTGCGAAAAGCGTTCGGTTAACGCGTTCTTCTTTGTGGCAACCGTTACCAGACTGAGAACCTGACCGAGCGAGGCAATGCGTTTAACCATCTGTGCCTCATAATCCGCTTTGGTTATTACCTTTGCCGTAACCTTCTCTACTGTCGTTATCTGCTCTTTTACCGCAGCAAGCGACTGAAATAGCCGCTGCTTGAGCGCGGCGTTTGTAATTATGTTCATTGCGTTTTGCATTTCGTCCGCCTGTTTAACTGCTTCTTCATATGCCGATTTGAACGTAGCCTCCATAAAACTATACACCTTCATTTCGAATTAAGTTTGGGTTTTCTTTGTTAGGCAACCATTCCATAATATGCGTATGCAGTTAAAAAGGTATCGGCATTACAACGCTCATAATTGAAAACAATACATACAACATAGAAAAGCTCTTGCATTTTGCGAAATATGTGATACAATAATTATATTATCTAGTTTTTATAACTATGTATAATGTTTTACATCTAATGACAGAAGGTATTTTGTATATGTATCGTCGAGCAAATGACAAGGTGAGTTTTCTTACACACTTTATCGGGGCACTACTGGGTGTGGTCGGCACGGTGTTTGTAGTGGCAAAGCCATTCTTGTTTTCCAATATAACCGGGTTGCAGCTTGCGGCTTCCATTATATTCTGCACATCGCTGGTTGCACTTTATAGTGCAAGCGCCGCGTACCATTACGCAGATGAAACGAAGGGCATTCGGTTGTTGCTGCGCAAAGTAGACCACTCGATGATCTATGTTCTGATAGCCGGTACCTATACGCCGGTTTGTCTGGTGGTGTTTACCCAACCCAAGGGCGCATACTTCTGTGCAGGAATTTGGGCGGTTGCTCTTATTGGTGTGATTCTGAAGATTTTGTGGATTAACTGCCCTCGCATTATATCGGTAGTCATCTATCTTATGCTGGGCTGGTCGATTCTTCTTGATATTCCCGCCATCTCACTGTTCTCCTTCGGGGGCAGGCTGTTCCTGATTCTGGGCGGAGCGTTTTACTCCATCGGCGCATTGATATACGGCATAAAACGCCCCAATATCAGCGCAAAATTTGGGTTTCATGAGATCTTCCACATCTTTGTGTTGCTTGGTTCGTTGATGCACTTTATCATGGTTGCATTGTACATCCTTTAACCTAGCACCCATTAAACTGCTTACTTCTTTTTTACATCTTTACTCAAAAAGGCAGGAAGCCCGTTTCATTTTTGAAGCGGGCTTCTTGCCTTTTTGAAGAGTATTTTGGTTATATTCATCACTATCAATATTACTTAATGATGCGGTGTTTGCATAATATGAATGCCCCTGTTCTTCACAGAGGCATTCAAGACCTATCTATTGTTTTGCATTTAAGAACTCAAAGAACCCACGGTACGCACAGTAGACATCAAGCTTCGATACGATCTCTAGCGGAGAGTGCATCGAAAGCACAGGTACGCCCACATCAAGTACATCTACGTTTAGACCCGCAATATATTTAGCCACGGTTCCGCCGCCGCCAAGGTCCACCTTGCCAAGCTCTCCGGTCTGCCACAGCACCTTACTTGCATTAAACAGGTTGCGTACCTCGCCGAAAAATTCAGCAGAGCAATCGGAGGTTCCTGCCTTGCCGCGCGAGCCGGTATATTTGGTCAGGCAAACGCCGTAGTTTAGGTATGCGCAGTTACGGCGATCAAGCACATCGGGGAAGGTTGGGTCAAACGCTGCATTCACATCCGCGGACAGGCATTTGGATGCGCTGAGCACCGTGCGCCCATTCACACCATACGGCTCAGCCAGGTCTGCAACAAAATACTTGAGATAGGAGGAGTCAAGCCCTGTGTTGCCTTCGCTGCCCGTTTCTTCCTTGTCGGCGAGCACCGTCACGGTGGTGTATGCAGGCTTATCGCAGTCAAGCGCCGCCATCAACGCAGTGTAGGCACACACGCGGTCGTCGTGCCCGTATGCTGCTACCATGCCGCGGTCAAAGCCGAGGTCGCGCGCCTTACCCGCAGGCACCGCTTCCAGCTCGGCAGACAGGAAGTCCGCCTCTACTATCCCATATTTTTCGTGCAGGATATTCATAATGTTCAGCTTAACCGCCTCGCTTGCCTTGTCATCACGAAACGGCATGCAACCGATAAGAATGTTAAGCTCCTCACCCTTGATGCCAAGATGCAAGGGGCGCTTTACCTGTTCCTGCGCAAGGTGAGGCAGCAGATCGGTCACGCAGAACACCGGGTCGTTTTCACCCTCGCCGATGTTCACCTGCACAACAGAACCGTCCGCCTTTAGGATTACACCGTGCAGGGCAAGCGGGATTGCCGTCCACTGGTATTTTTTAATGCCGCCATAATAATGTGTTTTAAACAGCGCGAGCTGTGCATCTTCATACAAGGGGTTTGGCTTTAAGTCAAGGCGCGGGCTGTCGATGTGCGCGGCGACGATGCGAACGCCTTGCTCTATGGGATTGGTACCGATGGTCGCCAGAATCAGCGCCTTGCCCCGGTTGTTGCTGTATACCCTGTCGCCCGCTGCATATTTTGTTCCGGGCTTAAACTCCGAATAGCCCTTGCTTTGCAGTTGGCGTATTGTGTTCTCGGTAATCTCCCGTTCGGTTTTGCCGGTATCTAAGAACGTTTTGTAGCCCTCGCAAAACACCTCACTGCGGGCAATCTCATCCTCGCTTAAGGTAAGTCCCCCGTTTTTGGCGTTTACCAGTAGTTTTTCCTTTAACTGTTCTGCAGCTGTTTTTTTTGCTTCTTCCATTTGTGTCATGCCTTTCCGGTCGATCTGTTTAAAACCAACCTATCAATGTTATTAGACGCGGATGGTATCATTGTTGCCGTTTCGTTTGCGTTTAGTACCCGGTATCCGCGCGAAATTTTGTATTAAATCTGCTTTAACCAACCGAGCAATGCGGCATAATCAGGGTCTGGGGTACCGTTATCCACAACATAGTCCGCTCTGTCAAGGTAAAAGGCATCGCTTTGTTGTGCATTTATGCGCTGCATGGCCTGCTCAAAGGTGAGATTGTCGCGGGCAATAATACGCATCAGTCTGGCGCTTTGTGGCGCCATAACGACAACCACGTAGTCACACAGGCTGTCGGCTCCGCTCTCAAGCAGAGTTGGCGCATCGAGAATGACGAGCGTTTCCCCTTCCTGCTCACACTTCTTAAGTATCTCACCTATGCGTGCGATGATGGCGGGAAACAGTATGGCTTCGAGCTGTTTGAGCTTTTGTTTGTCACTAAACACCACGGCACCCAATGCGCGGCGGTTTAGCGACCCGTCTTCGTTCACAACCTGCTGCCCAAACACATTCTTAATCTCAACAAGGCATGGTGTGCCCGGTAAAACCACCTCCCGCGCAACCAAATCCGCATCGATGATGCGATACCCGTTTTGCATCAGCAGTCTTGAAACCGTTGTCTTGCCCGCACCGGTCGGACCGGTAAGCCCTACAATAATCATTTTACCCATTTTACACCGCCTTTTGTCGACTATAGTTCAATTACGTCAAAACCCGCTGCGCGAAGCAGGCGGTTATACACCGCAAGCCCGACACCGGTCTTTTTCGGCGCCCTAGCATAGACGATTGTTGCGCCCCTTCGGTCAAGCTCACGCAGTGCGTCAAAAAGAGTTCTTGCCTGAGAGTAGGAATCGTCCTGCGTCCCGTAGTTTACATAATCTATCGTCAGTTTTGGATTGTCTTCTTCAAAACAAAGGGCAACCGCGTCGGGTCTCGTGTTAACATAATTACAAAACTGCTCGCTATCCCCTTCCACCATATAGACCTTTGCGCGAGGTGCGTAGTGCTTGTATTTCATACCCGGGGAACTGGCTTTCACCGCATCGGATACGCGGGTAAGTACGCCGCTGTCTACACCCACAGCACCGATAACCCCCTCGAGCTGTTCCTTGGTAATGACACCGGGGCGAAGAATAACCGGCACATCAAGGGCTAGGGATAATACGGTGGATTCCACGCCGACGCCACATGCACCACCATCCACAACAAGTGGGATGATGCCGTCCATGTCCTGCATCACATGCTCCGCGGTGGTTGGGCTGGGGCTGCCGGAACGGTTTGCCGACGGAGCGGCAAGTGGCACACCGGCAGCGCGGATGATGGCACGCGCGACTGGATGGGATGGCATGCGAACCGCAACGGTGTCAAGCCCTGCGGAAACGACATCGGGGACGGACTTTGCGCGTGGAAGAATAATGGTAAGAGGCCCTGGCCAAAACGCCTCGGCAAGCAGCTTCGCCTGCGGCGGCAAATAATCTACAAGGGGTGCCAGGTCGTCCATATCGGCGATATGAACAATCAGCGGGTTATCCTGCGGTCTGCCCTTTGCGGCAAAGATAGCGCAGACCGCTTGTTCATCCAGCGCATTTGCCGCTAGACCATACACTGTCTCGGTGGGGATTGCGACCAGTGAACCCTGAGCAAGCAGCCTGCCCGCCAAATCAACCAGTTGCTGCTGTGGGTTATCTCTGTCTATATGAATAAGCTGTGTTTTCATCTGTATTATTGATCCTCGCCCATATTCTTGAGCTTTTCCGCCTGATCATAGGTGGTCAGCGCGTCAACAACCTCGTCAATGTCCCCGTTTAAAATCTCGTCGATGCGATATAACGTCAGCCCGATGCGGTGATCGGTTACCCGCTTCTGCGGATAATTATAGGTTCGGATGCGTTCAGAACGGTCGCCTGTGCCTACCTGGGAGCGGCGTTCGGCTGCAATCTCGCTCTCCTGCGCACGCCGTTTATCTTCGAGTAGGCGGGACCGCAGAATCTTCATTGCTCGGTCCTTATTCTTGTGCTGGCTGCGTTCATCCTGACACTCCACCACCAGACCCGTCGGGAGATGGGTAATTCGGATAGCCGAATCGGTCTTGTTTACGTGCTGTCCGCCCGCGCCGCTTGCACGGAAGGTCGCAATATCAAGGTCTCCGGGGGCAATCTCCAGCTCGACCTCCTCCGCCTCAATCAGCACCGCGACGGTGACCGTGGAGGTGTGGATGCGCCCCTGCGTCTCGGTCTCTGGCACACGTTGTACGCGGTGTACGCCGCTTTCATACTTAAAGCGGGAATACGCGCCGTCGCCCTCGATGCTGAAGCTTACCTCCTTAATGCCGCCAAGCTCGGTCTCGCTGACGTTTAGTATCTCCCATTTATAACGCTTCTTTTCGGCATACATGGTATACATGCGCATCAGCGAGTTTGCAAACAAGGCCGCTTCCTCGCCGCCTGCGCCGCCGCGAATCTCTATGATAACGTTCTTGTCGTCGTTGGGGTCTCGGGGCAGAAGCAACAGACGAAGCTCATCGGTTATCGTTTCAATCCTTTGCTTGCTATCAACAAGCTGCTCCTCTACCATGGCACGGAAATCCTTCTCGAGACCTCCCGCGTCGAGCATTTCTCTAGCTTCGTCCATATCCGCCTTTGCACTGGTGTATTCCTTGTACTTTTCCACAACGGGGGTAAGGGACTTATACTCCTTCATCAACGCCTTGTACGCCTCCTGATCGTTGGCAATACCCGGCTGCATCAGTCGGTCGTTTATCTCGTTATAGCGCTGCTCTACAAACTCCAGCTTGTCGTACATCATTCTATCGTCATGCCTTTCCGGTATAATATCGTTTTAATTTGTCACAAACGGCAGGCGCAGCTACTGCTCCGGCTCCCTAATGATCTTTTTAATGTTCTTCTCTATCTTTGCGCGGGCAACAAGCACCTCGCGACCGCATTTAACGCAGCGGATGCGAAAGTCCATACCAGAACGGGTTACCAAGAAGCGCTTTTCCCCACAGGGATGGTTCTTTTTCATCTCTAGGATGTCACCTGGACGAACGTCCACAGCCGTTACCTCCCCCATTATATATAAACAGTTATCATTTTCGATTATTATACCACTAAAATCAGTCATAAATCAAACCTTTTATCGGGTTGGGAATACGGCTTGAATTGCCGCTTGTTTTTGTGTGAAGCTAATTTTTGAACACAATATCAGTTAATTATGTTTGCTACCCTTCATCTGAATAATTTGGCGGGATGTATCGGCTTTTAATAAGGAGAAGAACGGACAGAATAATTGATGAATCATAGAAATGATGAATCCATCAAAATACAAAGGAGTACCCATATGGATATCTTAATCAGAACCCGTTTTGACAACGTGGAACGTGCCGAGGCCTGCATCAAGCGTATTCGTGAAGCAGAGTGCGCGGTAGTTGAAATCAAGTTAATTGCGCCTAGAAACAGTAATGGGGATGATGATTTCTTGGCTTATGCCCCTGCTATTAACTCGCAGTATCCCAATACAATGGGGGTTGGAACAGCGGCATTTGTTATGCGCGGTGACGCAGGAGGCGCGACAGGTGAGGGTGTGCAGGACGACGATATACACAATCACGATGCCGTTGTGGAGATTGTTGCGCCAGATGAATCCAAGGACAAGGTTCGCAGCATCATCATCAATGCCGGCGGCAGAGACACGGTAGTTTTCTAAAAAACCTGCTCGCAAAGCAATTTAATGCGATGATCCAATCGTAGTTTTAAACTTTTCTTTCAGAAGATACCGTGCGGCATCATTGCCCCTCCAAAAATACCGCCCCTCCGGTGCACTGCGGCAAGACTAGTATAAACATGTAAACCACAAACGCAATGGTCTATTCCCGCTGCTCGCTCTCATATAAATGTTGTAGCAATTATCTTTGAAAATGTTTTTATAAATAAAGAAAAAGCTCAATTAAATGGCTTTATTGATATTTATATTGCGGACATTCTTAAGATCGTTACCTACAACACAGTTTGTAATTATCAATTGCCATCGGATAAAGCCCACGGTCTGATACTAAGAGAAGCACAATGAGGCTCAGAACGTGTTCAAGCCCGATTGATTTTTAATACGGAAATAATCCCTTTGCGTTTTCTTAGGCGTATTACAGGGAGACTTTACCGAGCAATTGATTTTCACCATGGGGAAAACAAAAATGGGAGGTCGCCGACAAATGAGCAGCTACAGGCCGGAGGGGCTACTATGGGAAAGCGCCGAAAACAGGCAAGGATTACGCAGCCTTGCCACACTTCAGGATGCGTATGCACAAAATAAAACACTGGAAGCCCGTGCGGTTCTGTGTGACAATGAACACAATCTGGTTGTAGATCTCGGGCTGATGCGCGGAATTATACCCCGTTGCGAAGGAGCAATTGGCATTGAGGACGGCAGCACAAAGGATATTGCCATTATCTCGCGGGTAAACAAGGCTGTGTGTTTCAAGGTGACGGGCTTTGGTACGGATGCCGGCGGCAGTCCCATTGCCTATCTATCCCGCAGGATGGCGCAGGAGGAGTGTCGGCAGGAATACCTAGCCCAGCTGCGTTGCGGAGATATCATACCTGCCAGGGTGACGCACCTTGAGCCGTTTGGTGCGTTTGTGGATGTGGGGTGTGGAATCTCGTCTTTGATTCCCATTGACAGCATCTCGGTTTCTCGTATACGACATCCCAGAGATCGCTTCCATTGCGGGCAGGACATCTTTGCGGTAGTACGCAGCATCGATGCGGCAGGCAGAATCTGCCTGAGCCACAAGGAGCTGCTCGGAACATGGGAGGATAACGCGGCATACTTTTCGCCCGGGCAGACGGTGGCGGGTATCATCCGTTCAGTAGAAGATTACGGGGTGTTTGTGGAACTCACACCGAATTTTGCGGGGCTTGCGGAGCTAAAGGATGAAGTTTATGCGGGACAGCACGCAAGCGTTTACATAAAATCGCTTCTCCCCGAGAAGATGAAGGTGAAACTTATCATCGTTGACGCGTTTGAGCCGGGATTTTATACCCCATCCTGCCACTATTACATAACGGAGGGTCATATTGACCGATTTCGGTACTCCCCCGACAGTTGCCCAAAGCTGGTGGAAACCGTGTTTGAATAATTGATATTTTTGCATGGATTACAGCTACACGAACAGGGCGCAAAAAGCAACAATTGCTAGAAAATTGACAATCTTTACATTGCGCTTTTCCAGTTGTGTGCGTTATAATAAAAAAAACTCACCATAGAATTCCCTGAAGGGGGAGGTGGTAGGATGCACAAACTGACTTTCACAATGGAAAACTACCTCGAAGCAATCTTTGAGCTTTCACTCGACGGCAAGGGTGCTCGCATCTCCGATATAGCCAAGCGACTTGGTGTAACCAAGGCTAGCACCAATAGCGCGATGAGTACACTTGCGGAGAAAGGGTTGGTCATCAACGAGCCCTATAAAGAGATACATCTCACCGCCCAGGGGCGCATAATCGCCGAGGCTACCTCTAAAAAACACCAGACCATCCTTTCCTTCTTCACACAGGTGCTTCACATCGACCCCGTTATCGCCGACCACGATGCGTGTGCCATTGAACACGTCATCAGCTCCGATGCGGTGCTCGCGATGAAGGAGTTTTTGGACGCCGTGCCGGATATACTCTAACCCCATTCACAACAAGATATTACCCCCATTTAGCATATAAACAGGACTGCATCATGGCGTTGCCAAGGTGCAGTCCTGTTACATTGCTTAAGAACCACCGGCTCTGCCGGTGGAGAAAGACCTTAAAGGTATGGACAAGAAAAAAAGCTCCCCGATAAAATAGAGTTAAGGTCTGTCAACCTAACTTAAAAAATCGAGGAGGTCTTTGA
>JAEZDF010000056.1 GCA_023429685.1 Bacillota bacterium
TCAGGTTTTGGATGATGTCGTCAATCGCAACGTCGGTCTGCCCGCCCGTCAGCCTGCCCATGCTCGCTTGATGAAAGCGCAGCGACACACCCTTTTTATACGCATATGAGTAATAGTTTGCCTCATCCTGCGTGAAATCGTCGAGCAGCGTAAGCAGATGCCCCGACACCGTCACATGGGTAATACCAACCACCCTCAGTCGGTTTAGCAGCTCAATTAGGCAGGTCAGGTTCCCGTAGTACAGATAGGTAAGCGCTGCACTTTCCCCGCGCTCATACGCCATATCCATGCCGTCGTTAAAGTCGGAATGCTCGAGGCGACAGATGTTGTGCTCACCCACCCAATAAAACGACGCAAGGTTTTGTATAAGCAGATGCTCAAGCACCGTGCCTTTGTACACGTCGCCCTGCTCGGTCAGCAGTCGGCTTCCCTGCTCGGGTGACCACGCGCTGTCGCGCTCGGTCGAACGGCAGACTAGAGAATCCTTAAAGTAGCACTGGTCCTGCAGCAAGAATTTGATGTCGCCGGTCTGGTCGATGTATAGGCGGGTGGTAAGCAGCGGCCACGCGGCGTGGTCCATCCACACGCGAGTGATGCTGTTGCGGTCGGCGATAAACTCGCCCTGTGCGCGCCCGATGATCGTTGCGTTTGTGCCGTCAAACCGAACGCCCGCAAAGCTGTCAAGCAGCACGCCGCGCACCCCTTGGGTGTCCATCAAAAGCAGCCCTAGGCAATCCTGCCACAGGTCTCTCCAGCCTCGCCCGCCTCGCCCGTAATCATGGTGTGGCATAAAGGAGTTGCCGCAGATGCGCCGTAGCGCAGGCTCCAGCGACACCCAACGCAGCCAGTTGTTCAATCGCTCGTCGTTGGTATTAAAGTGCAGGTTCAGCTCCTGCTGCCAGAATTTTTTCGTCTGCTCCAGATACCGCGTAAACGCGTCGTCGCTTAAGTACTTCACACACAGGGTGCTGATGTTTGCCGAATTGTCGGCAATCACAATGGCGAAGATGTAACTAACACTCTGCCCTGGTGCCAGTGTTTGCTCGGCAAACTGAAGCGCACCCATCCCCTCACTGCCCTCTGCGGTGTCCCCTTCGTGCATGGGCAGGTCGCTACCCACCATCTCCGGGTTGTCGTAGGTGCCGCCTTCCCCCAAAAACCACTCTGCCACGGGGCAGCAGGCAATAGGGGGCAACCCACTACCGTCCGCGGCAATCACCCCGTAGCAGGTCTGGTTTATTTTATGCCCCTGCTCGTCAAACGCGATGGTAGGCTTTAGCACCACGCCGTACCGGCTGACGCGCATGCGCTGTAGCAACGAGGTCACATGACGGTGGTCGCGAATATGGTCGGCACTGCGCCCAAACAGCGGTACCGCGACGTATGGTTTAAAGCAAAGTGGCTCACTGCCCGTGTTGGTAATCTGCACACGGTTAAGCTCCACCGTATCGCCAAACGGAACAAAGGTAGTAATCTCACTGCGCACCCCAAGCTCGCGGTTATGGCGTGTGACCTGATGCCACAGCAAACCCGCGCTCAGTGAGGTTTCCTCCTTGTCTGGCGAAAACGTTTTAGACATCTGCGCGCAAGAGACGCCTGTCGCGCTCCACTTGCCGTAGGCTTTGATGTGCAGCCAAAAGTTTCTTGTTGCCCTGCTGCTGTGCAGATCCTCGGCGCACACCGGCGGCAACGCAAAATGTTCCTGGCTTGTTTTGCAGTCTCCGCCCAGCAGCGGGGTGATGCAGGACATCATCCCTTTTTTGTTCACCAGCGGAAAGTACAGGCAGCTTGTACGCTCCGGGTCAGGCAGCGTAAAGTCCCCCAGTTTTCCGTGAAACATCCATGTTTTCACCGCATCATCCATGATCGTGACCATTCCTTTCGAGCGTTATGTTACCGCACGGGCACAAAACGCCGTGAAAAATAGCGGTGCGGCTACGCCGCTGAAGAAGCTGTGCTTCCCCGGCTATTTTTCTGTGGTTTGGGGGTTCATTGCTCAAGCAACCGCTCCTTTTACAGTAACTCAATACAAGATTGTGCAATGTACACAAATTAATAGGAGCGTTATCGCATATCATCGTACATATATAAGAATACCGACAACTGCTATCCTTGTCAATATTTATTCACTATTTTTAACTAATGATTTCTAAATTATTGCGTTTGTACTTGGTCAATAAGTGGCGTTATTTGTCATATTTATTGCATTACTACCCAAATAATTCCTCTTATCTGGTTTGTTTTCTCTCATTTGTAGTACCGTTTTGTGCTTTTTTGTCACATTTTCTCCGTCGTCACTGCAATAATTATGAGTGATAACAGGACACTTGAAGACCAACTGTTCCTTTTGCTATAATGGTAGCCATATCATTGCTTTTTCATCATGATAAAAAGGAAGTGTGCGCCATGCCCACCCGTTGCATTACAACCCCGCTGTTTACGCTCATCGTCACCGAGCAGGACGGAGCTGTCGTATCCGCCCGCTTTGCCGCCGACAACGATCCCGAGCTCTGCTGCGCCGACGACACCCCGCTGCTGTGCCAAGCGGAGCATGAGCTGCTTTGCTATGCAAGCGGTACGCTCACCCGCTTTACCGTGCCGCTATCCCCCGCAGGCACCGCCTTCATGAAGAGCGTTTGGGCGCAGTTGCAAGACATCCCATACGGTTTAACCCGCACCTATGGGGAGGTTGCCACGCTGTGCGGCAACCCACGCGCGGCGCGCGCCGTGGGCGGTGCCTGCAACCGAAACCCAATTGCGGTACTCATCCCGTGTCATCGGGTGGTGGGGTCAAACGGCGCATTGACCGGCTTTGCCGCAGGGCTGGATACCAAGGACCGCCTGCTACGCCTAGAGCAGGAAGGACGCCCGCTATGACCGACCTACACGACATCTACACCGAGCTGTTTTGCGCTTATGGCGAGCAGCACTGGTGGCCTGCCCGCACCCCGTTTGAGATGATGGTGGGGGCGATGCTCACCCAAAACACCGCGTGGAGCAACGTAGAACGGGCAATCGCCGCGTTTGGCGAGAACCTGTCCCCCTCGTTTATCCTCTCGTGCGACGAAGCTACACTTGCCGGCATCATCCGCCCGAGCGGCTACTACAACCAAAAGGCAAAACGGCTAAAAACCCTTGCCGCATGGTACAAGGGCTACGGCGCGGACATCCACCGCGTGCGCGCGGCGGACGGCGAGCAACTGCGCGCCGAGCTGCTTACCTTAAACGGCGTGGGGCACGAAACCGCCTACTCCATGCTGCTGTACGCCTTTGACAAGCCCTACTTTGTGGTGGACGCCTACACCCGTCGCCTGTTTTCCCGCCTTGGTTTTACGCTTCCCGTGCAGTACGACGCGCTGCGCCTGATGATTGAACAGGCACTCCCCCGTGACCTCAGCCTATACAACGAGTTCCACGCGCTGATAGTCACACACGCAAAGCACCACTGCAAGGCAAAGCCGTCCTGCTCGGGCTGCCCGCTCGCCGCGCGGTGTGCGGAATACAAACGGGAGCAGGGAAAATTTTAACTACCACGATTAATAAAAGGCATAAGAAAGCGCAAGCCGTGTACGCACGACGGCTTGCGCTTTTTACTTTTTTATTCTCGTTCAGGTAAGCACAGGCAGAACGGATGCCCCGCAGGGTCGAGCATCGTCGTCCACTGGCTGGGGTTGTATTGCGTGCCCGCAACCGTCGCTCCGAGTGTTACAGCGTACGCCACGGCGTTCTCAAGGTTGTCCACCGTAAAGTCAAGATGAAGCATCTTCTGTTGCGCGCCGTCAGTCTCTGGCCATACGGGGGCACGGTAGCCCTGCTGCCGCTGGCACAACAACCGCACCGGATGGTCAGCGCAGCGCACCATTACACAGTCGTCACTCAACTTCGTGGCTCGCCAACCAAGCATGTCCGCGTAAAACGCGGCCAGTTTTTCGGGGTCGTCGCAGTCAATCATTATGTCATCAATGCGGATGGAAAAGCCGTGCTTGTCTGTGCTGTTCATCCCATAAGCCCCCTGTCGTCACCAAGCTGTTTTTATACATCTCTTTGCTTTAGGACTGTTCATAAAAAATCCAAATGCTTTGATTGATGCGGTTTTGCAAGGATATTTTGTTACCACTTCTAACGATGATTCGTATCCCGATTATATCAAACATAGGGGTCTCTTTACAACACAAAAAGCGGCAAACGAAAAATCGTTTGCCGCTTTGCTTATACCAGTTAGATGACTGCGCTTAGATAAACGCCATTACAACGAAGTTGACAAGGAACAACAGGGCAGACACCCACAGAATGGGATGAACCTCCTTGATCTTGCCCTTGCAAAGCTTCACGATGCAGTAGAAGATGAAGCCCGCTGCAATACCGTACGAGATGCTGTAGCACAGCGCCATGAACACGCCTGCAAAGAACGCGGGTACTGCTTCTTCGAAGTCGTCCCACTTAATCTCTTTAAACGAGCTGAGCATCATTACACCCACTACAATCAGTGCAGGTGCGGTTGCCGCGGCGGGAACCAGACCCGCAACGGGTGCAAGGAACGAGCAGAGCAGGAACAGAACTGCGGTGACCACACTTGTAAGTCCCGTGCGTCCGCCTGCGCCAATTCCGGCAGCGCTCTCTACATAGGTGGTGGTGTTGGAGGTTCCGAATACCGCGCCCACCGAGGTAGCGATGGCATCCGCAAACAACGCCTTGTCCATCTTGGACTTAAAGCCGGTGCTGTTCTCCAGCGCCTTTTGGTCTTCTTCGCTGAAGATGCCACTGCGGCGACCTGTGCCGATGAAGGTGCCGATGGTGTCAAACGTGTCAGACAAACTAAACGCGAAGATGGTAATCAGCACAAGGGGAATTTTAGCGGGGTCCGCAAACAGCGAGAGCAGTCCCTCGGAACCAAACGCGGCACCAAAGGTAGCACCCAGCTGCGAGAATGAATCGCCAAAAGAAGCAAACGAGATGGTTGCAGAAGAAAGATCCACAACGCCCATCGGTATGCCGATTAGCGTGGTCGCAACAATGCCGATGAGGATGGCTCCCTTTACCTTGAGCAGCAGCAGTACCACGGTGAGTACAAGACCAATCAGCGCAAGCAGTGCTGCGGGGTTGTTAAACTTAACAAGCTCGGGCACAATGCCGCCGTTTGTTACCGCCGAGAAGATGCCACTATAGGTGGCGTCTGCGGCAAAGGGCTGCCCGTTGACCTCTACAAGGTTTGTATTGTCAGAAAGGAACTGAATGAAGCCTGCATTTTGCTTTATGCCTATGTAGGCAATAAAGATACCGATACCGCCGCCGATGGCGTGCTGGATGCTCTCCGGGATCGCCTTGATGATGCTCTTGCGGACCTTGGTCACCGTGATGATGATGTTAATAATTCCGCACAAGAACACCATTGCCAGTGCCTGTTGCCAGGTAAAGCCCAGCCCGAAGCATACGGTGTAGGTAAAGAACGCATTGAGCCCCATGCCGGGTGCCTGCGCATACGGTACGTTTGCAAACAGACCCATAATCAGCGTGCCGATCGCGGCCGCGATGATGGTCGCAAGGAAAACCGCGCCCCAGGGCATTCCGGTTGCCGAAAGGATGTTCGGGTTTACAAAGATGATGTAAACCATGGTGAAGAACGTGGTAAAGCCCGCCATAATCTCGGTGGAAACCGTGGTGCCGTTTTCCTTGAG
>JAEZDF010000027.1 GCA_023429685.1 Bacillota bacterium
TGCTGCAGTACCTGTCTCAGGAGCTTTCGCGCATGCTGCAGTTTGCGCTTTCCAGACGGCTTGCCTCACCAGTGCAGACGGTGCTGTTGTGCGGCGGGATGTCGGTGATAAAGGGACTGGACGCCTACCTTGCGTCGGTGCTCGACCTGACGGTGGAGCGCATCCAAACCCTTTCGGGCGTAACCTGCCCTGCTAAAACAGAGCTTTCTTTGTACCTTAACGCCATTGGAGCGATTGCAAAGCGGTAATAACGCGACGGCTTTCGCGGGCTTGCAAAATAACGGAGGTGCCCGGACATGCAAAAGGATATTAACTTTTACTCCGGCTTAAAGGAGATAAAGGTAAAAGAATCGGTTTCCCCTGTGGTGGTCGTGCTCGGCGTGCTTATTGCGCTCTCCATCGGATTACAGGCGGGGGGCGGTCTGCTGATATACAGCGCAAACGGGCTGCTGCTTGACGGCATCGAGCAAAAAAGGGCGTACCTGACGGACGAGCAGAACAAACAGCTTGCGGAGGATACCCTATACAAACGCGCCATCGTCGCCCTGTATGAGCAGTATGGCAGCGTGACCGGGCAGGCGTATGCGCGGTATTACACCCTGCCGGTGATCGATTCCGCCGGATTTTTGCAGATCGCATGTTGTATGCCAACCGATATGAAGGTGGTTGAGTTTTCAATGCAGTGGGGCAGCGTGGTTATGAAATGCGAAAGTAAGAGCGAAAAAACCCCGATGATCTTTGTAAACGCCCTGCGGGATACCGGCGCAATGAACGGCATAGTCTACAACGGCTACACGGTGAGTACCGACGGCGTGGTGGAGTTTGAAGTTAGCGGCGTTTACAAGGCAGGAGATAAATAAGAACACAGTCTCCATTTCATTGCCGCGCCCTGTAGAAAAAGGGCGGGCGAAAGGGATGAATGATACCATGAAGATGGGCAAACGGGAACAAATCCTTATATTCATACTGGTGCTGGTACTTGTGTGGGTGCTGCCGGTTCGCTTTTTATTTATGCCTGCGGCAGAAAACTATACCGCAAACGCCGCGTTGCTCGCGGAGCTTGAGGCAAAGCAGCTTGAGATGCAGACCCTTGTGCTCTCTAACGCAAATATGGAAGAAAAGGTCGCCGAGGCAAGGGCGGCGGGCGAGGAGCAATCCGCGCGCTTTTTCCCGCCCTTTGACAACGAGAAGATGGGGCTGTGGATGTTCGGGTTTACCGAGCAAGCTGGGCTGCGCAACAGTCAGGTGCAGATAGGGGAGCGTGGCTCGGTATACATCTCGCAGTACACCGACGTAGTACCCATGCTGCGCATTGCCCTTGATGATCTGGTCAGCCAGATAAACGGGCAGAGCATCCCCGCCGCCGCGGAGCAGGAGGCAGCGACCGAGCCGCCTGCGATTGACCTTGTGTACGTGAACACCGTCTCGGTTACCGCCGACTGCTACTACGACAACCTGATGTATTTTATCGACCTTTTAATGCGCTCGGGCAGAACGCTGCAGATAGCAGGCATAGAGTTTGAAATCCGCGACGACGATTCCGGCGCAAAGGATATCTTAACAGCGACAGTGACCATGCAGGTTTATTCTATTCCCAAATACTACACCGACGACATGTTAAACCTTGCGTTTGACCTGCCCGAGGGCAAAACGAAGATTATCTAAGCAGATAGAATGCGCCGTTTCGACGCGTTGTGATGAAAAAGGGGGTTGCTAAAGTGTTAATGCAACATGCAAAAAACCGCAGGGGAAGCACCCTGCTGATGGTAATTGTCGTATTTGCCCTGCTGCTTGTGTTTGGCATGGCGGCGCTTACCCTTTCTGCCAACGCAAGCCGCAACGCGGTGACCGACTACCAGACGCAGCAGGCGTACTTTACCGCGCGCTCCGCCGTGCTTGCGGCAGTGGATTACGTAAAAGCCGACGCAGACCCGAAGGCGCTGCTGGACAAGCTTGACGGCAAGACCAGTGTTAAAACGACCGACCCACAGCTGGGGGAGTACACCTTAACGGTGAATAAGCTTGATGATACGCACTACCAGATTGCCTCGCTGGCAGAGCTGGACGGCGTAGAGCGGACATTCTACACGGTGATTGAGGTTGCTTTGGCGAGCAGCCCGTTTAAAAATCTTGCCAACATTACTGGGGAAGGAGCCCTTTCTGATTTTAATAATATGAATAAATCATCGGGAGATATTTATATACGAAAGAGAAGTGATGGTAAAGCAACAGTAATACAGTATCTTTCCGTATACGGGGACTTGATTGTTGATGGAGACGCTATATTTTCGGGCGGCGGTGGTCAGTTAAGTGTTTACGGTGATATATATATTAATGGAAACGCAACTTTTAATGGTGTACAAGTTAATAAAATTACAGGAAGTATATATGTATGGGGTAATACGTCATTTAACAGTCTCTCAGGTGGTTCAACCAACCCTAGCACTATAACTGGCAATAATTATGTGAACGGAAAGTCTACAGGTACTCCTATAGGGAGTAAGCCTGTTCAAAAGATCCCTTCTTCTATTGATTTTCCAGTGGGACATACTGAGCCGCTACCAAGCAAAACGGATCCGAGTTTTAAACCGCCGAGCAGCGTTGTTGTGCCTTTCACTACTCCACCGACTAGCGGGAAATATATAACAGGAAATGGCACTGTTAAATCGGATTTTTTTAATAAAGAGTATGTGATTGATACTAGTAAACAGGATATATATATTAGATTTTCTAAAGGAACGTATAGTTTTAATAATAATTTGACAGTTAACGGAAGCAATCATGCGTATATTTATTTAGACGAAGGCGTTACACTTAATATTCAGAAATGGTTTGGGGATGTAGATTGTGTAACAAACTACGAAAGTTTTTTCTCTGACTTTGACAATAAATACATTAACCATGCTCCCCGAATGACAATCATTTCGTCTGAAAATGTCAAGTTAAATGTTACGACAAGTAGTTATAGAGTATGTGCGTACGTTTATATGCCATATGCTGAGGCTTATTTTGAAGGTGATCAATACTATTGCGGCAGCCTTTTTATCGGTCGAGTGACAACTCGGGGTAATAGTAAATTTGCCTACATCCCCCCCGAGCCATTGAGCACACCACCCGGCGGTGGCGGCGGTGGAAGCGGTGGCGTTACCGTCGTAGGCAACTATTCCGGGCAGTCAAAACTGGTTACGCCGTAGCTTTTGATAGAACGAAGCTGCCCACCCCCTAAAGGAGAAACCCCAATGGATAAGATAAAGCGTATACTAAAAAACAACAACGGACTTAGCCTGATGGAGCTGCTGATTAGCATGGCGATACTTGCCATACTGGCGGTGGGCTTTGCCGCAATCTTTCTGCCCGCCATCAAGCTCGAGGGCAAGGCGGTGGTGCTCAACCATGGCACCGCGTCGATGGCGACCAGGCTTGAGAAGGTAATGGACGAGGGTGCCGCAACACTACCCGCAGGGGTGGTTGGTTTGACGAAGGAAATCACCATCACGTTTTCAGACGGCACGACCATAACAGGCAACGGCGTTGTAATACAGACCGAAGACCCCGAAACGGGCGCGAAGCTGGAGACGTATGTAGATAACAGAACCGCACCGTAACATGCGGCATAGGGGGCACAGCACCATGACCCAACGCTTAAACAACAACAAAGGGCTAACGCTGATGGAGCTGTTGGTCTCCATCGCGGTGTTCTCTATCCTGTTTATCGCGATAACGATGTTTGTATTCCCCACCATGACAATGTTTGCAAAGACGCGCGATATTGCCGAGGCAAAGTCAATAGCAAACCTTGCGATGGATTACATTGAGGGTAGTGTGTACTCAACTGATGTGTTGGCATTGCGACCTTATACCACCAGCCCGTCGGCAATTACGGATGCTGCATACGATGTGGACGGTTCAAGAACGTTCTATGTTCTTTCCTCAAACATCAGCCGAAACGGTCAATTGGAGCTGTACAAAGAGGGGGATTCGGCAAGGTCGGACGCCATTTCGCAGGGGATTACCGCGGGCTACACGATGGACATTTCGTTTTCGAAGGAGAAGGCTACAACAAAGATACTGCGGGTAACCATAACGGTAAACAAGACAAACACCGGCGAGCGGCTGTTTGAGCTGACAAAGGACATCTTTTTAACCAATATGCTGGGGGATACCGCCACCATTGGGGGTACAGCGGCTACCCAATACAAAGAGATTCTGTTCTACCGTCCCGACGGCTCGGAGGTTCTTACACCGTAGTAAGTGACAGATAAAAGGGGTGTGAAACATGACCCTGAACAGCGCAGCAAGACAATATTTTTCGTGTAAAACAAGGGAGAACTGCGCGCTGGTAACCGAGGCCGCCGAGCCGCTGGTGCGGCATTTTGCGTCGTTGTACGGCGGCAGCTGCAGCAAGGACGATCTGTTTCAAACCGGGATGGAGGGCGTGTTAAAGGCGCTGTCCACCTATAAGCCGGAGGTGGGCGCGTCCTTTACCACCTGGGCAAGCGAGTGCATCATCAGCGCCATACGCCACTATGTGCGCAAGGAGATTAGTTACCGCCGCCCGGGCTGTGTGATGGAGCTGCAGGCAAAGGTGGACCGTTCTATCCAGCGCAGCGTAAAGGAGTACGGCGAGATACCCACCGCCGAAAGCATTGCTGAGGAGCTTGGCGTTACGGTGCGCAGCGTGCGCGAGGTGATGCGGGCAGGGCTTGTGAGCATAGAAGAGATCGATGTGTCTAATATTAAGACGCTGCATTATACCTCGTTTCATCTGCCCATCGAGGATCATATCGCGCTTTATCAAGCGATATCTAAGCTCAGCGAGATGCAGAGCAGGGTCATTCGCGCGCTGTTTTTCGGAGGCATGACGCAGGAGCAGGTGGCAAAAAGGCTTGGCATCAATCAGAAGAAGGTCAGCCGTTTAAAGCTGAGCGGGCTGCAAACCATGGCTAAGGATTTAAAGCCCGAAAACACAGCGCACCCCTGATTGAATCAGAGGCGAGGGGACGCGCATAAAGACCCGAAGCAAATCAAAAACGGACGCGTTCGCGTCCGTTTGTTTATATCATGTTCGCCTAGAAAAACAGCCCCAGATACCACGACAAAAGCTGCCCGCCCCACAGCAGGCACACAAACATCCCGCCCGAAAGAAAGGGCACAAGCGGCATCTCGGCGCCCTTTTTGCTGCGCTTTGTTAGCAACAGCACTGCGGCGTAAACGCCCCCCGCCACCACCGAGACAAGCAGCGAGAGCAAAACAAGCTTCCACCCGAGCACAAGACCGCACACCGCCATCAGCTTGATGTCGCCGCCGCCCATGCCGCCGCGTGTGACAACCGCCACCAGCAAAAAGGGCAGCCCCCCCACCGCAAGACCGATCAGCCGCTCATAGAACGGCACGTCGTGCAGCACAAACAGGCTGACCGCGCCGAGTACGAGAATAAACACGGTCAGCGAGGGTGGTACCAGCATGGTGTCGATGTCAATCATTGCGCCAACCAGCAGCACCGACGCAAACGCGCAATAGATAAGGCTTTCGGGCGCAAACCCAAAGCGGAGCGACACCAAAACCCACGCGGCGGCGTTTGCCAGCTCTATCAGAGGGTAGCGAATGCTTATGCGCACCCCGCACGCACGACAGCGTCCGCGCAAAAACAGGTAGCTAATAACGGGCACTAGGTCGACCGGGCGAATGGGTGTGCCGCAGGCGGTGCAGTGAGACGCACCTGTTACGATGGATTGCTTTTTGGGGATGCGATAGATACATACATTCAGGAAACTGCCGAACAATAAACCAAGCACACCGGCGAGCAACACCAGCAAAGCATCGTCAACCATCATCGGTACATCAATCCTTCTATTGGAATTCGTCTGTTTTTGACAGACACAGTAAGATACGATACGGATTTTTGTTGAATAAGCACTGGCTTTATTCTATAATAGAAGTGATAATTTGGCAAATTAAATTTTGGCATGCGTTATAAAATTCGAGGAAAAAAGGGCGGGGTTAATACGATGCAGCAGGCGGGACAGCGAAAGAATCTACCCATTGGGCAGGTGCTGCTTGAGGGTGGCTACATTACAAACGAGCAGCTCACAAGCGCACTTGC
>JAEZDF010000028.1 GCA_023429685.1 Bacillota bacterium
CCCATCGCCTCAAGCATTTCGCTCATCTGCTGGTTGCCGTTTTTCACATTCTCGCTGGAGCGCTCTGTGAGTGCTCTTGTCTGCTCCGAGTTATGCGCAATCTCCTGAATCCCTGTGGATATCTCCGCCAGGCTTGCCGAAAGCTGCTCGATGGTCGCCGCCTGCTCCATCGTAATCTGCGAAAGCCCCTGCGCGCCGGAGGATATCTGTGTGGCGCCCTGTTCCACCTGCTCTGCGGCGGTATAGATATCAGAAAATGCCGTTTTGAGTGAGCCTGTGATGGATGTAAGCGCCTGCCCAATCGGCGCAAAATCGCCCATATAGGTTTGCTCGCTCTTCTTGCTCAGGTCTCCTTGCGCAATCCCTGTCAGGATATCTGAGATCTCCGAGATATACCCGTTCATCGACGAGATGGTCTCGCCGAGTGATTCGAGCAGCCTGCCTGTTTCGTCCTTGCTTAAAACCGCGGGCATGGGCGTGCTAAGGTCGCCGTGTGCGAGCAGCTCGATCCGCTCTGTGGATGATACCACCGGCTCCGCGATGCTTTTCGCAAGGCGCCCCGCGAAGATGATTGCCATAATTAAAAGCACAATCAACAGCGCAATCGTTATGATGAGCGTGATGACGAAGGAACTGATGTATTCACTTTCGGGATACGCAATGACAACCGACCAGCCTTCGGGCGTGTCGATAGGATAATGGGCAATCATCAGGTTCTTGCCGTTGACCTTGGTCTTTCCGACACCCTCTTCACCCTGTGTCATCCGGCTAACCATACCAGCGATCTCAGCATATCCCTCGTCTTCTTGCGCAAGGGTAATGTAGTTGGTGTAGCTTTTCACAACCTCTTCATCAGGATGTGCTATGATGGTTCCTTCCTTATCCACAATTGACCCGTAGCCAGTTTTGCCGATTTTAATACGGTTTACGATTTCGCTGAAATGAGAATAATCAATTACTCCGAAGATAACCTCCCGATTCAAAGGACCTGCGGTAATAATTGCAATGTCGCCGGTATCCTTGTTGATCAAGGGGCTTGATATGTATCCGACACCCTTTATTGCATTTTGAAAATACGCGCGGCTTTTGATATCAATTCCGTTCATCGCCAAACCGTCCTGCCCTGCGATATCCAGTTGGTTAAACATGGTGTCCCCTATCATCTGAGCCAAACGAGCCTCACGCTGCGCATCGGGTAGGTGGGAATCGCTTACGATAGAATCGGCTCCTACGAGCTGCAATTTGGTCTTAATCAAATCCGTCTCATTCTTTATGTTCAGCGCGTAGGCCTTCGCCGTCTCGGTCACCATCTGCTCGGCATATTCCTGTGTCTTGTTGTAAAGTGACCAGATAGATATGGAGGTTAGAAGCAGTCCGATGATGACGGATGCCGCAACTATAGAACGCCCGATACGCTTACGAATTGTTACCATATTGCTAAAACCCTGCTTTCAAATTGTGTTTTATTTATTAGAAAAATATACTAATATTTTATCTTATTTTGAATTTTAAAGCAATATTTAGTCTAAACTAATACAAGTTTATCCGTGATTTACACCATGTACCTGCTTATAATGCATTTATTCATACTAAAATATCATGTGAAAATGTCACGAAATAAATATTGTCACACCCCATATTTAAATAACTTAGAAAACGTACTCATTTGGCCAGTAAACCACAAGCTCGTCTTTATATATGTTTATCAAGCATCGTGTTCCCCTACTCATGACGGAAAGCCATAATATAAATAAAACGTTGTGCCGCAGCAATCCTGTACGGCACAACGTGGCTCGTTAATCTGACCCTGTGGTCAAGTCACCGCAACAGCACAATGGTAATGCCCTGATTGCAGCGCAGATAGTCCTTGTCCTTTTGCAGCTCGGGCATAAGGTCAAGTGCCTTGCGGCAGCTTTCGGAAAACGGTGTAAAATCTTCGCCGCGCACATACTCTTTTATCTCGCCGCTGCGTTTTTTGTTTGCGAGCTCTGCCGCGACTGCAACTCGAATCTTACCCCCCGTACCGCTCGAGCCATACCCGTGTATGAGCTTTACCACTCGAACCCCGCCCGCGCGTGCGCTGCGAAGCGCCGCGTTCATACGTCGAATCGCCTCATCCACATAGGGCATACCCTGCTCAAGATTCACTACCGTCATATTCATCCTTGTGACCATTCCTTTCCTGCGCCCGGAGCCGTCGGCAAGCGCTGTGTTCCGACCGCTGTTTTCAGAGGCTGTTTGTACAATCAAAGCTTCGCCTGTAAGCCCTAGTCTTTTTACGGCTTATCTGTCTGACTTTTCTTCTATCTTAAATAAACTGACCCAGTCGTATAATCAAAACTTCCGGCTGTTGCATGTTGTGCCAGATTTCGCTATAATCAGTTACAGGCATATCCATTGTTTGCTGTTTTCTAGGGTGCATCGTGCCGAACATTCTACTATCATGGAGGGCTAACATTGTGAGCCAGAAAATTGAATCTGACCACCCCCAAAAAACAAAGCAAGGTCTCCTGCCCATTCTCTTGCTGTTTTTTGGTGCGTTTTTGTGCATTGGCGCGGCCTTGTACGGCTTAGGCAGTGCATCGGTGCTTTCGCGTGCCATCTACGACTCGCTTGCGCAGCAGGGCAGTACGTCGGTTTCACTACTGTTTGAAGGGCTTGCCAAAACATATCATGATGACCTACGCACCCTGCATCTTCAGGTGGAGGCACAGGGCGTTCGGTTTGATGAGTTGACCGCACAGCTTTCTGCCAAAGCGCGTCAAAGCGGCTTTGATTCGATAACAACCGTCATCCCCCGCGGCACGGGGTATATCAATATCCTTGACAGTCGGTTTATGCGCGGGCTTACCCCAAATGTGGATTACAACACCGTGGGCAGTGCATACGTCCCCAGAACGGCAGGCGGGTCGGCACTGGAGCGCGCGGTGTCCACAGTGGCGTTTGAGAAAAAGCCCTACGCATACGCGGCGCTTAAAACCACAGACGGCAAGGCAGTGCTTGTTACCGTCCTGCCGCTGACCGACCTGCGCGGCGATGTAATCGGCATGGCACTGGCTACCACGTCTTCGGGACTGGTTGCAAAGGCCGCCTCGCTCAATCTGCCCCATTACCTCTTTTCGTCCTTCTTCGGCGCTGCCGCACTGATTCTTTTACTGAGCGCCCTGCTGCGCTTACACAGGCACACAAAGGCAATGGGAGTGCAAGAGAAGCCACTACAATCCATTCCTGAAACCATCGAGCCGCCTGCCGAAGACGCCAAGGAATAAATGTTTTGTATTGACCGCCACATTCAATACTTTTGGTACAATCCATCTCGGGTACCCCTGCACAGATTACACCATCTACCCATCGGCATGATTGCCGTTATAATTACTACATATTAAAGGAGCGTTTTTTATGCAAGACCGCAACAACGAAATCCTGTACTCGATCCTCGGCTACTTTGGACCCCTGGTACTCATTCCGATATTTGCCGGTAAGGACAGCGCGCTTTGTAAGCACCACGCCAATCAAGCGCTTGTAATCTTTATTGCAGAGATTGCAGCGAGCATAATCGCCGCACTTGGTGGATTCTTCTTTTTATTTGGTCTAATCGGCTGGCTGCTCAGCGTCGCATGCATTGTGTTTATGATTCTTGGTATTATCAGCGCCGCAAAGTACGAAACCAACCCGCTGCCCGTCATCGGCGGCATTCAGATTATTAAATAATCCAAATTAAGACCTTCCTCAAAGCCGTCGGCAGTAATTGCTGGCGGCTATTTTACTGTTTGTATAGCCTTATTCCCAACATCACGTTATAAAAAGAGGTTGCACGGGCGGTTTTGCCCACCCGTGCAACGTCGCAGCTGCTATGCGATTGCCAATCATCGTTAGATAGGCTATCGTCTATTACTTGGATGCGGTGTCGCCTTCGTCCGCCTTTTTTAACGCCTCTTCGCGCTCGGTCTTCGCATCCTTAAGGGTCTTATTCGCATTCTCCGCAAACGCCTTGAGAACCGTCTCAACCTTTGCATCCTTAACTAGGGCATTGCTTAGTGCCCCAAACCAGAAGGTTTTCATCACATCGCTGCCCTCGGTAGCGGGCACATAGCTGCCAAGGTGTGGTTTCAAGGACTCGACGAAAAGATACTCCTTGTCATAGCGAAGTTCATTCTTGCTCAAGGCAGGACTGATTCCACCTGTCATCACCGCTGCCATGCGGCTGTACTGTCTGTCGTTTGCCGCGAAGTCGATAAAAGCCTCGGCGGCGGCAATCTTCTCTTTATCGCCGTTATCAAAGATGCTCAGCCCATACAGGCTGTACTCAAGCGTTAACTCCTTGCCATCTTTGGTGGGGTAGGGCATTAAGATCTCGGTAAAATTGTCCTTTTTTGTGCCGGCAAAGTTGTTTGCTAGCCCAATGGTATAAAGGATGGTATGTGCTGACTTTCCGTCCACAAAATCCTTTACTACTTCAGCGGAGGTCTTTTGCGCGTCAACCTTCAGCAGCTCATCCTGTACCGCCTTATTCAGCCATTCTAGTGCGCCTTTGCCCTCCGCGCCGTCGATGGTATACTCACTGCGGTCGCTCTTTATAAATGACGCACCGTTTAGGTTTGTCACCAAGGAGCGTGTTGCTGCGTCGCCACTCGATGATTTTGCGTAGATGACGCCAGCATCCAGACCCTCGGGCAGCTTTGCCTTCAGCGCGGTCAGCAGTGCGGCGTATTCGTCCACCGTCCATGCACGGGTTTCGGTGCGCTCATAGGGCAGTAGCTCAAGAACGCCCAGCGACTCAAGTAGTTCCTTGTTAAACGCCATCAGATATGGCGAAGCAGAAATCGGGTACAGATATTTCATCTCACCTTCCGTTACGGCGTCAACCACGCCTTGCGGAAGGTCTTTTAGTGTTTCCTCGGTAAACAGGGCGGATAGATCAGAAAGCTTGCCCATGCGCGCATACCCTGCGGCGGGCTGCGCACTGTCAAACAACAGATCCACCTTGCCGGCTTCCAACGCTTCTTCAAGCGCCTTATTTCCGTCCTCATCCGCGGTCATCTCCTGCAGGACAATTGTAATCTCAGGATGAACTACCCCAAAGGCTGCAATCAGTTCCTGTAACGCGGATGTTCCATCTTCATACTTAGCAAAATACGGCTGTGCATACAGCGTGATGGAGACGGTTTTGACGGGCTTTTCATCCTGAGCCGGTTCCTCCTGACCTACCGCATCTGTGCCTTCGTCAGAGGGGGGGAGCTGGGCGGGCTGTGCGGCACATGCCGCCAAAACACAGATCAGCATCGCTGCTGCGATAATCATTGAAAGTATCCTACGCATAACCATCCTCCGATATTTTGGCAGTTCATCAAAATAGTATGACGACTGCAATAATCACTTACTATGTACGATTGATTTATCCCAAAAAACATTATACAATAATGGGAAATTAAATTCAAACGAAAATGCAGGAATTATTCTGTTTCCCTGTTTTATTTGCATTTTGGGGTATCCTATGTACTGCCTAATAGCGTAATTTCAAATTCTGGTGTATAATAATAGCAACGGACAACCAATTTGAAAGCGAGGATTTAACTATGACCAATAAATCTGCAATTACTTGCAACAACGCCCCTGCCCCGATTGGACCTTACTCCCAGGCAATCAAGGCAAATGGAATGTTGTTTGTTTCGGGTCAGCTCGGTATAGATATCAGAACGGGAGAACTAGCCCCACTTGTTGAGGAGCAGACCGAATTTGCAATCAAAAATATCAGTGCAATCCTCGAAAGCGAGGGACTTACCCTTGCAAATGTCGTAAAGGTCACTGTGTTTCTTGACCGAATGGACGATTTTGCTGCAGTAAACGCTGTGTACGGCAGGTTCTTTGGTTTTGACACACCGCCCGCACGCAGTTGTGTTTCGGTAGAGCAGCTACCCAAAAACGCACAGGTTGAGATTGAGGTTATCGCGGTATATTAATAGCACAACGGGCATCCATTTGGTAATTGGATGCCTGTTTTTTTAGTGTGATAGTTTATAACACAGCATACACTCGCCGTGTTGTTGTCTTATACTATTTGAAAGTGGGCTTTTACATGATGTTTGAACAAATCATCTCGTATTGTTTATCTAAAGCCGGTGCATATTTGGATTATCCTTTCGGTCCTGATGTTACCGTCGTTAAGGTGCGTAGCCGCATCTTCGCTCAGGTATTCTACTTAAAAGGAAAACCGATGGCTACCTTTAATTGTGACAGGATAACCGGAGAATTTTATCGGACTGTTTACCCTAATACCGTGACACAGGGATACCACTGCCCGCCGATACAGCAGCCTTATTTTAATACGCTCGAGCTGGATGGTACAATACCGATTGAAGAAATCATGCTGATGATTGACCATTCCTACGCTGTGGTAAAAGGCAAGCTGCCCAAATACGTTCAGAAAGAGCTTGCAGAGGCTGACGCAAAAGCCTGACCGAAAGTTAAAAGCAAAAAAACAGCCTGCATCAGCAGACTGTTTTTTTGTGCCGGCATCGACCTATCTTCCCGGGCAGCTGCCCGCCAAGTATTGTCGGCACGGATGAGCTTAACTTCTGTGTTCGGAATGGGAACAG
>JAEZDF010000053.1 GCA_023429685.1 Bacillota bacterium
TAGCTGCGGGAGATGGTAATGATTACGTTGTCCATAATAACCCTCCAATGCAAAACTGACGTCTGATTGATAAACGGTTGTGCTTACTTACGCGCCGAGGTAAGCCCTACGCACACGGTCGTCCTCAAGCAGTTCCTTAGCGGGCCCCTCCATTGATATATGACCGGTTTCCAGTACATATGCACGGTCGGAAATCGACAGCGCCATCATGGCGTTCTGTTCCACCAGCAGCACCGTAATGCCCGTTTCGTGCATTTCTGCAATAATGTCAAACACCTCGCGCACGAGAAGCGGAGAAAGACCCATTGATGGCTCATCGAGCAGTACAAACTTGGGGTTTGACATCAGTGCCCTGCCCATTGCAAGCATCTGCTGCTCGCCACCCGAAAGGGTGCCCGCAACCTGCTTGTGACGCTCCTTTAAGCGGGGAAACCGCTTGTATACGCGCTCTAAATTCTCCTGCACCTTCGCCTTATCCTTAAGAATAATGGCGCCCATGGTCAGGTTTTCGGCTACCGTCATGCGGGAGAATACATGGCGACCCTCCGGCACATGCGCCATGCCGAGGTTAATAATCTTGCTTGGCTCGATCTTTCGCAGATCGGTGCCGTCGTATTCAATGCTTCCCTTGGCCGCACCATGAAGACCAGAAATGGTGTGCAGAATGGTGGTTTTACCCGCACCATTTGCACCGATAAGGGATACAATCTCACCCTCGTTGACCTTAAGGCTGACCCCTTTAATGGCATGGATGGCGCCATAGGATACATGAAGATCGGTTACTGTTAACATACTCACCCTCCTTAAGCGCCCAGATAGGCCGCAATGACCTTCGGATTTTTTGCAATCTCCTCCGGCAGACCCTTTGCTATGGTCACGCCGTAGTCGATTACGATAATACGCTCGCAGATATTCATAACAAGGCTCATATCATGCTCAATAAGCAAAATGGCAATGGAAAACTTCTGCCGTATCAGGTTAATACACTCGAGCAGCTCCGCCGTCTCGGTCGGGTTCATGCCCGCAGCCGGTTCGTCGAGAAGCAGAATCTTCATATTGGTGGCGAGTGCGCGCGCAATCTCAAGCTTGCGCTGCTGACCGTACGGCAGGTTCGCCGCGATGGTGTCTGCTTTATCCTCAAGCTTAAACAGGCTTAGCAGCTCACGCGCCTTGCGGTCGATCTCCGCCTCCTCCGTCCAGTAGGAGCCCACATGAAAGAGCGCCTGAAACAGAGAGTACTTTACGTCCTTGGTAAAGGCAATCTTTACGTTATCAATCACGCTCAGCGATTTAAACAGACGGATGTTCTGAAAGGTTCTGGCCGCACCGTTTGCAACCACCTGATGCGTCTTTTTGCCGTTTACAAGGGTATCGCCGATGTAAACCACGCCTTCGGTTGGGGTATATACGCCGGTGAGTAGGTTAAACACCGTGGTTTTTCCCGCGCCGTTTGGTCCGATCAGACCAACCAGTTCGCCTCGGCGAAGCTCCAGATCAAAATGATCCACAGCCTTGAGCCCGCCGAAACTGATGCCAAGGTCCTTGACCTTCATGCAGATTTCACTCATGGTGCCACCTCCTCTTTCTTATCTTTTGTATTCGTTGTATGTTTTGAGCCCCCGGTTCCCTTTATCAGGGCGATTAACTTATCGATGATACGGGTTAGCGAGAACTCGTAGTTGCCGCACAAGCCGATGGGACGGAAAATCATCATGAGTACCAGCACGACCGAGTAGACGAGCATGCGGTATTCTGCAAATGCACGTAGCATCTCGGGCAGTACCGACAGCGCGATTGCCGCGATGATGGAGCCGGTGAGCGAGCCCATTCCACCCAAAACAACCATGATGACATACTCGGTGGACTTAAGGAAGGTAAAGTCGCTGTGTTGTAAGGTACCTAGCCCTCTGTGTGCGAAAATGGCACCCGCCACACCCGCGAAGAATGCCGATACGGTAAACGCCAGCACCTTATAATACGTATTGTTGATGCCAGACGCCTCACTTGCAATGTCATCCTCACGAATTGCCATGATGGCGCGTCCGTACTTGGAACGGACAAACGAGAACAGGATTGTGATGGTAATGACCGTCAGGAAGAATACGATATAGATATTGCCTAAGTTTCTGATGCCGATAAGCGCCTGACCCGCCTGTCCCTGTGCAAGACCTTTGCCACCCGCAAACGGCAGGTTCTGAATGATAACACGGATAATCTCGCCAAAGCCCAGCGTGATAATGGCTAGGTAGTCACCGCGCAAACGCAGCGCGGGTATACCTACAATGACACCGAAAATCGCCGCTACGATAGCGCCGGAAAGCGCGCCGATTAAAAACAAAAGCAGGTTCGAAACCATGTCCTTGCCCGCCAGAATCTCAGCAGCGACAAGTGCCTTTGTGACGAGCGCGGAGGTGTAAGCGCCCAGCGCCATAAATCCGGCGTGTCCCAAGGCAAGCTGTCCTAAGAAACCGGTAGCGATATTAAGCGACACAACCATGATGATAGCGTAACAGGATTGAATAATAATGCCCTGAATATAGTTGTTGATGATCCCGTTTTCTGTAACGACAAAAAGCAGGGCGAACAGTGCCAGCACGCCGACGGTATTAATCAGCGAGCCCTTAACAGAATTCTTAGGTCTTGCGGATAGTCCCATGTGCTACACCTTCTCTCCTACATTCTTTCCAAGGATGCCCGCAGGCTTAACAAGCAGTACGATAATTAAGATGGCAAATACGATAGCGTCTGAAAACGCAGAGGTGACAAGTCCGCCCGTAAGCGTACCGATATACGCCTTTGAGAGCGTCTCCACCAGTCCAATTACGATACCGCCGAGCATCGCACCCGGAATGATGCCGATACCGCCCAGTACCGCCGCGACAAACGCCTTAAGACCAAGCATCGCGCCCATTGTGGTGGTGACCTGGTTGTACTGCGAAACAAACATCAGCGACGCAATAGCCGCAAGACCGGAACCGATGGCAAATGTAATGGTGATGGTCTTGTTTACATTTACTCCCATCAGAACAGAGGCCTCTTTGTCCTCAGACACGGCACGCATCGATTTACCGAGCTTTGTTTTTTGCACAAACAGCTGCAATCCAACCATAACAATCGCACCAAGTACGATAGTCAAAATGGTGTTGCCCGAAATTCCCGCAACCGCCGGCAGATTAAATATGGTGCTTACCTGCTTTGGGTTTGCGCCAAATACCGTCTGAGCAAGGTTTTCTAAAAACAGGCTCATGGCAATAGCTGTAATGAGCGATGACATCTTTGTTCCCCTTTTGCGAACCGGGCTGTATGCAAGCTTTTCCACCAGCACACCCACGACCGCACAAATAACCACCGCAAAAAATACCGCCACCCACGGGGGCATGCCCAGACTAATCATCAGCGGAACGGTGAACACCAGCGTATAACCGCCGACCATGATAAAGTCGCCGTGCGCAAAGTTGATAAGTCGTATGATGCCGTATACCATGGTGTATCCCAAGGCTATCAGCGCGTAAACGCTGCCAACCCGAAGTCCGTTAATCAGCTGTTGAATAAATAGCATAAACTGATCCATACGCGTAACTCCTTTCCTATCTATCATTTTCGGGGTTAAGACCGGTTCCTATATGCATACCGGACAACGACCGAATGATGAAATGCGACACAGAGCATGGGCTCTGTGTCGCACCCATTGTTAAACGTAATTCTTAGCCGCCAACGGTGGAGTTCCAGATTGCAGCGCCGTCTTTGTACTCAATGATGGCAACGCTCTTAGCCGGTGTGCCGGTCTCATCCAAGGTGAACGAACCGGTTACGCCCGCAAACGACATGCCTGTCATTGCTTTGATGATGGCTGCGGTGTCCGCACTGCCTGCATCGTTAATTGCCTGAGCAAGCATATAAACGGAGTCATACGCAAGGGCAGCAAGTGCGTTGAGTGTAGCGGGGTCGAACTCGGCACTGTAAGCCTTAATGAAGTTCTGAACCGCATCGCTGGGGTCATCGGGAGCATAGTGGTTGGTGAAGAAGGTGTTGTTGTACAGGCTCTTGTCGTCAACCATCGTGCCGATGGTGCCGTCCCAACCGTCTGCGCCTACCATGTAGCCCTTAAAGCCAGCCGCTCTTGCCTGCGGAACGATGTATGGGCCAATGGAGCTGTAGTAGTACGGAGCAAAGATAAGCTCTGCGCCGGATGCCGCGATGTTTGTGAGCTGCGCGTTGTAGTCGGTGTCGTCTACAGACGAAGAGCTCTCGGTAGCGACCAGTTCAAGACCATAGGTTGCACAAGCAGCCTTAAACGCCTCGTAAAGACCAGCGGAATAAGCATCCGCGCCGCAATACAGTACGGCAACCTTCTTCACGTTCAGCTTTTCTGCTGCAAACTTCGCAACCATCTCGCCCTGATAGGAGTCACGGAAGCAAGCGCGGAACACCGAGTCAAACCCTTCGGTTACGGTGTCAGCAGTCGCTGTGGGGGTCAGAAGCAGCATGCCTGCTTCGTCGGCCTTAGTAGCAAGACCAGCGGTAACGCCAGAAGTTACAGAACCGATGATTCCAACAACACCGTCAGATACCAGCTTGTTAAAAGCATTCGCACCCTCGGTGGAGTCCCCCTTATCATCCATGTATGTAACATCGAGCATTTTGCCGTCCAGCACGCCGCCCGCCGCGTTAATCTCTTTAACCGCAAGCTTGATGCCGTTGCTTACAGCCTCGCCGTAAGCGGCAAGAGCGCCTGTGTTCGGTGCGATTGCACCAACCTTAACTACATCACCTGTAGCGGCAGGGGCGTCAGAAGTCGCGGGTGCATCGGTGCTGGGTGCTGCGCTGGGAGCAGCCGGAGTGCCGGCGCAAGCAGCCAGTGAAAGAACCATAACGCCTGCAATCAGTACCGCAAACATCCTTTTGAATGAACTTTTCCTCATACGATAATCCTCCTTAAAAATCTGCCAAAAACGGGTTGGCAATACAGATAAATAATAAAAATAGACACAAAAGCGTTCGGTTTTATGACGCGCCTTTGCATCTACGTTTATTAGTTGAATTGAGTATAAACCAAAATGCAGGAATAGTCAAGAAAAAAATCACCGTGTTTTTTCATTTTTTGCATCTCCTATTTTTT
>JAEZDF010000092.1 GCA_023429685.1 Bacillota bacterium
AAGCAAAGCTGTGCAAAACCGTGGGCGCGGGGCTTGCCGTTACGACCGTTGCATACCTTATCGGGCTGCTGTTTGAGTACCGGTTTCCCCATCCAGTTCTTCTTTATGCTTGGGTGGCACTTCTGATACTGCCGAGCATTGCGATGTTTATTCTTTCCGAGACGGTTTGCAAAAAGAAGCAGTAAGGCAAGAACCGCAAACGAAGTGTATAGATAGGAGAAACACACGTGAAAAAGGCACTGTACCTTGTGCTCGGGTGCCTTGGCTTGGGGCTGGGCGCGTTGGGTGCCGTACTGCCGATGCTGCCTGCCTTTCCGTTTTTGGTGCTTGCCGCCTTTTCGTTTGCAAGAGGCTCAGAGCGGCTGCACGCATGGTTTGTGCAAACTAGGCTGTACAAGGATAATCTGGAATCGTTTGTGCGCGGTAGGGGCATGACGGTTAAAACAAAGCTGCGCGCGATTGTGGCGATTACGCTAACAATGGGGTTTGGCTTTGTGATGATGCACAGCGTGCCGGTGGGCAGAATCATCCTAACTGTGCTGTGGCTGCTTCATCTGTTGTACTTCCTGTTTGGCATTAAAACACTTGCGCAGCAGGCAGGACCGTCGCATTCCTACTGCACGCGGATACTCGTAGAGGGGATGCAGGGTAAGGCATGCGCAAGGCGGCTGGAGGACACTTTAAACCGACAGGAGCACACGCTTGCCACCGTAAGCTACAAACAGCGCATCGCAGTTATATACACCCAAGCGCCGCCAAACGAGCGGGATTTAACCGAGCAGATTCAATCGCAGGGCTATCGTGTGGCGCAATATCTCGACAGTGACTGCAAGGCGAACAAAGCATAGCAGCGCAATCAACCCTTTTTGTGCAAAACCTGATTACTGACCAAAAGTGATGTGACAATTTAAGCTAATTGGAGGTTTTGTTATGGCTAAAAAACGGCTGTTATACATCGACAACCTGCGTCTGTTGATGATCGCGTTCGTTGTGGTACAGCACCTTGCCGTTACATACAGCGGCATGGGCAGCTGGTATTACATGGACGGTCGTCCCTTGGGTCTTCTTTCAACAGCGGTATTCGGGGTCTATCAATCCTTTACCCAAGCGTACTTCATGGGCTTTCTGTTTCTGCTTTCGGGCTATTTCATACCGGGTGCGTACGACAAAAAGGGGTTTAGTTTATACATAAAAGACCGCTTTGTCCGGCTCATGGTACCGGCATTGTTTTATATGCTGCTGATTAACCCGCTGATTTTGTATTTTCAGCTCAACGTATATTGGCTAAACCCCAAACCCGGCTTCTTTGCATACTACGGCAGCTATATCACAAGTACCTCCGTGCTCTCGGGCTCGGGACCGCTTTGGTTTGCCATCGCGCTGTTCCTGTTCTCGGCGGTATACGGTCTTGTTCGTTTGGTCAAAAAGCCACGTCCTGCGTTCTGGCAAGCCGTTAACCCGCGCACCAGCAGCATGGTCGCGCTGATTATACTGATTGCTTTATTTGCGTTTTTAATACGCATCATCCAGCCAATCGGCACGAGCGTTTATAATATGCAGCTTTGCTACTTTGCGCAATATATTGTTCTGTTTATCGTGGGCATCATCGCTTACCGCAGCGATCTGTTTGCCAAAATCAGCCTTAAGGCGGGCAAACGTTGGCTGTTTGCGGCGATTGTGCCGGGCTTTTTCGTCTGGGCAGCCATTATGCTGTTTTCTGGCGCGCTTGAGGGTAGCGAAGGCTACAACGGCGGTGTTTCTTGGGAAAGCGCCGCATTCGCGCTGTGGGAATCCTTCACGGCTGTGGCTTTCTCTGCGGGACTACTCGCGATTTTCAGGGAGAAGTGCAACACACAGAGCAAGCTCATTAAAACACTGTCCGACAACGCCTTCGCTGTCTATGTGTTCCACGCACCCATCATCATCGCGGCAGCACAGCTGCTTGCCCCGCTTGGGTGGCTGCCTATATTCAAGTTCGCGCTGATGTGTGTCATCTGCCTGCCGCTGTGTTTTGCCGCCACACATTTTCTGTTCCGGCGTATACCGCTTCTCAAGAAGATTTTGTAAGGGCTTGATTTTGTTCGGACATTACTAAAGCTAATTAGCTAAAAGAGCGGCGTCCCCCTTGCCATGGCAACGGGAACGCCGCTCTTTTTTGGTGGTTATTCGGTTTAAAGCGCGTTATAAAACGCCCTAAGCTCCTGCTTTGTCTCTGTGTCCAGCAGGGTATCACGCACGCCGCGCACCGCGCCCTCTATGCCGTACAGCATATGCAGGCACGCGCCGGGGTCTGCGTGCAGGCGGATGCGCACAAACGCCTCCTTGCTGCCAATCTCGCGCAGCTGCTGGGGCGTCTCAATGCCCACAGCAATTAGGTTTTGTTCCAGTACCTTACCCACATTGGGCAGGGAGGATAGCTTATCCATCAAGATTATCCCTTTCAAATAGCGTACTAGCTGTGCCACTACTTTTGCCGTAGTTTATCATACACCCAAGCCGACGTATACTCATCCGCATGTTGCGGATATGTAATATTTAGTGACCGCGACACCTCGGTGGATAACAATCGATACAGCGCCATCGTTTCAAACAACGCCGTTATCATATCGTTGCGGTCATAATGCGCAAAGGTCCCCGACAGCTTCTCGGTGACCTCTTTATCCGCCCATCGGTCAAGGAAGCGTCCGCCATACCATGTGTGGTATGAGTCCCCGTGCTTTTGGTGCTCGTAATGCTCCAAAACCCACAGGAGTTTGAACTTCATATAAGAATCGATGCAGAACTTCGCAGCCCACAGCTCCCCCCGCAGCAGTTTTTTTGTTGCCCAGACGGTGTGATACCAAAAATCACTCGTTTGGTTTAAAAACTCCGCTTCGCTCGGCGGATAATACGGGGCTGTGACGTTGGCAGTTTGCGGTACATGACTAAAAAGCCCCAGCTTATCAACAAGCACGTTGCAGCCATTCTTCATAACCTGAAGACCTTGATCGCTTTGGGTAATTGCGCCGATGTCCTTTTGCGAAACAATCACAAAATCCACATCCTGCGCGTGGTCGAACAGAACCCTTTTCTCTTTCATCCCTGCCATCGTGTCTTCTGTAAAGGAGACATGAACCGTGCCAAGCTGCCCAAACCATTCGTCAGAGGCAAGGAAATACGCGGGGTCGGTTACCACCATCAGTAGATCTAGATCAGAATACTCATCCGACGGGGTATCCTTCCGCGCCTGAGACCCGATTACCACAACGCCTACAACCTTATCGCACTGCTGCGAAACAGAGGCAATCTTTTTGATTAAATCGGCGTAGTACTTCGCGCCCACGTCGGACTGAGACGATAGGATAGACATGGTTAGGACCTCTTTTCTAATTGTATAAGTATCAATAATGCTTACTGTAGCAAATGGTATGTTATATGTCTAGTATCGTTCTGCATTTTGGGTAACTGGAACACCCATAGAACTCTTTTCCCACATTCTCTCCTCGTTTTGCCTTGCGCTTCACCATGGGACTATTGCACTTTGGACAAAGAATCTGTTCTGCTTCCGATTCTGTTATCTGCTCAACCGGCTCTGCAACCGGTTTTGGGCAGACTTCTTCAGCAACCTGAACATCTTTGGGTTTTGCCGCATTGATTGCTTCTTTATATTTATCAATATAATCGGTGCAATGGGGCTGGTGCTTTGCAAGATAATAGTCTGCTAGTTCCAGCATTTCGTTTTCGCTGAATTTAACCGCATCCGGCTCAGAGTTAATCTTTTTCATGTAGGCAATTAGCTGGTCTGCTTTTATAACCTGTGCTTTCACTTCTTTTTTCGCATATTTGGCGTTAAGCACAGTCTTTGGGTTCGCTAAAACCACAACAGAACGATTGATTTCGTAAAAGAACTTTTCAAACATCGCCCTGGACAACATATTGGTTTTTTCCGCACTGCGCATCTGTTTAATTAGTTGCAGATGACGTTGGTTTTGTGTAATAGGAGAATAAATGCCCTCTTTTATATATCGTCCGTTATATGATACGGTGCGAATAAAATCCCCTTCGCTTGTAATCTCAATATTTCCAATCAGGTTTTTACATTCCAAAACAAATGTGCATCCCCTAGTTAAGATCAAAAAATCAATCTGCGCAGATAACCCCTCATACTGCAAACAAAGATCATGCAAAACAACCATAGGCATATGGCTGTTTTTTAGTTCAAATAAGATATTGTTCTCTCCATATATCCCGGCATTCAGTAGCTTAATATCCTGTTCTATCTTTGCAGCAACATCTTTGGGTGCGCTTATTGCTAATTCTTGCAAAGCAATTAGTTGCTGGGCAGCGGAACTATCTTCTTTCAAGATAATAGGTTCCTTGATTTTGTCGAAAAGTCCCATTTTGTCCTCCTGCTTATCAGTAGAATCCCACCCCGAATCATGGTGTATACTTGTATTTTAACACACAATTTCTCATATTTCATCTATTTTGCATATTGTGGGTTAATTTGATTGAATAAAAAAACCGCCCCGTCAGGAATACTCCCGGCGGGGCGGTCGCTATGTATCAGCTAGTTGACTTTAAGCCTTTACTTTTTTTGCGTTTTGCTTTTTCGAAAGTACGTCAAACACCACGGCAATCAGCAGCACAAGACCCTTCACCGTTCTTTGCCAGTTTGCGTCTACGCCCAGAATGGACATACCGTTGTTGAGTACGCCCATGAAGATGGCGCCGATGACCGCACCGCCCAAGGTGCCCGTGCCGCCGTA
The DNA here is from genome assembly GCA_023429685.1 of Bacillota bacterium. Taxonomy (GTDB): domain Bacteria; phylum Bacillota; class Clostridia; order Oscillospirales; family Ruminococcaceae; genus Acetanaerobacterium. The sequence goes on from JAEZDF010000092.1 coordinate 4,749, forward strand.
AGCGGACGCGCCGCCGATGAAGCAGGAGCCGATGGCGTCGAGCTCATAGTTCTGACCGGCAGAGGGGGACGCGCTGTTAAAGCGGGCTACGCACACAAGCGCTGCGACTGCCGAAAGAAAGCCCATGTTGGTGTAGGCAAAGAACAACACCTTGTTGGTGTCAATGCCCGAAAGCTTTGCCGCCTTTTCGTTGCCGCCCATGGCGTACAGGTAACGACCCGGCACGGTGTTGGAGGTAAAGTAGCCGTAGAATAGCACCACAACCCCAAGCAGAATCAGCACCACGGGAATACCCTTGTGCTTGCCGAGCAGGTAGGCGAGCAGACCGATGACCACGCCCAAAATGGCAAGCTTTGCGATAAATACGGGCAGGGTGGGGACGTCGTAGCCCTTACGTACCTTTTGTGTGCGCTGCAAAATCTGCGCAACCACATATACAATAAACACCACGGCGCCGATAATCACCGAGAGGGTAAAGGCGTTTTGGCTCTCGCCTGGGATAAAGCTGGTGAAGTATTTCAGATAGTCATCCGGAAACGGCGAGATGGTAAGACCGTACAGGATAACCTGTGCTAGACCGCGCCACAGTAGCATGCCCGCCAGTGTTACGATAAACGCGGGGATGCGGACAAAAGCAATCCAAAAGCCCTGCCACGCGCCGATGGCAACACCAATAAGTAAGCACAAAAAGATAGATAGGTAGATGTTTAACTTCATGTTAACGATAAACGTACCGGCAAACGCGCCCACCAGTACGACCACCGAGCCCACCGAAAGGTCGATGTTACCGCCGGTTAAAATGCACAGCAGCATACCGGTTGCCAAGATAACCACATAGCTGTTTTGCAGGATTAGGTTTGTGATGTTTTGGGGGTCAAACAGCGAGCCCTTCCCGTTTGCAAGAATCAGTGCCTGAAACAAGAGCATCACCACTACCAGTGCGATGAGCATGGTATTCTTCTTTAGCGTATCTCTAATGTTTGTCATGCTTATGACCATACCTTTCCGATGTGTTGCACCCCTATGGCGCAACCACCCTAAAATGCATTAGAATAAGAGAACAGCGTTTCGCGGGTCATACAGACCGAGCGCACAAAAGCCACCACGTCAGGCTATTAGCAGGACTGAAGGATGCTTGCCATAATCGCTTCCTGTGTCGCTTCCTTGCCTGCCATCTCCGCAACGACCTTTCCCTCGTTCATCACGTAGATTCTGTCGCACATGCCAAGCACCTCCGGCATCTCGGAGGAGATCATTAGCACCGATTTGCCCTGCGCCACCAGCTGATTGATAATGCAGTAGATTTCGTATTTGGCACCAACGTCAATACCGCGCGTTGGCTCATCCATTATTAAAATCTCTGGGTCGGCAAACATCCATTTGCTCAGCAGCACCTTTTGCTGGTTGCCGCCCGAGAGGTTGCCCACATTCTGCTCTACGCTCGAGCATTTTGTCGAGAGCTTTTCTTTATACTCATTGGCCGCGTTGACTTCAAGGTCCTTATCAAGCACCTGATAATGACTGACTTTATCCATCTTTGCAAGGGTTGTGTTCTTGCTAATCTCCATCCCCAAAATCAGCCCATTGCCTTTACGATCCTCCGTCACATAGGCGATCTTGTTGTTGATGGCGTCTTTTACGCTATTTAACTGTACAGGCTTGCCGTCAAGCAGTACCTCGCCCGAGATGCCTTTGCCGTAGCTGCGACCAAAGATGCTCATCGCAAGCTCGGTGCGCCCCGCGCCCATCAGCCCGCTGATGCCCACAACCTCGCCCCTACGCAGCTTGATGCTGACGTTGTCGCACACCTTTCGTCCCTCGTACAGGGGATGGTATACCGTCCAGTTCTTCACCTCAAGACTGGTGTCACCGACCTTAACATCCCGTTTTGGGAAGCGGTCGGTTATTTCGCGGCCAACCATGCCGCGTATAATCCGTTCCTCGCTGATATCGTCTTTTCCCTTGGTTAAGGTCTCTATCGCCGCGCCGTCGCGCAGTACGGTAATCTTGTCCGCTATGCTTGATACCTCGTTGAGCTTATGGGATATGATAATTGAGGTCATGCCGTTCTTCTTAAACTCGAGCAGCAGGTTTAACAGCTTTTGCGAATCCGTTTCGTTGAGCGAAGCGGTGGGTTCGTCCAGAATAAGCAGGCGTACGTTCTTCGCAAGCGCCTTTGATATCTCGACGAGCTGCTGCTTGCCCACGCCAATATCCTTAATCAGTGTGCGGGAGTTGTCGGCAAGCCCGACACGCTGCAACAATTCATCCGCCTTGCTGAAGGTTTCATCCCAATCAAGCCGCACCTTGCTGCCACGTTCGTTGCCCAAGAACATGTTTTCGCCTATGGTCAGGTAGGGCACCAGCGCAAGCTCCTGATGGATAATGACAATGCCCTTACCTTCGCTGTCTCGAATCCCGTTAAAATTGCACACTTCATCCTCGTAGATGATTTCGCCGTCGTAGCTGCCAAAGGGGTATATGCCGCTGAGGACGTTCATCAGGGTGGATTTTCCCGCGCCGTTTTCACCCACAAGCGCATGGATTTCCCCCTCGGTGACCTCGAAATTCACCTCATTCAGCGCGCGAACACCGGGAAAATCCTTGGTGATATTCTTCATTTTAAGCAGCGTTTTTGCCACTGATATTCCCCCCATTGAATGATTAAACAGGCGGACGGATTATAACTTCCGTCCGCCTGCCGCTA
>JAEZDF010000112.1 GCA_023429685.1 Bacillota bacterium
TGAAAACAATACGTTAAGTGGGGGAAGGGGCTTGACACCCCTTTCCTCAGCCTTTATAGTGGGTTAGGAGCCGCATTTTGGCGGCATAACGCAATGGGTATTGAGGTGTACACAGATGAGCGAGCAGGCAAAACAAGAAGTAAGAATAGAGCGAGACTCGATGGGGGAAATCCCCGTGCCCGCGGATCGTTATTGGGCGGCGCAAACCCAGCGCAGCCTTGAGAATTTTAAGATTGGCACCGAGAAGATGCCCGGTGAGATTATCCGTGCGTTTGCCGTGCTAAAAAAGGCATGCGCGCACGCAAACAAGCGTCTTGGTAAGCTGGACGACGAGCGCGCCGACTTGATTGCACAGGTGTGCGACGAGATTCTGGCGGGAACGCTGGATGACCACTTTCCGCTTGTGGTTTGGCAGACGGGCAGCGGCACACAATCGAACATGAACGCAAACGAGGTGGTTGCAAACAGGGCAAACGAGCTGTGCGGCAAACGCCTTTTGCACCCGAACGACCATGTGAATATGTCTCAAAGCTCCAACGACACCTTTCCCACCGCCATGCACATTGCGGCGGTACTCTCAATTAAGCAGCAGCTGCTGCCTGCCCTTGACCTGCTTGCAAACACCCTTGAGCGGCTGGAAAAGGAGAATGGGGACGTGGTCAAATCGGGGCGAACCCATCTGCAGGACGCAACGCCCATCACCTTTGGGCAGGAGATTAGCGGCTGGCACGCGATGCTTACGACCACGCGGGAGATGATTATCGCATCCTTACCCCCGCTGATGCAGCTTGCGCTCGGTGGCACGGCGGTTGGCACCGGGCTCAATGCCCCCAAGGGCTTTGCCGAGGAGGCGGCCGCGCAGATTGCGGCATTGACCGGCGAGCCGTTTGTAACCGCCCGCAACAAGTTCCACTCCCTGACCGCAAAGGACGAGCTGGTGTTTGCCCACGGCGCATTAAAGGCACTTGCCGCAAACCTGATGAAGATCGCAAACGACGTGCGGTGGCTTGCGAGTGGTCCGCGCTGCGGTCTGGGCGAGATCTTTATACCCGAAAACGAACCGGGCAGCTCGATTATGCCGGGCAAGGTTAACCCCACCCAGAGCGAGGCGGTGACGATGGTCGCCGTGCAGGTGATGGCAAACGACGTGGCGGTTGGCATGTCCGCTTCTCAGGGCAACTTTGAGCTGAATGTCTTTATGCCGGTGTGCATCTACAACTTCTTGCAGTCGGTTCGCCTGCTTTCAGACGCGATGCGCTCGTTTCACGACCATTGCGCGGTGGGAATTGTGGCAAACCGCGAGAGGATGGCGCACAACCTGCACAACTCGCTGATGCTGGTAACGGCGCTTTCCCCCTACATCGGCTACGACAACGCGGCAAAGTGCGCAAAGTACGCGTATGAGCACAACACCTCGCTGCGCGAAGCCGCCGTGACGCTGGGGCTGTTAAGCGCCGAGCGGTTTGACGAGGTGTTCCGCCCCGAGGAGATGGTATAGCGCCCGCCCTCATTGAGAACAAACCCACCGAAAGGAAGTCTATATAGCATGGATATCAACAAGCAATCGCTGGACCTTCACTATCAGCTGCGCGGTAAGATCGAGGTCGTTTCCCGCGCCGCCATTAACACCCGCGAGGATCTTTCGCTGTTGTACACCCCCGGCGTTGCCGAGCCCTGCCGCGCGATTGCAGAGGACTACGAGAAGTCGTTTGAGCTGACACGTCGCGCAAATCTGGTCGCCGTTGTCACCGATGGCTCCGCCGTGCTGGGTCTCGGGGACATCGGTCCCGCCGCTGGCATGCCGGTAATGGAGGGCAAATGCGCCCTGTTCAAGGAGTTTGGCGGGGTAGACGCGTTCCCTTTGTGCGTGGACACCAAGGACGTGGACAAGCTGGTGGAGACGATCTATCTCATCTCAAAAAGCTTCGGCGGCATTAATCTTGAGGATATTGCGGCGCCTCGCTGCTTTGAGGTGGAGCGCAGACTGAAAGAGCTGTGCGATATTCCCGTATTCCACGACGACCAGCACGGCACCGCCATTGTGGTTGCAGCGGCTTTACTTAATGCGATTAAGGTCACCGGCAAGGAGATGGGTAAGCTTAAAATCGTGATAAACGGTGCGGGTGCGGCGGGTATTGCCATCGGCAACCTGCTTATCTCGATGGGCTTTGGCAACGTGGTGCTGTGCGACATAAACGGCATCATCTGCGAGGGTGACGACAACCTTACCGTACCTCAGGCAGAAATTGCGAAGATTTCTAATCTGCACCACGAGCGCGGTCTGCTTTCGGATGCATTGCGCGGTGCAGACGCGTTTGTGGGGGTTTCCCGTCCGGGGCTTGTCACCGCCGAGATGGTGTCTACCATGAACGGCGGCATTGTGCTTGCTATGGCAAACCCAACGCCCGAAATTATGCCCGACGAGGCAAAGCTTGGCGGTGCGTTGGTGGTGGGCACAGGTCGCTCCGACTTTCCAAACCAGATCAACAACGTGCTGGTGTTCCCCGGTATCTTTAAGGGTGCGCTTGCCGTGCGCGCAAAACGCATTACCGAGAGCATGAAGCAGCGCGCTGCGTATGCCATCGCAGCGCTCGTTTCCCCCGAAGAACTGTGCCCCGACTACATCATCCCAAGCGCACTGGACAAGAAGGTAGCGGACGCGGTTGCAAAGGCGGTGGCGGACGACGCTGCCGAAACCGGAGAGGCACGGGTTACAATATAGCATGGCAACATGAAGGCCGCCGTCCGGTTTTGTTCTTTCAGTCAGACGTACAAGAATTTTTGGATATAAAATGCCCCGAGGTCGGTCACACGTTGTTTGTGTGCCGCTCGGGGCATTTATTGTTGCTTTTAAAGGATTACTGCACCTGTCGTGTAATTCGGTGAATGCGTTCGGTGCAGACGATTAGCAGCAATATGCAAACCAATAGGTAAGGGGCGAAGGTCAAAAAGGTGGTGTTCTGTGCCAAAACACCAAACAGCGGCGGCATTACAGTGCAGCCGATATACGAAAACGAAAGCTGAAAGCTCATAATAACCCGCGCGTTCTGCTTGCCAAAGCGCACCGGCGTTTCATGCAGCATGCAGGGGAAGATGGGCGCACAGCCAAGCCCAATTAAAATAAAGCCCACCGCGTTCACGACCACGGGCAACGGCAACAGCACCAGTAGGATGCCCGCAAGGATAATCCCTTCCCCTAGACGAATGAGTGCGGTGTTGCGCAGCTTAATGGTGGCAAACCCGGTGACAAACCGACCAATTGTAATGCCGAGAAAGAAAAACGACACCCATTGTGCCGCTTCGGCAGGGCTTGCGCCTTTAACGGTGGTCATAAAGCTCGCACCCCACAGCCCCATGGTTGCTTCCGCCGCGCAGTAAAACAAAAAGGAAAACAGCACCGACTTAACACCCTTAATGCGTAACACATAGAACATGCCCTTGTCGTCAATCGGCTGCGACTCCCCGTCCTGCTGTGTCGGCACATCGCCGGAGTTTGCGGCAACGCGCTTCCACAGCGGCAAAGAAAACAGCAGAATAACACACAGCGCAAACTGAAGGGAAGAGACGGCGAAAAACCCGCTGCGCCAGCCCTCGGTCTGTATGCTGCGCGATATAATGGCAGGACCAATCATCGCGCCCACGCCCCAAAAGCAGTGCAGCCAGCTCATATGGCGCGACTTGTAGTGCTCCGCCACAAACGCGTTAAGCCCCGCATCCACACAGCCGCCGCCCAGCCCAAGCGGTATACAGAAGGCGATGGCAAGGTAAAACGATGGTGCAGTCGAGATGCCAAACAGTGCGATTGCCGTAAGCAGTACGCTTGCAATCATTACCCGACCCGTGCCAAAGCGGCGGATGACCTTTACGCTGAAAAAGCTGGATAGGATGGTAAATGCAAACCCTATAATCGAGAGAATACCCGCGTAGCTGTAAGGCACAGTATATTCCGGCTGCATGGCAGGCCAGGACGCGCCGATCATCGAATCGGGCAGACCCAGACTGATAAAGGCAAGATAGATTAGGATAAGTAGTAGTATGGTCATAACGTTAGCATAATCTCCTCACAGTAAAAACTATCTGCCGTAAACAGCCGCGGGCAGATACCGAAAACAAATTCGTTACTAATATAATGCATTGTCTATCGATTGTCAAACCAAAACAAAAGATAAAGCGGCGGGCACCCCTGCCCGCCGCTGACTAATGGCAAATGCTATCGCTTGGTTCCTGTAATGGTAAAGCTGTAGCTGACCAACTCGCTGGAGTAGTCTGAGCCGCCCGAAAACACAAGGGTACCATCTTCGCGCGAGAAGGTGAGCTTAACCGTTCCCCCCGCTACCTGCCCGTTCGGGGTCATGGTCATAACCTCCGACTCGTATACCCCCGAATAGGTGACGTCACCCGCTGCGCCGTACTCGCCTGACCCACCGCCACTGCTGCTACGGATGGTGATAAGCGCGGTGTTTTCTCCTGTTTTTTCTATTGTCAGCGCACCGGGGTATTCGCCGGTATAATCGTAGCCGAGATAACTGTCAAGGTATTCGTCCATCCCCTCAATGCCCTGCATCTGCTCTGCAAGACCGTCAAGGTAGGGCATGTCAAAGCCGCCCACGTTAGTTACGGTGTCCCACGTGCCCACTAGCTCATCAAGGGTAATACCCTGCGGGGAGATTATCACCGTCGTTTTGGGTATATTCACCTCAAACGGTACGGAAAGAATCGGCTTATCCACCCCCGGGATGTCCCCTGGCTCGTATAGCTCTATCGTATCAGGCGAACCGCATTGCAGGTGCCCAAGCAGCGTAAAGAAGGTACTGATGCTGCCGTCCTTGCCGAGCTTCCCCGTCCAATACTTGGGGTCGGCGTCATCGGAAAGCGGCGCAAACCGAACGGTGTAGCCCGCGTACTGGGGTTTTTGACCCTTTTCTAGCTTCTCTGTAATGGTAATATCCACCCGCTGGTTCAAAAACCGCTTTAAGCTGTCCAGTCGTTTGTTGTACTCCTCGTTAATCTGTTGCACCACGTAGTTTCTAAGAGATGTAAACACCGGGTACAAGCGGTCAATTAGGTCATGTTTATAGTTTTTGGTCAGCAGCGTGATGTCCGTGGGGCTTGGCCACGACAGGTTGCTGTAGCCCGCTACGCCTGCAATTTCATCAAGGTTTGGGTAATCCCAAAACGCGTTGCAGTAGCTGTCTATCGCTTCGTCCATCAGCTCCTTTGCGCGCTGTGGGTCGTTCTGGTTTTGGTTGTAGATATCGATAAATATTTGACGCCACTGCTTTAGGGTGCGGGCATTCTCGTGCTCGTTATAGTAACGGTAAACGCGGTCGATATTTTCAAGCTTTGTCTGCACTGCTGCCTTACCAAAACTGGTAAGCGAATAGTCTATGACATAAACACCGACAAAGGCAAGCTGCATCGCAGCGGTACCCACCAGACTGACCCCCGAAAAGATGATGTTTCTCGTTAGGTTGGTGGCGGTTTCGCGGTTTTCCTTGCCGGTGTAGATATCGCTTGCCAGCTGTACTACCGCAAGTGCGACCCCAGCATGGGTGGAAAGCTGGTTAAACTGTAGCCGCAGCGCGGAACCATATGCGCCGCCCAAGGTCGTGGTCGTGAGGTAGGCGGATGAAAGCCCCGAGATGCTGTTTGTAATCTCAAGCCCCGCCTCAAACGCCGAGGGACCGGGGGAGCCGGTCTGCGTGTACTCCTCCAGTATTGCCTTCGCCATCTCAGGCGGTATAATCTGCGCGGTGCGGTACACATGGGTGATGTAGGCCGCGCGCGACTTCTCGTTGTCCACCTCAAACACGCCGTAGGTGGAAAGATGGGTGGTGAAGATGCGCACCGTGTTGTTTTGCGCGTCCACCTCGTAGGGGACACTCTCCCATTCGTTGGTTTGTTCGTTGTAGTACCGTGCGCCCACACTGTCCTGTCCATAAGCGGAATGATAGGGCAGCGTAATGGTTACCACATCGTCAAACGTATCTTTGCCCGCAAGAGTAAAGTCATACGCGGCAACGCGCACTCCGTTATCCTTGTCCTCCTTCACCGGCAGCGTCTTGCACGAAACCTCCTGCTCGCCGTCGATGTTAAAGATGCCAAAATCAATTACTGCGCCTTCAAAGGACGCGGCGGGCTGTTCCTCCGTTACCTTCGCGGTCTGCGCACGAACCTTGTAATCCTTTTCAGTTGGTATCAGCGCGGCATCACCCGCCTGCGTCGCAACCATACTGGTTTGAATTCCGGGGCTTAGGGCAGTAGCCACCCAAACGGACATGAACACAATGGCAAGTCCGCAGGCGACGGAGGTGATAACAATTGCCTTTTTCCCCTTATTCGCACCCGCAGAGCTTTGGTTGGGCGGTGGCGCGGGTCGCGCAGACGGGGCAGCCGCAGGCGTATATGCGGTGGGTAAAAGAGAAAAGCCGCAGGAGCTGCAAAACGCTGCCGAGCCGCTTTGCCCCGCGCCGCAGTGTGGGCACAAAGGCTTGCTTGTCGGTGCGCCGCAGCCGACGCAAAAGCGCTCGGAAGCATTTGTTTGGGCACCACAATGTTTGCAAAATGCCACTATATTCACCTCATCTCCGTGTATATACCGAAACATCGGGTTTACACCGTGCGTGGATGTAATCGAGTACAAAGTTCACCTGTCCGGGAGGGGCATAGATGATGTTTCTGGTTAGATCTGACGCGCGAAGCCGTATTATCCCGCTTTTCTTCCAAACGGTAATGCTTCTGATATCCTTGTAACGGGTTCTCATGGTTCTGCGTACGGCAGACAGCACATTCGCGCCGACTACCGTGGGATTACCGACCGCCGCCCCCGCCGCAATACCCAGTAGGGACAAGAGCTCCTGTCGGGATTGGTTTTTTGCGGGCAGTATGTGGTCGACTTCATCCTCCTTCATCTCAAACAGGATGGCACACCTTGCCCCCATTACAGGGATATACACCGCATAATAACCGAGTATGGTTAGCCCAGTAACAACTGCCGCAAGCAACAGGTACAGCCGAAGGATTGCCCCTAGACTTTCGAGCAACATGCCGTCAATGGCCTGAATAACCGCTAGGGCAAAGATGGGTACAAAGGTCGAGAACAACATAATCTTCCACACCGTAAACGGTATTCGAAGGTCAAAAAGTAGGTTTATCTCCGATACCCATCGGTACGTGCCGTTACTGGGTACAAGATTTCGTCCTGTCGTGTCTGTTCTGCTCATGCGGCTTCTCCTTATACAAATCAAGTTGGTGCTACTGCTTGAGCATGGTCATAACGACCTTTGCCTGAAATTCTTCGTCGCCGAAATACGCTTCCCCCGACCCAACCAACGACCCGCCTTGCGGCGCAATCGGCATAAAAAGGTATACCTCCTGTTCGTACGGAAGCATCATTGACAGCCCGCCGTTTTCAAACGTCGCCGTGAGCGTCTCGGTTTCCCCACTAAACTCGGAGGAATCAACCGCAGCACCGCCATCTCTGCCCTCCAAAGGATGCAGGATCAGGTTTGCCGTAACACTGTCTATCGGCACGACCTCAATATCCATACGAACCCAAACCACCTCGGTCTCCTGTCCGGCGGTCAGGTCATACAGCGTCATCTCAGACTTCCACCAGCCCGCCATATCCGATAGGGTGGGGTCTAGGATGATGTCGCTTTGGGGCAGTCTGCTTACCGTGGGCAGGTCCTGCTGCACAACCGGCATATCTACAAGTAGCCCGTTCTCCGCCTTTGGCTGAGCCTTCCCCCTTAACCCGACAATCAGTACCACCGCAAGGACTGCCAGTATAACCACCGTACCGCCGATAATCGCGGCGATAATAATAGGGGTGTTGTTTTTTTGCACTGCGGGTGCAGCATACGCGGGCACAGGGCGATACGCAGGCGGCGGGGCATAGGGGGTCACGGGTGGCGGTTGCGGCGGGGTTGTCGGTTTCGGTGCAGGCTCGGGCGGCAGTACCGGGGACTGGGCTAAAACCTCTTTGCCGCATTCTCCGCAAAACCGCATCGCTTCGTTAATCTGTGATCCGCACTGCGAGCAAAAGTATCGCTGCATGCGTTTTCCTCCTTTGAATAACCAGCTCAGTTTCTATTGTTGTTTTCTCTGTCCGCAGCCAACACAGAAGTTCCCGTCGTTTTGGGTGCCACAGACGCACTGCCATCCCGCTATTGCGAGGGCGGGCGATACCGGCTGCGGTACGGGTACGGGGGTCGGCTGGGGCACAGGATGAGGGAGAGGAGCCGGGATGGGTGCTGGCTTTGGCACTGGAACAGGCTGAGGAGCCGGAGCGGGCTTTGGTGTCGATACGGGCTTTGGGGTGGGCGTAGTGCCTATTGCAAGGTCAACCAGCTTTGAGACAAGCGGGATGCCTGCGTCCTTGTTCTTTAGCACACGAACCAGTGCGAGGATGGAAGCGGCGATAAGAAGTATGTAGAGCGCCGTTTGCAGAAAAACCTGCGCACCCGATGTAAATTCCAGCAGGCGGTAGAATTTTAGCCAACCGAGTACACCGACCAAAGCGGCAAAGCCGCCACTGAGTACAAGGTCGATGAGATAGTACGAAACGGTCAGCATAAACGCATAGAGGGTCTGTCGGGTAAGCCATTCGTCCTTTTCGGCGAGTAGGGCGTATGCCAAAATAAGCACAACCAGAGTAGGCATCTTTAAGATGCCAAATGCCAGCGCGGCGGCGGCTATCATGCCAAGCGCCACCCCGTATTTCCCTTTTTTCATCATTGTTTTTGTCCCCTTTCTGTTTTTTCCGCAGCGTAGTTGTGCGGTTTTGTAAACAGTGTACTACACAAACCCCGCGCGTTTTGCCGTTTCAATGGTGAGTGCTATATAAACCCCTGCTTATTGCTTGAAAAACGGATATTAATCAGCCCGCCGCCCGCGACCGAGTACCGCAGCCGCTGCCCGAAAAGACCCTGCAATACGCCCTTGATGTTGCCGTTTGCATCGGTGTAGCGGTGTGAGAACTTTAGCTTTCCCGCATCGGTGTAAAATGAAATGGTACCGCCCACACGGGTATCGTCAGACTCTGCACTGCTGTTAAAGGTGTCAAACGAACATTTTGATACCTGCATGTAGTACACGGCTAAATTCTCTGCCGCCTGACGAACCACATCCTCGCGGGTCAGGTTGTAATACCGCTCCCCGTAATTGCTCCACATGCTCATCATCGCCGCACTGCTTTGAAAAAAACCCTTGCCATCCGCCTTGAGCTGTGCGCGCAGGCGCTCATTCTCTGCGTTTTGCAGTTCTTTTGTCAGGTAGGCAAACACAACACAGTCGGGGTAGAATACCAAAAAGCCTGCTTTTGAAAGCAGACCGTCCTTTTTTGCGGCGGACAGCACCATGTAAACCGGTTGCGCATTCTGCTGAGGTGCCGATACCGGCTGCGGCGACGAGACTGCCTGTTGCGCAGAGACGGGCACGCTAGCGGCTACCTGTTTGCCGCATTGGGTGCAAAAACGAACACCGCTTTCCAGTGCGGTGCCGCAGGCGCTGCAAAATGGCATAGCATTGTTCCTCCTACAGCTAATTTGTTGTACCAATCACATTAAGCATTACAAACAGGACTTAATGGGGTCTATATTCCAACTGTGAATCAAATGCAAGCGAAAGGGTATTCATCACCATATCCAGACTGCAGTTGTTATCCAGCCGACCGATAAACACCTCGTCACTTGTAACAATCTCAATTTCCCGCGCGTCCGAGTAGACCATAATGCTCTGCAACTGCTCCCGCGGTATGCGAATTCTTCTTCCGCCTTCCTGCGGTTCAAGGTGTATTTGACTGTTGCTAATCGTGATGAAATACGACTCCGCGCGAAAAAAGCCGGTGGAAAGCAAAAAACGAAAGCTAACCAGCGCATCCATTCATTCAGCATCCTTTTTGTATTGACGTTTTGTAATCCGACGATAGTGCGCACGCGTTGCTTGACTTTTCCGCTAAACCGTGCAACAATTTTAGCGTGTTAATGTGTGTAATGTATAATTTTATTTTATAACCGATGTAGATAATTACAACGCTTGAGACGATTTTGTCAATGACAGCGGACAGTCATCTTTTATTGACAAACATATTGAAAAACCCAACTATTATGGTTATAATTTACTTGTTGCATTTTGTGTTTTGAGCGCAAGCTGCAACAACTCAAACACCGCCGCCCGAAAAACCGTTGTTTCGGCGCTGGTAACAGGGGAATGAATGATGGAGTTTAGTAAAAAATTGAGCGCCGTAATGGATGCGCTCTCTATCTCAAACAGCCGACTTGCAATGGCACTTTCGGTCGACACCTCGTTAATCAGCCGCTGGCGCAACGGCTCACGCACGCCGGGTAGAAAAAGCGATCACATCGTCTTGATTGCGCGCTATCTCTGTTCTGTGGCAAAGATGGAGTACCAACGTGCGGCGCTGTGCGAGACGATGGGGGTTCGTCACCATGACCACCCGCTGGAGGGCTCGGCACTGGTGCGCGAGGTTACGCAGTGGCTTAGCCACAAGGATGGCACCGGCGCTGTGGATAATTTTTTAAGCGAGCTCGCGCTGTTTCGCGTAAACACCGCCGCGCAGCATTCGGATTTCGCGATGCCGAGCATGCCCGTGTCCGACAAGCCCGATCCCATCCCAGTACAGGTATTGTACGGCGTACACGGCAAACGGGAAGCCTGCATCAACTTTTTGTTGCGTATTCTTGCCCACCCCGTCCCCTGCAAGTTATTATTGTACAGCGATGAGGAGATGGATTGGGTTTTTGGAGATCGCGCCTTTTACCAGCGTTTTAGTGGGCTGATGGGCATGGTAATTAAAAAAGGCTGCGAGGTTACGATTATCCATACCCTCAACCGCGATATTGTCGAGATGCTCTCCTCCATCGAGATGTGGATACCGCTTTACATGACCGGTTGCATTGCGCCATACTATTACCCAAAGTACTTTAAGTCTATCTTCACCCGTACCATGTTCATTGCCTCCGGCGTGACCGCGATGACATGTGAGACGGTAAATGTCAACTCGGACGGCGGTGCAAACCTCCTGACAGCCGACCCGAAGATGCTAAAGGAGCTAGAAGAACGGTTTGACTCCTTTTTAAGCGTTTGCCGACCGCTGATGCGTATTATTACCCCCCGTAACCTACTGCAATCACTGGAGACGCTCGATGAGTTTAACGCCCAGCCCGGCAATACGGTTTACCGTTCCAGACTACTATCACCCAACACGATGCCGCATGAACTGTACAAACAGATAGTGGCGCGCGCAAACCTGGCGCCCGATCAGACAGAGCGGCTCATTCACATGCATAAAAGTCATTCCGAGCGCTTTTTAAACGGTCTTGAGAAATACTCCCACACCGAATATATCTGCCTGCCCGATGTGGGGCAGATAGTTTCGGGGCAGATGCCGGCACCTTATTTTGGACTTTTGGGCGCGCCGGATAACTTTTATACCGCATCGGAATACGCCCAGCATCTGAGAAATATTGTCAAGCTAATTGAAACGAAAATGGGGTACAGCCTATACCTGATTACGGACTGCGAACAGGGGATTACCCTGCAAGCCAAAGAGGATGTCGGCGCACTTGTGGTAAAAAGCAAGGTGCCAAATGCCATCTTTGCGTTTAACCAACCACAGATGTCGGCGGCATTTTACGCGCATATTGAAGAGGAGAGGGAGAACGTCCCCCGAGGTCAATGGTCTCGCCGCTATGTCGTTGAAACGCTTGGCGCGCTGATTCAAGAGCTCGAAAAGCAAAACTAATCAAAAAAAGCATCCGCACGGTCACACCGTGCGGATGCCCTTATCTATGTTTGGATGCAAATATGTTGCTGGCTTAGTGCTTCGATACAATCGCCATTGTGTCACGCGCGATGGTCAGCTCCTCGTTGGTGGGAACAATCCAGACGCGTACACGGGCGTCGTCGGTGCTAATGTCGTGCTCTTTGCCATTATACTCCACGTTCGTGTCAGTATTGAGCTTAAGACCTAAGAACTCCATGTTTTCGCAAACCTCTTTGCGTAAATCAATAGAGTTTTCGCCGATGCCGCCGGTAAACACCACTGCGTCCAGACCGCCCATTGCAGCGGCATACGCGCCGATGTATTTCTTTATCTGGTAGCGAACCATGGTCAGTGCGAGCTGTGCGCGCTTGTTGCCAGCCATGGCTGCGGCACGCATATCGCGGTCATCACTGGTCACGCCCGAAATGCCAAGGTAACCCGACTGCTTGTTAAGCAGATCGCTGAGCTGCTTGCCCGAAAGGTTTTCCTTCTCCGCAATAAAGGTGACGACCGAAGGATCCAGCGAGCCGGAACGGGTACCCATGACGATGCCGCCAAGCGGGGTGAATCCCATGCTGGTATCGACCGATCTGCCGCCGTCAACCGCGGTGATGGAGGAGCCGTTGCCGATGTGGCAGGTGATAATCTTCAGGTCTTTGGGGTCCTTACCCATCAGCTTAGCCAGACGCGCGCTGACATAGCGGTGCGAGGTGCCGTGAAAGCCGTAGCGTCTGATATGGTACTTTTCGTAATATTCATACGGCACACCAAACATGTAAGCCTTTTCGGGCATGGTTTGGTGGAACGCGGTGTCAAACACCACTACCTGGGGAATCTCTTTGCCCAGCACCTTTTGACAGGCGCGGATGGCGAGAACGTGCGCGGGGTTGTGTAGCGGCGCAAGGTCTGCAATCTCCTCAATGGTGTCTACCACACTGTCGGTAACAAGTACCGACTCGGTAAAGCGCTCGGCACCCTGAACGATGCGGTGTCCTACCGCAGAAACGTCCGTCATGTTTTCAATAACCTTGCCCTCACCGCTCGTAAGAACCTCAGTCAGCTTCATAAACGCCTCTGAGTGAGTGGGGAAGTCAACCTGCTCGGCAATCACCCTGCCGTCGGCTGTTTTGTGGGTAATAAACCCGTCAACGCCAATCTTCTCACAGTTGCCCTTCGCAATGACCTGCTCATCCTCCATGTTGATAAGCTGGTATTTTAGCGAGGAACTGCCCGCGTTGATTACCAGTACCTTCATTCTTTCTCCTCCAAAACTATATAGATTGCCATGTTTCCTTGAGAGGCATCCTAAACAAAAAACTCATGCCGTTTTTTATTCTCAGAAACGCCCGGTGAATGTAGTGGTAAGATGGTTACTTCTTTACCGATTCAGAGGACAATTGCTCACAGCGGGCAAATACACGACCGTCATACGCGCCAAACTCACGTACAAACGAAAAAAAGCCCGTAGGCTTGACATGGCACCACCAATCTTTATATTATTACAACGGTAACTAAAATTCAAGTTTTAATTCAAAAAAGACGGCATTTTCTCAAAACTTCCAAAGCTCTTGCGGTGCAAGTTGCTCTAAATAGAAATATATGGGGGTAAATGGTGTGCAGATAGCCGGAATCATCGCGGAGTACAACCCGTTTCATAACGGACACGCTTACCAAATTCGCACTGCGCGCACAATGGGCGCGTCGCATATCGTCGCGGTTATGGGCGGCTCATTTACCCAGCGCGGCGAGTGTGCTGCCATCGATAAGTTTACCCGCGCAAAAGCCGCACTACTTGGTGGCGTGGATCTGGTGATAGAACTACCACTTGCTTATGCCGTTTCTTCCGCCGAGCGCTTTGCGTATGGCGGTGTCGCCCTGCTCGATGCACTCGGCTGTGTGGACACCTTGGTGTTTGGCAGTGAGTGTGGCAATACGCAGTTGCTCACCGCCGCAGCAAAGGCGGTGGACGACCCCGCGTTTGGCTCCGCATTAAAGGGGTATCTTGACCGAGGGCTTGTGTTCCCAAAGGCTAGGCAGCTTGCGCTCGGCGACACGATGGGCGTGACCGGCGCGGCGGTTTTGGAGCAGCCGAACAACATCCTGGGCATCGAGTACATCAAGTGGCTGCTTCGCCTAGGCAGCCCGATTTCCCCCCTCACCATCGCGCGCACCGGGGTGGGGCACGAAAGCCAAGATGCGTCAGGACACATCGCCTCCGCGTCGCTGATACGCAAGCTGATGCACACGGGGGATAGGTGGCGCGACTTCGTTTTGCCCGAGACGGCCGCATTATATGCCGAGGTGGTGGCAAAGGGGTATGCCCCTTGTTCACTCGCAAGGCTTGAGCGCGCCGTCCTTGCACGGCTGCGCACCATAAGCAAAGAGGAGCTGCTCACCCTGCCCGATGTGACCGAAGGTCTTGAGGGGCGGATTATAAAGGCGGCAAAAACCGCAACAAGCCTCGATGAGCTGTACCTACACACCAAAACAAAACGATACACCCTTTCGCGCATCCGCCGAATTGTGCTGTGTGCCTTTCTCGGCGTCTCATCCGAGCTACAGCTGCAAAGCCCGCCTTATATTCGGGTAATCGGCTTTAATCGCCGCGGCAAAGAGGTTCTAGCCCGCGCAAAGGACACCGCCACGCTACCGATTAGAACGGGGCTTGCGCGATGCGCCGAGGGTTCCGAAACAGCGGCGCGGTTTGCCGCACTCGAATCGGCGGCGACCGACGTGTTTGCGCTGTGCTCAGAGCAAATACGTGCGTGCAGTCTTGACTTTACGGCAAAGCCTGTCATAATGGAATAGGTAAATATTATCTTGTTTTTACTTATTTTTAACGCCGCGGCAGCAGCCGTTACGGCGAAAGGAGCATGACTATGTCTGT
>JAEZDF010000083.1 GCA_023429685.1 Bacillota bacterium
GGGGGTAAGCTTATCCCCCCGCGTTTTTTGAAAAGACAGTAATATGCGGCTATACTATAACCATGGTGTAGCATACGGAGGGATTGTTCATGTCCGCTATGCAGTCGGGACCCAAGCGGGTTGCTGCGATACACGACCTTTCGGGAATCGGACGCTGCTCCTTAAGCGTTGTTCTGCCGGTGCTTTCGGCAATCGGCGTGCAGGTGTGCCCTATTCCCACCGCCATTTTGTCGTCGCATACCGGCGGCTTTGGCGAGGTTGCGTTTTTCGATCTAACCGATTTTCTCGCACAAAGCCTTGAGCACTACAAGCGGGAAAAGATCGTGTTTGATTGTATATACAGCGGCTTTCTTGGCTCAGAGCACCAGATTGACAGCTGCCTTGATTACTTTACAACCTATTCCGACGCACTTGCGGTGGTAGACCCCGTAATGGGCGACCACGGTAAGCCCTACAAGACCTACACCCCCGCAATGCGCGCGCGCATGGTGGAGTTGGTTAGCGTAGCGGACATCATCACCCCCAACCTGACCGAGAGCGCAATGCTGCTTGGCATGGATTACCCCGCGTCGCTTACCCGCACAGAGGCAAAGAGCATGCTGGCGCGGCTCGGCGAAAAGGGGCCCAATCAGGTGGTGATTACCGGCGTACCGATGGCAAGCGGCGAAATGGCAAACCTTGCGTACGACCGCGAGCGCGGCGCGTACTGGACGGTGCGGTGCAACTATGTGCCGGTTCACTATCCGGGTACGGGGGACGTGTTCGCAAGCGTTTTGACCGGCTCGCTTCTGACGGGCTACAGCCTGCCCATGGCGGTAGACCGCGCCACCCGCTTTGCGGAGCTTACCATCAACACCACGTTTGGCTTTGGTACCGATACCCGCGAGGGCATCATGCTTGAAAAAACGCTGCCGTGGCTGGGTCAAAACCAGATGTTGTCGGACTACAAGCCGTTGTAAGGAAAAAAGAACGCTGCACATTTCGTAAGAGAAGGGTGCTATGTTTATGTCCAGTCAATCCCAAACCAAAAAGAGATTTGACCTGTATACCATTGTTGCGGTGGGTCTTTTGGCGGCGCTTGTGTTCGCTTCGTCCTTTTTGCGCATAAAGATTCCCACGCCGTTCGGCGACAACACCGCCATCCATCTTGGCAACGTGCTGTGTCTGCTTGCGGGTCTTTTACTGGGCGGACTAAACGGTGGTCTTGCCGCAGGGCTTGGCTCGTTTGTGTTTGACCTAGTCGACCCTGTGTACATCTCCAGCGCGCCGTATACGCTGGTGTTTAAGTTTTTGCTTGCGTTTGTGTGCGGCGTTATCGCCCACGCGGGGGGTAGAAAGGGCGACAACACCGTCACCAACATCATCGGCGCGGTGTCCGGCTCGCTCACCTACGTGGTGCTTTACCTAACCAAAAGCTTTGTGTTTAACATCTGGTTTGACCGCACCACCGTAGAGGTTGCGTGGGTTAACGTTGCGGTAAAGGCCGCCACCTCACTGACCAACGCCATCATCGCCTGCGCGGTTGCGGTGCCATTAGCCTTTGCGGTGCGAAGGGCGCTCAAAAACACCACCATCTACAAACGTATCATGAGCTGACAAAGCATTTTATAGAAAAAAGAGGAACCGGAAGAATAATCTTTCCGGTTCCTCTTTTTTATGCAATATCATACAACATACAATCCGTCGGCAAACAAGAACCTTACCTGCCCAGCAGATGCACCGCACGGTCATAGTCATCCTTGTGTACATACACGTAGTATTGGTTGCTATACGATGTGTAGCCCGCCGAGGAGGAATATCTCTCCGTCGCAATGAGTGCGCTTCGCACGCCGCGACCCCTGCCGCTCATATCCACCACCTTGGTGTTATAGCGGATGCCGTTTGCCACCAGCGTATCGCGCACGCGGGCAAAGTCACTTAACGAAAAGCCGATGTACACCTCTTTGCGGTTAAAGAAACACAGCATGCCAGTTCCTCCTTTGTATCAATCAGCTCAGTATTACAGCCGCCAGATGCCCTTTGCGTACTCGCCAATCGAGCGGTCGGCGGAAAACTGCCCCGCCCCCTCGATATTAGCAAGCGACATACGCTGCCACCTGTTTTGCTCGGTATAGCACTTTTCGGCGTATCGCTGCGCCTTCGCGTAAGCGTTAAAGTCGGCAAGCACCATGTACGGGTCACTGTTTTTGAGCGATTGGGCGATCTCCTCAAACGTGTTGCCACCGATGCCCGTCGTCAAAAGGTCAACCGCGCGGCGGACGGTTTCGTTTGCCTTATACACCTCGGCGGGCGAGTAGCCCTCGCGCAGCGAAGAAACCTCCTCGGCGGTCATGCCGAACACGATGATGTTGTCGTCACCGCACGCATCCATAATCTCGATATTCGCGCCGTCCAGCGTGCCTAAGGTAACCGCGCCGTTTAACATCAGCTTCATGTTGCCCGTGCCCGACGCCTCGGTTCCCGCAAGGGAGATCTGCTCGGATATCTCGCTTGCCGGCATTAAAAGCTCGGACAGCGTAACGCGGTAATCCTCCAGATACAAAACCCGCAGCTTGTCGCGCAGGCGGCTGTCCTGCTCAAGTTCCTTAGACAGCGTGCAGATTAAACGAATGATCTGCTTTGCCAGGTAGTAGCCGGGTGCCGCCTTTGCGCCAAAGATGTAGGTGCGCGGTACAAAATCCGCGTCGGGGTTTTCAAGCAGCCACTGGTACTGGGTGATGATGTGCAGCGCGTTCAGGTGCTGGCGCTTATACTCATGCAGGCGTTTGACCTGCACGTCAAAGATCGAGTCGCAGTTTAGCGCAACGCCGGTGCTCTCGTGTATATATCGCGCAAACGCCTCCTTGTTTTCGCGTTTGACCGCGGCAAGACGGGTTAACACCTCGGGGTTGTTTTCATATTTCATTACCTTGCTAAGTTGCGCCGTATCCTTGATATAGCCGTCGCCAATCAGCTCGTTTAACAGTGAAGTCAGCGGCTTGTTGGACTGGTACAGCCAACGTCTTGACGCAATGCCGTTGGTTACGTTGCAAAACTTCTCGGGCATGACGGTGTAGAAGTCATGAAACACGCTGTCCTTTAGTATCTGGGAATGGATGCGCGAGACACCGTTGACCGAATGCCCGGCAAGCACCGACAGGTTTGCCATGCGCACCTGATGGTTTGCCACCACCGCCATGCGCCCAACCTTCGCCATATCCCCCGTTTGTTCAAACAGCGCGTGGCAGCATCGCTCGTTAATTTCGTGTACAATCTGCCAAATGCGCGGCAGGGTTGCACGGAATAAATCCTCGCCCCATACCTCGAGCGCCTCGCTCATTACGGTGTGGTTGGTGTAGGCAAACGTGCCCGTCACCAGCTTCCACGCCTTCTCCCACGAATAGCCGCATTCGTCGAGCAAAATGCGCATCAGCTCGGGGATGGCAAGGGCGGGATGGGTGTCGTTGATGTGGATGGCGACCTTCTCGGGAAGATTTTCGAGTGTACCGTAGGTCTTTAGGTGCTTGCGGCAGATGTCCGCAACCGAGGCAGCGCACATAAAGTACTGCTGACGCAGGCGCAGACTTTTGCCCTCGATGTGGTTGTCGTTGGGGTACAGCACCTTGCTGATGACCTCCGCCATCGAGTTCTGCCCCATGGCGCGCAGGTAGTCGCCCTTGTTAAACAGCTCCATATCAAGCCCCGGGCTTACCGCCTTCCACAGGCGCAGCTTGCTTACCCCCTCGGAGTGAAAGCCCGAAAGGTACATATCACACGGAATCGCCTTAACGGTAACATAGTTTACGTGGCGAACCTCGTGGTAGCCGTCCTGCCAGCTATCCTTAATCTCGCCGTCAAAGCGAACGTCCACCGCTTGGTCGCGGCGTTCCACCAGCCAGATGTCACCACCGGGCAGCCAGTTGTCGGGTAGCTCGGTCTGCCAGCCGTCGATGATGCGCTGCTTGAATATGCCGTATTCGTACAGGATTGAGTAGCCCGTCGCGGGGTAGTCTAGCGACGCAAGCGAATCCAAGAAGCAGGCGGCCAGCCTGCCTAAGCCCCCGTTGCCAAGACCCGCGTCCGGCTCGTGCTCGTACAGGTTTTCCAGCTCGACACCCATCTGGGCAAGCACCTCGCCCGCCACCGTTTCAATACCGAGGTTGTAAAGGTTATTTTTAAGCGACCGCCCGAGCAAAAACTCCATGCACAGGTAGTACACACGCTTTGCGCCCTTGCCGTCAACCTTTGCCGCAAAATGGCGGCGTTTGTCGGCAAGGGTCTCGCGCACAACCAGAGCCAGAGCCTTGTAAAACAGTTCATCCGACGCCTCTGCCGGGGTGACCGAAAATTCGTTTTGCAGCTTTAGTTCAATCATAGAGCGAAGTTGAGTAGGAGTAAATAGAGCATCCATAGTAAATAACACGATCCTTTCGCTGATGGTCAGGGTTTTGTATCGGGTGCGACCGAAATAACGAAGCGTAAATCGAAACGCGGTGCATATAATCGACAGCGCACGACATGCTACTACTTCAAATTAACAGAATTGTAGTTTTTTAAACAATACCATTATACAATACTTTCAGTGTCCTTGGCAAACGGTAACCCCTGTTGCCGACGTAAAATAATCCTTGTATTCTTCATAACTTTCTGTAAAAATAACCGCAATTGTCCGCTTGGGGTCTTTCATAATACATAAAAATGAATTATACTATAATATATGTCTTCATTGTGAGTGTTTCTGTTGCAATGAATATAAAACGAAACGCGACAAACGACGATTGGAGGAAGTGGACTGTATGGAACCTGTTAATACGGTGAAGCTCTGCATCTGTGGTACCAACTACTATATCTCGACGGCGGAAGACCCCGAATATGTTGCCAAGCTTGGTGAATATATCAGCAACATTGTGGAACATATGATGCAGCAAAACTCCAACCTGTCCATGACCAAGGCACTGCTTTTGTGCTGTATGGATACGCTCGATGAGCTAAACAATACCAATACCGGGGCGGAAAACCTGCGCAGCCAGATCAAGGATTACCTTGAGGACGCATCGCGCAGCCGCAGTGAGGTAACCGAGCTGCGAAAAGAACTGGATCGATTAAAAAAGGAGCTTAGCAGGCACGACCAAACGGTCGGCTATTGAATGAATATGAATAAACCAGAGATACTCGCCCCGGCGGGCGGTCCCGACGCACTAAGCGCGGCACTGCGGTGCGGCGCAGACGCGGTATACATCGGCGCAACCTCTTTTTCTGCACGCGGCTCTGCCGAGAACTTTGACACACACGCCCTGCGCGATGCGGCGGCAAGCTGCCACCTGCACGGCGCAAAGCTTTACCTTGCCCTGAATACCCTATTGTTTGACCGCGAGCTTCCCGCCGCCGCCGCGCTGATAGCCGAGGCAGCGGATGCGGGTGTAGACGCTATGATTGTTCAGGATTTAGGGGTTGCAGCCCTTGTTAAAGAAATCTGCCCCTCTATGCCCCTGCACGGCTCTACCCAGATGTCGGTGCACACGCTTTCGGGCGCTCTTTTTTTGCAAAAACAGGGGTTTTCGCGCGTTATTCTCGCGCGGGAGCTTTCGTATAACGAGCTGCGTGACATTACCTCACACTGTACCATCGAGACTGAGGTTTTTGTACATGGTGCCTTGTGCATGTCGGTTTCTGGTCAGTGCTATCTAAGCGCTGTGGCAGGCAGACGCAGCGGCAACCGCGGGCAGTGCGCCCAGCCCTGCCGCCTACCCTTTGCTGCTAACCGCGGTGACGATGCATGCGGGCTTTCGTTAAAGGACCTTTCGATTGTAAAGGAGATCCCATCCCTTGCCGCAATCGGGGTAAGCTCCGTGAAGATCGAGGGCAGGCTTAAGCGCCCCGAATACGTCGCTGCGGCGGTCAGCGCGTGCGTGTCCTCCCGTGGCGGCACACTGATGGACGCTCAGCTGTCTCAGCTTCAGGCGGTGTTTTCGCGCAGCGGCTTTACCGCGGGCTACTATGAGGCAAAGCGCGGCGAGGGGATGTTCGGCACCCGCGAAAAAGAGGATGTCACGGCGGCGCAGGGCGTACTAAAAGACCTTGCGCGCCTGTATGACCGACAAACACCCCGCGTTGCGGTGGATTTTTTATATACCCAAAAGGCGGGGCAGCGAGTATCGCTTACCGCCACAGACGAGGACGGTAACCGTGCCGTTGCACTCGGCGAGATCCCCGAAGTAGCGGTAAACAGCCCCACCGACGCGGTGCGAGCACGGGGTGCGATAGAAAAGCTGGGCGGCACGCCGTTTTACTCACGAGATATCTCGTTTGACATCGACGAGACACTGATGGTGCCAAACGCTTGGATTAACGCACTGCGCCGCGATTGTGCCGAGCAGCTGATAACCCTGCGCACCCAACCGATAAAGCGGGACGTACTGCCGTTACCGACACCAGTTCGTTTGCCAAAACGCGACGCTCAGCCCCTGCCCGCACTGCGGGCGCGGTTTCGCCGCTTTGATCAGATTCCGCTTGACCGTTTGGACGCGCTCGATGCCCTGTACCTACCCGTGGGCGAGATACTGTCTCACTCAGCGCAGCTTGCGCCGGTGCTGCACAAGGTAATAGCCTGCCCCCCGCGTGGGATGTTTGGTCAGGAGGAGGACGTACTTCGTCAGCTACAGGATGTCAAAGACCTTGGAATAGACAAGCTGTACGCCCCCGGACTGGGCGCGATTGAACTAGGGCATCGCCTAGGGATGCAGCTGTACGGCGGGTATTCACTAAATACCACAAACTCGCTTTCGCTAGACGAGCTGCGCGGGCTTGGGCTGCAGGATACCGAGCTCTCTATTGAGCTTGACCTTGCGCACGCGCGCACACTGATGGGCGAACTACCGCGAGGCATCATTGCGTACGGTAGGCTCCCGCTCATGCTGGTGCGCTGCTGCCCGCTCAACCACACAAGAACCTGCAAGGCATGCGGCGCACGCGGCGGATACATGTTCGACCGCCTAAATAACCGCTTCTGGGTAGCGTGCGAGGGCGCGGCAAGCGAGATCTTTAACTGCCGCACGTTGTACCTGACTGACCGCCTGCCCGAGCTGCGGGGGCTTGATTTTATCACATTGCTGTTTACCGACGAGGCGGCGGACGAGACCCTAACGGTGATTGACAGCTACCAAACCGGCGGCACCCCGCCGGAGGAGTTTACCCGCGGGCTATATTACCGCGGTGTGTTGTAACCATCCCCACGTCTACCCATATGAACCGACCAAGGGAGAGTGAGTGTATTGAAACTGTGTGTAAAACGGCTGCGTGACGGCGCGGTGCTGCCAAAGCGCGCGACAGAGGGCAGCGCTGGACACGACCTGTACGCCCTGCTCGATGAGCCTGTCACCGTGCGACCGGGCGGGCTGGTGCGCATCCCCACCGGCATTGCTGTTGCGCTACCCTGCCCCGATTACGCCGCGTTTGTGTATGCGCGCAGCGGGCTTGCCATTAAGTTCGGCATTGCGCCGAGCAACTGCGTCGGTGTGATCGACAGCGACTACCGGGGCGAAGTGATTGTGGGGCTTACAAACCACAGCAGCGAGCCATACACCATTCAAACCGGCGAGCGCATCGCGCAGATGATCATTGCGCCCGTGGTTCTGCCCGAAATTGTAGAGTGCGACACGCTTGACGATACCGCGCGCGGTGCCGGGGGCTTTGGCTCTACCGGAAGATAACGCCCGCGCAAGCGCACGTTCTAACAAATATCAGACGTCCTTTTGGGGGACAGACGGAGGTACCCATGAAGGCAAAGCGTATCTTTATCGCCTTACTGCTGTTCTTGTGCGCGGTGTTGCTCGGGGAGTTTGCGGGCAGGGTGTTTGAGGGCATCTCGGCACTTTCATGGCTTGCGTACACCGTCTCGGTGGGTATCCCCGTTTCGCAGCCGTTTGTGCTCGACCTCTCGGTTGTAAGCGTGGCGCTGGGGCTTACCCTGACCATCAACATCGCACAGATTATCCTGCTAGTTCTTGCACTGTTTTTGTACAAGCCCCTGCTCAAGAGGCTGTAATGACGTGCAGGGCGGGTCTTGCTCGTTGTATATTATGATATAGTAAAAAGGAACATTGCTGTATGAAGCTGATACTTGCCTCCGCCTCGCCCAGAAGGGCAGAGCTTTTGCGTTATGTTACAACAGACTTTACCGTCATCCCCTCCTGTGAGGAGGAGATTGTAGACGAACCACTTGCGCACCACGAGCTTGTAATGGAGCTAGCGCGCATTAAGGCGTGCTCGGTGCTAGCAAACCATCCCGACGCGGTTGTCATCGGCAGCGACACGGTGGTGGCGGTGGATGATCACATCCTTGGTAAGCCGCGCGACCGCGAGGATGCCTGCGATATGCTTCGCATGCTCTCGGGGCGCAGCCACTTTGTATACACCGGTGTGTGCTTTGCGGCAAGAGGGGGCATCGAGCAGTTTTACAGCCGCACCGAGGTGTTCTTTTACCACCTAAGCGACGAGGACATCGCACGCTACATGGACACCGGCGAGCCGTTTGACAAGGCGGGCGCCTATGGAATTCAGGGATACGGCTGCCTGTTGTGCCGACGCATCGAGGGCGATTTCTTTACTGTGGTGGGGCTGCCGGTGGCGGAGGTTTCCAAAAAACTGGAATTGTTTAAAATATCTATTGAGTAAAAAGACCCAAGGCGTTATAATAGTATCTGCAACGGTTCTGCTTTCTCTTTCTTTTAAGTTTGACAACTTCGCTTTTTGGCGATAACGAGAATATACATTCATGAGGGTTGACCGATTTGGGGTCGAAAGGGGAAAAACATGTTTTCAAAAGATATTGGAATTGATTTAGGCACGGCAAATACGCTGGTATTTATGAAGGGCAAGGGCATTATTATGCGTGAGCCTTCTGTGGTTGCGGTGGATACCCGCTCTGATACCGTCAAATACGTGGGCGCCGAGGCCAAGGAGGTAATCGGACGTACACCCGGTTCCATCGTTGCCATTCGTCCGCTCAAGGACGGCGTTATCGCCGACTTTGACATCACGGCGAGCATGCTGCAGATCTTTATTAAAAAGGTATTTGCGGGCAAGCTGTTTGCCAAACCGC
>JAEZDF010000155.1 GCA_023429685.1 Bacillota bacterium
ACCAGCTCGTTTAACTCAAGAACAGTCAGTGTCTTGATTTCTTCTACAAATTTAGTAATTTTCTCAGAAGCCATTTAAATGATACCTCCCAATATTTTTGTTTTACGGCACATTGCCATTGTTTCGGGTCGCAAACTGCGGTTAATTACTCGGCAGCAGGAGCAGCTTCGCCCTGCTTTTCGGCAATGGCGTTAAGCGCAACGGCAAGACCACGGATATTGCCGTTGAGTACGGAAAGCAGCTGGCAGAGCAGCTGTTCCTTTGAAGGCAGGTTTCCAAGCTCAGCGGTCTTTTTGGCGTCGAGAATCTCTCCGTCCACAAAACCGGCTTTGATTGTAAACTTACCCTTTGAAGCGTCTGCAAACTTGCACAGAATCTTTGCAGCTGCTACGGGGTCTTCCTTGCTTGTTGCAAGAGCGGTGGTACCCTCCAACACGGAGTCCAGACCGTCAAGGCTTGCGTTCTTTGCAGCGAATCGAAGCATGGTGTTTTTTACAACAGCGTACTCGATGCCTGCCTCACGCAGCTCGCGGCGAAGCTTTGTATCATCAGCAACCGTAATGCCCTTGTAGTCGACGAGTACGCCGGCACAAGCATCCTTAAGCTGTTGAGAAAGCTCCTCGACAAACTGCTGTTTGGATTTTAATGCGTTCTCACTTGGCAACTTGAAGTTCACCTCCCAGATATTTAAAAGGCGTTCTTGCGCAACAAAAATGCCCTTTCTCCCGAAAGCCGGAAGAAAGGGCAATGAAATATCCTCTACAAGCGTACAGCCTATATCAAAAATTCATCGCAGTTCCTCGGCAGGCGGGAGAATTTAACCCATTATGCCCAAATGTCTTAAATAACACAAATAGGCGCCTGCTGTCTTTGGAAAAGACAACGTTGCTATTATACTACGCGTTAACGCAATCTGTCAACACCTTAATAAGGCAATTAGACAAACCTTGAGGGGTTGATGCGTACGCCGGGGCCCATGGTGGTGGCGATGACGCAGCTCTTGACGTACTGACCCTTTGCCGCAGCGGGCTTTGCCTTTACAATGGCACCCATCAGGGTGTCAAAGTTTTCGCTAAGCTTCTCAATGCCAAAAGAGGCCTTGCCGATGGGGCAGTGGATGATGTTTGTTTTGTCAAGACGATACTCAATCTTACCGGCCTTTGCCTCGGTTACCGCACGGGCAACATCGGGGGTTACGGTGCCGGCCTTGGGGTTTGGCATTAGTCCGCGGGGACCAAGCACCTTACCAAGACGACCTACCACGCCCATCATGTCGGGGCTTGCGATAACAACGTCAAAGTCGGTCCAGCCTTCGTTCTGGATTTTTGTAGCCAGATCCTCGGCTCCAACATACTCCGCACCCGCTTTGGTTGCGTCGTCTGCCTTATCGCCCTTTGCAAACACCAGTACGCGTACCTTTTTACCGGTACCGTTGGGCAGTACAACCGCGCCGCGAACCTGCTGGTCGGCATGACGGGAGTCTACGCCCAAGCGCACATGAATCTCGACGGTCTCGTCGAACTTTGCCTTTGCGGTCTTAACACATAAATCGAGCGCTTCCTGCGCGTCGTACAGCTTTGCGCGGTCGACGAGCTTTGCGCTGTCCTGATAATTCTTGCCGTGTTTCATCTCATGTTCCTCCTAATTGAGTGGTTAATAGCGGAAATTTCCTCCCACCCGGAAGCAATCAGTCTACGACTTCAACGCCCATGCTTCTGGCTGTACCAGCTACCATAGTCATAGCGGTATCAACGTTAGCGGCATTGAGATCGGGCATCTTCTGCTCAGCGATCTTTCTGATCTGCTCCCTGGTAATCTTTGCAACCTTGGTCTTGTTGGGCACACCCGAAGCCGTTTCAATGCCGCATGCCTTTTTAATAAGCACAGCAGCCGGCGGGGTTTTGGTTACAAAGCTGAAAGAACGGTCGGCATAAACGGAGATTACGACAGGGATAATCAGACCCACATCGTTTTTCGTACGCTCGTTAAATTCCTTTGTAAATGCCATAATGTTGACGCCGTGCTGACCCAGCGCAGGACCAACGGGCGGCGCCGGAGTGGCCTTGCCGGCCGGTATCTGGAGCTTAATAAAGCCCACAACCTTTTGAGCCATTTTTTGCACCTCCAAAATAACGTGGTAGCTTACGGAATAAAGAGTATTTTTATTCCTCCCACCGGACGCTTACCCCGCCTTGCGGAGCGCGCCCATGCACGGCAACTACGCCGCGCGAAAAGCCGGGGCATTTTTTGTGCCGGGCGTTACCCCGAATAACCCGGATGAAAAACTACCGACTGCGGTGGTTACTCCACAGGCTCTGCCCAATCGAGCTCAAGCTCTGCAGGAGTTTCGCGGCCGAACATCGAAACGATGACACGCAGCTTGTTCTTGTCGGCGTCAATCATCTCGACAGTTCCGATAAAGCCTTCGAGCGGACCACTCGTAACACGAATGGAATCGCCTACGGCAAAACGGACCTCAATCTGTTTTTTCTCAACACCCAGCGCCGCAACTTCCTCTTCTGTTAAAGGAATGGGCTTGGATGCGGGACCCACAAAGCCGGTGACACCACGGATATTGCGTACAACGTACCAGGAGTCGTCATCCATAATCATCTTTACCAGAACATATCCGGGAAAGATTTTGCGCTCTACCTCGCGCTTTTTGTCATCCTTGTACTCTATTACCTTTTCGGTGGGAACCCTAATCTCTTGAATCAGTTCTTGCAGCCTGCGGTTTTCAACCATCTTTTCGAGGTTGCCCGCAACCTTGTTCTCGTAACCCGAATAGGTGTGTACAACATACCACTTTGCGGCATCAGACATAGTGTTTCCTCCCGCCTACGCTAAAATCAGGCACCAAGGACTAGCTTCACCAACGCGCCGAACACAACGTCAAGCACCCAGATGATTACTCCCGCACCCAGCATGATGGCAAGCACCAATAGGGTGCTGCTCCACAGCTGCTTCCATGTCGGCCAAACGATTTTTTTCGTCTCGCCACGCATGTCTCTAAAAAAGCGGGCTATCCTTTGGAAGAAACGTGCAGGACTGAATTTGCGCTCTTTCTTTTCTGAACTCGCGGTCATTATGGTCCCTCCTGTTCTTCCCTTACTTGGTTTCCTTGTGGGATGTGTGTTTCTTACAGAACCGGCAATACTTATTCATTTCCAGTCTGTCGGGGTCGTTCTTCTTGTTCTTCATGGTGTTGTAGTTGCGCTGCTTGCATTCGGTGCAAGCCATGGTTACCCGAACTCTCATATCGGCACCTCCAATAAAACGGATTTTTTTGCCTCCCTCGAAAAAACAAAGGACCCTGTGGCCCCATGGTGCGGCGTTGCCGCAAGCTATTTTATGGCGCATAAAAATGCGCGCAAAAAAAATAACCCTTTTAGAGGTATCATAAATATAGCATAGAATGAAGTATAAGTCAACAGCATGTCCCTATATTTTAAGCGTATGCCATTGGTTTTTTCATGTAACGGCGAATAAATATTGCTTTTGCCCTTGTATTTTGCTAGAATGAACTGTATTGTTTGTAGTTACGGGGGCGGTTTTGCCCGCGCCTACCGTACTACTTTTTGTTCGCTTTCAATATGCTTTATATTAATATAGGTATTCTATCCTTTTATATTACGGGAGAGTGACGCATCTTGTCAAGACTTACTATCGGGGTTGTGTTCGGCGGCGCATCCAGCGAGTACGAGGTATCGCTGATTAGCGCAAGCTCGGTGCTTCATAACATTAACAGGCAGAAATATGACGTTGTCATGCTTGGCGTTACCAAGGACGGTCGCTGGCTGCGCTACACCGGTGACATTGAGGATATTCGTGAAAACCGATGGGTGGAATCGGGTCATACCGCCCCCGCGTTTGTCAGTCCCGACCGCTCGGTTCACGGCATTGTGGAGCTTTCGCCCGACGGCACTGCGTCGATGACCCGTTTGGATGCGGTGTTCCCCGTTGTGCACGGCAAAAACTGCGAGGACGGCACACTGCAAGGTCTGTTTACCGTTGCGGGCATCCCGTTTGTGGGTTGCGACACCCTTTCAAGCGCCGTGTGTATGGATAAGGTCATTGCGCGCATTACCACCGACGGCGCGGGTATACCCAGTACGCCGTGGGATTGGTTTTACGCCGATGCACTAAATGACTTTGATGCACTGGAAAAACGATTAAGTGAAAAACTCGGTTACCCGATGTTTATAAAACCCGCCAACGCGGGGTCGTCGGTCGGCGTAAGCCGCGCAAGCGATAAAGAGAGCTTAAGGCAGGCGGCTATTCTTGCACTGACCCACGATAAAAAGGTGGTGGCGGAGCAGGCGGTCGTTGGGCAGGAGATCGAGTGCGCGGTGCTTGGCAACGACGCGCCCATCGCATCGGTTGTGGGGGAGATAGCACCCAAGGCGGTGTTCTACGACTACAACGCAAAGTACATTGACGACACCACCGACCTTTATATCCCAGCCCGTATTGACGAGAAAACGGCGCAGACCGTACGGGACATGGCAGTGAAAACCTATCGGGCTCTGTGCTGTGCGGGGCTTTCTCGCGTCGATTTCTTTGTAAAGAAGGACGGCACAGTGCTGCTTAACGAGATTAACACCATCCCCGGCTTTACGCACATCAGCATGTACCCTAAGCTGTTTGAGGCATACGGCATCCCTTACCCCGAGCTGATAGACCGGCTGATTACCCTTTCGCTCGAGCGTAAGTTTCTAATTTAACCCAGCAATGAAAAACGAACCCTATGCGAACCGGGAGGTAGGAATGGATAATCGAAGCATCGGCGTATTCGATTCAGGTCTTGGCGGGCTTACCACCGTCAAGGAGCTAAAAGAGCTTCTGCCCCATGAAAATATCGTGTATTTTGGCGACACCTCGCGCGTGCCTTATGGCAGCCGCAGCCGTGAAACCATTTTAAAATACGCGCGGCAGGATATTCGCTTTTTGCTGACGCACGATGTCAAGCTAATCATCATCGCCTGCGGCACGGTAAGCTCCATCTTAACCGACCAGATGGCGGCGGAGTATACCATCCCTGTCATCCGCGTACTTGACCCCGCCGCTCAGGCGGCATGCGCCGCAAGTAGGGGTAGCGGCATCGGTATTATCGGCACCTCCGCAACGGTGCGCAGCGGCGCATACGGCAAGGCAATTCGTTCAATTAAGCCAAACGCACGTGTGGTTGGCAAGGCCTGTCCGCTGTTTGTTCCGCTGGTGGAAAACGGCTTTATCGACCGGGATAACCCCGTTACCAGGCTGGTTGCCGAGGGGTATCTGCACGACCTGAAAGACGAAGAGCTAGACACGGTAATCCTCGGTTGCACCCACTATCCGCTTTTATACCCCATCATCTCGGATATTCTGGGCGACGACATTGCCTTGATTGACGCGGGCAAGGAAACGGCGCGTTTTGCCGCTGCCTCGCTCAAGGCAATGGGGCTTGTGAACAACCGCGCAGAGGAAGGCGGGGTTCGCTTTTACATCAGCGACCAGGCGGACGATTTCGCCCCAATCGCCGAGCGTTTTCTTGGAGGGCATATTAAGGAAAACGTACATATCATCGACATTGAGAACTACTGACCGTAAAGGCTTTGCGGACTAATATTTGTGTTTATACGACTGGGCATAAAAACGGAAAGGCATGGGCTTTGCAATGAAAAAGGATGTACTGATTTCTATTAAGGGAATCTCCAGTATAGACGGCGAGTCGGATACCATGGAGCTTACCACACTAGGCAACCTGTTTACCAAAAATGGCAAGCAGATTATCTGCTACAAGGAGTCGGAGGCTACAGGCTTTGCGGGCACGACAACGATGCTGGAGGTTGAGGGTGACAACAGCGTGGTACTCAAGCGGCGGGGCGCAAACCGCTCGGAGCTGATTATTGAAAAGGGCAAGCGTCATCTGTGTCACTACGATACCGGCGAGGGCGAGATTATGATTGGGGTGTTCTCTGACAGCATCACCAACAGCCTAAACGACAGCGGCGGTGACGTCAGCTTTAAGTATTCGCTTGATATCAATTCAAGCCTTGCCAGTGAAAACGAGGTGTATATCAACGTCAAGGAGTGTCAAAAGTTTGAAAGATAGCTCTTTCAAACGGGTCTTGTGCATTGGGGCTTACTGCCGAACCCTTTGCTTATCCCCAAGCCGCGCAGCACCCAGAAAGGAAGGATCACATCAATGGCCGATCTGATTAAAACCGCTCAAAATGAGCTCAAGGATATTTTGCTTGCGTCCATAGGACGCGCGGTTGCCGCAAGCGATCTGCCCGCAGAAACGATGCCTGCATTTACCATTGAGATTCCCGCAGATACCACCCACGGTGACTTTGCGACCAACGCCGCTATGGTGAGCGCACGCGCGTTTCGCCTGCCTCCCAAACGCATTGCGGAAATCATCTGCGACTACTGCGTATTAGAGGGCACTTCGTTTGCTCGCTGCGAGATTGCAGGACCGGGCTTTATCAACTTCTTTTTGGATGCTTCGTGGTTTGCTAAGAGCGTGATGGCTGTCTTGACCGAGGACGAGCGGTATGGGCGCACAAGTTACGGTAAAGGCAAAAAAACGATGGTGGAGTTCGTATCCGCAAACCCCACTGGTCCTATGCACATGGGCAACGCCCGCGGCGGTGCTTTGGGCGACTGTCTTGCGGCGGTGCTGGAGTATGCGGGCTTTGACGTAACAAGAGAGTTTTATGTAAACGACGCAGGCAACCAGATTGAGAAGTTCGCGAACTCATTGAACGCGCGCTATCTTCAGCTGTACAAAGATAACATTGATTTCCCCGAGGACGGCTATCAGGGTGATGATATTAAGGAGCGCGCAAAGGAGTTTGCCGCTATCCATGCCGACGGTTATGTAAGCGCCGACGAAGACGTGCGCAAGAAGGCGCTCGTTGAGTTTGCGCTACCTCGAAATGTGGAAAAACTCAGAGACGACCTTGGACAGTACCGTGTCAACTACGATAAGTGGTTTTACGAAAGCGTTCTGCACGAAGGCAAGCCCAGCAAGATTGAGGAGGCACTCCTCTTGCTTGCGAAAAACGGCTATACCTACGAAAAGGACGGCGCCTTGTGGTACAAGGCCACCGCCTTCGGCGCGGAAAAGGATGATGTTTTGGTTCGCGCAAATGGCATTCCCACCTATTTTGCCGCGGATATCGCTTACCACTACAACAAGTTTGTGGAGCGCGGATATGATCAGGTCATCAACATCTGGGGTGCCGACCACCACGGACATGTGGGTAGGCTTAAGGGTGCTATGACCGCAATTGGCATTGACAGCGACCGACTGGACATCGTATTGATGCAGCTGGTTCGCCTTGTACGCGGCGGCACCGTGGTGCGCATGAGCAAGCGCACTGGTAAGGCAATTACGCTTAACGACCTGCTTGATGAGGTGCCGGTGGATGCAGCGCGTTTCTACTTTAACCTTCGTGAGCCCAACAGCCATTTCGACTTTGACCTTGACCTTGCCGTAGAACAGAGTGCGCAAAACCCCGTTTACTACGTACAGTATGCGCACGCAAGGATCTGCAGCATCTTTAAGAATTTAGGAGCAGAGGGCACTAACATGCGCGCCTGCGCCCCCGAAGAGCTTTGCAAGCTGTCCTCTCGCGAGGAGATGGAGCTGATTCGCCACCTGGCAAAGCTGCCGGGTGAGGTGGACGAGGCGGCAAAGAACTACGACCCTGCCCGCATGACCCGCTACTGTGTGGATCTTGCGACGATGTTCCATAAGTTTTATAACGCGCACCGTGTAAAAAGCGACGACGAGCCGCTGATGCAGGCACGCCTGAACCTGTGCAGTGCCGTACGCATCACGCTTAAAAACGTGCTGGCACTGTTAAAGATTACCGCACCCGAAACGATGTA